>NZ_JBFJTH010000084.1:0-16281 GCF_041625495.1 Litorivivens sp. | reverse complement strand
GCATGCCATGCTCTAGCCACAAGGCTGTGAGTTTTTCACGTTCAGAACGACTCAGGTCAGCGGCAAAATCAAAATCATCTATTCTTACGCCCAGCGCCTCAGATAACGGACTAACCTGAAAATTCATGTGCGATACTCCCTGTAAACCGGCGCTATAAACGGTTCGCCCTGCAAGGGTTTTAATGTTCGAAAAATCAATTCCAGTGGCATATCACAATACGGCGTCTGGCCTTCCGATAAAAACAACTGCGTAACGAGCTGAACGGTAGGTGCGTCGTCAGGTACAACAATCGCTGGCGTATATGGCACCTCAAAGGCGCCATTAATCTGTCGGCGAACCGTTGTCCAGGACAGTAACCGGGCGCTCTTGCCCAACTCCCGCCACGTGGTGTTGCCACCGCACTGAGAACACTGATTTTCCGGGTACCAGATATCCAGCGCGCAATTTTTGCAACAACAGGTCACCAGCTGTTCGCGTTCACTCGCCGCCCAAAACGGCGCAATCAAGGGATCATTCCAGTCCATGTAGTCGTCCTTCAGCAGCGGTTACTCAAAATCATTGTCGCCCCTTCGTCAGCCGTAAAACCGGCATATGCTGCCAATTGCACATCATCCACCTGATTCTGGGCCGTACCGCGCAACTGTCGGACAAGTTCGATTACGTGGGCTATTCCCAGTACATAAGCATGAGACAGCAGACCGCCGTGAGTATTGCAGGGAATTCCACCCTGGCTCCGCGGACGACTGGCATGTAGCCGGTTGCCTTCAACAAAGGCTCCCCCTTCGCCTTTCTCGCAAAAACCCATATCCTCTATCTGCATAAGAGCGGTGCCAGAAAAACAGTCGTAAACCGCAATTACATCGAGATCCTGCGCTGAACAATCTGCCATGGCATAAGCCCAGGGGGCGGCAAAGGTCTGTGGCGTTGCGGTAAGCTTTTTTTGTTGGCTGATATAAGGCGCTCCATCAATACAGCCCCGGCCTACCCCTTCAACAACCACCTGTGGGTGCGGAAAATCTTTTGCCCGTTCGGCCGCACACATGACGAAAGCACCAGCACCATCCGAGATCAGACAGCAGTCTTCAACCCGAAAGGGGTCGGCAAGCATGGGACGGGCCAGATACTCCTCCAGCGACATCGTGCGCGCGTTCATTACCGCACCATCATGGGTATTAGCATGACGACGAAAGGTTAGCGGCAGCTGGGCTAACTGTTCATCCGTGGTGCCAAATTCGTGCATGTGTCGGTGCATAAATGTCGCAAAATACAGCGGCTGGGGAAACCAGCCATAGGGCAGCTCAAAACCCGCCTTCATCGGCTCGCTAGCGTGCCAGTCACCGGGGGTTCCCGTTCCTCTGGCACGCGCTGTTGCCCAATCCACCGCAAACACATTCACAATATTTCTAGCTTTACGGGCACGAATAGCATGCGCTGCGGTATGAGCGCAGGTCGCGCCCCAGATCATTGCGCCGCCCTCCTGTGAAAACCAGATATCCTGCGTTACCTGAAAGTGCTGACGAAAATCCTCAGGGGTGAGCTGATCACTAATACCGGGGCTGATCATCAAGCCATCAATATCCTGCGGCTTAAGCCCCGCGTCCGCTATTGCTGCAGCAACGGCTGCCAACGCCATATCTTTTGCATTCCGGTCTGAGGGGCCGCTGTATTCGGTCTCGCCAATACCAACAATGGCAACTTCACCACGCACATCGTCCAGCTCAACACTGTGCCCCCAATCAAAGCTACCAGATCTCTGTTTCAGCTGGGATATTGTCTGTGCCATTAGCGCTCCACCTCGAAGCCCGCCGCTTTTGCATCCCAGGTACTGGGAGTTAGCCCCCGTTCACGCAATTTGTTTTTCTGTACTTTCTGGGTTGGTGTCATTGGCAACTCGCTGACAAATTCGATATAGCGCGGCACAAAAAAGTACGGTGCGTTCTGGTTTATAAAGCGGGCCAGTTCTTCTTCGCTTACCGTCTGTCCGGTTTCCAGAATAGCTACCAACATAATTTCGTGTTCGGATTCGAGTTCTCGGGACGGGACACCAAACACCGCAACACTGCTAATTGCCGGGTGATTGCTAGCAATAGCCTCGATCGCTACCGACGACACGCTGCGACCTTTGTAACGAATCAGATCCTTTTTACGGTCGACAAAATAGTAGTGGCCCTCGTCATCCTGGCGCAGCAGGTCGCCAGTGTGATACCAATCGTTGCGAAAGGCTTCGCGGGTTGCAGCCGCGTTATTAAAATAGCCATTGAACAACACGTGGGGGGATTTCTCGCGAATACAGACTTCGCCGGGCTGACCTGCCGGCACGGGTTGATCATTTTCGTCCAGCAAGGCCACGTCGATATCTGCGGCTGGCGTTCCCAGAGAGTTTGGCGGCCAGATTTTATTGCCATCATCAAACCGGCGCATCAACAGCATGATTTCACTCTGCCCAAAGCCCTGGTGTATTGCATCAATACCAAAACGCTCTTTGAAAGGCTCACGGATCGCATCGGGCATAGGAACCATCTGCGCACTGCGCACCGGATTGTCTCTATCACTCTCGAGTGCAGGCGCGGCCCATAGAAACATATGCATCGCGCCAAGGGTAAAGACGTGACTGGCGTTGTAATAACGGGTTCGATCCCAGAAGGTCGATGCGGAAAATACCGGATCGAGTGCGCAGGTTGTGCCGGTTACAAGGGCTGGGTAAATACCTGTTACCCACGCGGCCGAGTTGTAAAGCGGCAGGCAATTGTATGCCACATCACCGTCGGTAACGCCTCCCATCTGCGCGGCGCTGAGCGCACTGCGCACCCAGGCATTATGACTTTGCATAACACCCTTCGATTTCCCCGTGGTACCGGAGGTCCACATGATAGATGCGGTATCGCCGTAATGAATCGCCGGAACGTGCAGTGCACTGACATCACCAAACAAATCGGCGTCGTTGTCGCCGAGTACGCGTACGCTCACATCCGGCTCAATATCGATTTCAGCCAGTCGTGCATTAAAGCCTGCATCGGTTATCACCAGCTTTGGCTGACTATCGTTCAGGGTGTCGCGTAGCCAAGCGCCCCGGTAATCTGTATTCACTGGAATCCAGTGCACGCCGATCAGGTTAGCTGCGAAGGCCAGCAGTATAAACTCCGGGCTGGACCCCATGTAGAGACAGAGCCGGTCCCCCTGATTTAACCCCATAGTCTGCAGGCCTGCTGCGTAGCATTGCGCCTGAGCGTACACCTCGGCGTAACTTAAACAGCGCTCATCGGCTTGCAAAAAGACCGCGTCTGGCCGGGTTTCAGCGTAGTGGGCGAGTATCGTCGAGAGCACACGGTTTTCGTGCCGATCAAAATCCAGGGCCGCCATTAAACGCCCTCCGCGTAAAACTGTTGCGCCCACTTGCGATAGCGAGCGATCGGACCATCGCCATCACATAATTTCGGCGACGGTTCATAGCGCTTGTTTTCCCAGATAAACGCATCGTCGGTAAGCTGACGGTTAACTTCCTTGTTAAACGCTGCGCCAATGCGATCTATTTTCGGGTCGCGCTCCGGGTTTTTATAGGATACGTGGAAGTATTGCATCACGGTTTCCTCATCTACCGGTACATTCGTCGTTAGCATGCACACATCAATCAACGTCTGATAGCGCACTTCTGCCCAACCAAAACCGACACTGGTCGATTTAAGAGTACCTTCCACGGGCCCACCGGAGCTTGGAAAAACCTGCGAGCTTTCCATAATCATAAAATGATCGCGGAATTCAAAATTGCCATATTCTGCCGAGCCGGGATGCCCATGAACCGTGACAAAGTGGGCACCATCGGCGGTATTCTCGCCCATCTCCTGGATGCAGGTTTTTATGGTGTGAACCGTGGTAAGCGGTGTGACATAGTCGGGATCATCCAACTCCGCGACAAAGGGGAGCTCATACAGAGGTGCTATGCCCTGCGGATGATACCAAGCCATGACAATGCCGTGGCGCACAGCCAAGGGATAAGTCCGCACACAAGCCTTTTCATTCAGACGTTTGGCATAAGGAATCTCAATCACCCTACCCTCACCATTGAACACCCAATGATGAAAGGGACACTTGATGCCGTCGCCAACCACTTCGCCACCGGCACCAAAATTGGCGCCCAAATGCGGGCAGTAGGCATCCTGCAAATGCAGGTCACCCGACTCTGAGCGCCACAATACAAGCTCTTGTCCAAAATAGCGCACGGGCTTGATCTCTCCGGGCGCAACTTCATTGTCCAGCCCCACATGGAACCAGCCATAAGGAATGGGAAAGGGAAATCGCTTTTCTCGGGCTAATAACTGACTCATGATCCTGACTCTATTTGCTGACACAACTGTCAGTGACAGTAGGTTATGCTAACATGTCTGTCAATGAATAGTCGGTAATGTTTCATGACCCTACCCAGCAAACGCGAACGCCAGAAGGAGGCCACCCGCCAGGCCATTCTTGGCGCCGCCGTGGAATGCTTTGCCAGTCTCGGCTATGACGGCACCAATTTCCGGGAAATCACCCAGCGCTGCGGCGCGGATAGGCCGTTGATCCTGTATCACTTCAAAAACAAGGAAACGTTGTGGAAACTCGCTGCAGAAACCGTGGAGCAGCGCTTTACCCTGTGCTTTGAGACTCGGTATCAACCTGAAACACAAAGCCTGCGCGACGACCGCGCGAGGATCCGCTATCTGATGAGCGCCTTTATCGACGCACTAGTTGAAGTGCCGGCTTACGGCCAGATATTACTGCGCGAAGGCAGTAGTGAAGGGCCTCGAATGGAATGGCTGGCGCGCCACTTTGTGCCCGGCTCGGCCATTAATATTGCGCTGGACGACCCAACCATAATCCACCGGATACAAAAAACGGTTCTGCGCGACATACTGGCCAGCGTGATGGTGTCGTTCGTGACTCTGGGACCACTGATGGACCGCTCACTGGCACTGGTTACCGGTAAAGATTCTGCCGGAATTCACCCGCTGGCCGACCACAGCAAAGAAGCCTTTATCGACTATCTGCTGGCAATGGTATTCAGCGGTTAGGAGACTCCTGAATAATCCGCTGCCCAAGGTCAACAATTTCGCGGCGCAGCCAGATATGTCCGGGATCATGCTGCAACAGCGGACTCCAGGCGATTTTCAGTTCAATAGGAATGATCATGAACGGCGGTTTGCGGATGGCCAGGCGCGGGTCGTTGGCATTGAGCAATGCCACCTGCGTGGGCAGCGTGGCAATCAGGTCCGGTTGCCCGGCAAGCAGCGCAGCAACCTGATAGTGACGAGTAAAAAGACGGATACGACGCGTATGGCCCGACTCACCCAGGGCTTCATCAACCCAGCCCAGACGCTGCGGATCTTTTGTGCTCATACCACGTCCAACACCCATACCGGTTTTGCTTACCCAGATATGACTGGCCTCGAGATAGCTCTCAAGCGTGAAGTTTTCCAGCACCGGATTGTCAGCGCTCATCAGGCACGAAAAACTGTCGCGCCATACGGTGGCTTGATGGAAGGATTGGGGCAACTGATCGAAGCGATTGATCGCCATATCAATTTTGCCCTGTTCCAGATCCTGAAAGGACACATCACTGGGCGTGAGGATATCCAGCGTAATATCAGGCGCCGTTTCACGGAGCTTATTGAGCAGAGGCGCCAAAAGAGTTGATTCCGCATAGTCGGTAGCCATGATGCGAAATACCCGGGCGCTGGTTCCTGCATCAAACTCGGCCACCGGCAACACGGCTTTTTCTACCGAAGCCAATATGCCGCGCACCTGGGGCTGCAATTCGTTGGCGCGTTCGGTTGGCGTCATGCCTTCGCTGGTTCGCACCAGCAGCGGGTCGCCAAACAGCTCCCGCAATCGACGTAGACCATTGCTCAGAGCCGGCTGAGTAATACCCAACTGCTCTGCCGCACGTGTTACGTTCTTTTCGCGCAGCAGGACATCCAGATAGACCAGCAAATTGAGATCGACGCGGGACAGATTCATAAGGGTAATGCCTCGATGATGCTAATAATTTTTGAAAATCATTAAACCAGAAGCGTCATACAATAGAAATAATTGGAAAATCTAAAAAAAGCCCGGCAAATTGCCGGGCAAGCCTCACACTGACAGGTATGAAGTCGGTTAGGCAAAACGCTTACGCGCGTTTTGCCTTAAGCTCACGGCGTCGGGCGTGCAGTACCGGCTCGGTGTAGCCACTGGGCTGCTCGGTGCCCTTGAAAACGAGGTCACACGCGGCCTGGAAAGCAACGTTGTCATCAAAGTTTGGCGCCATATTCACGTAGTCAGGATCACCTGCATTCTGACGATCCACTACCTCAGCCATACGCTTCAGGGTTTCCATAACCTGCTCTTCGGTGCAGATCCCGTGGCGCAGCCAGTTGGCAATATGCTGACTGGAAATACGTAGGGTGGCTCGATCTTCCATCAGACCAACGTCGTTGATGTCAGGTACTTTTGAGCAACCGACGCCAGCATCGATCCAGCGCACTACATAACCGAGAATACCTTGCGCATTGTTATCCAACTCACTTTGGATTTCCTCGGCACTCCAATTGGTTTCCTTGGCAAGCGGAATTGTCAGAATGTCTTCCAGTGCGGCCCGCTGGCGCTCGGCCAGTTGTTTCTGGACGTCGGCCACATTCACTTGGTGGTAGTGCATCACATGCAGCGTTGCGGCTGTCGGCGAAGGCACCCAGGCACAGTTGGCACCCGCCTTCGGGTGGCCGACTTTGGCATCCATCATCTGGGCCATCTCGTCAGGCATAGCCCACATACCCTTACCAATTTGAGCTTTGCCAGACAGGCCACACTCCAGACCAATATCCACGTTCCAGTCTTCGTAGGCCTTGATCCAGGCCTGCTGCTTCATATCCGCCTTGCGCACGAAAGCGCCGGCTTCCATGCTGGTGTGAATCTCATCACCTGTGCGGTCAAGGAAACCAGTGTTAATGAAAATGACGCGCTCTTTCGCCATCGCAATACAGGCTTTGAGGTTGACCGTAGTGCGCCGCTCCTCGTCCATAATGCCGATTTTCAGTGTATTGCGGGCCAGGCCCAATGCATCTTCAATCCGATCAAACAGCTCGCAGGCAAAGGCCACTTCATCTGGACCGTGCATTTTCGGTTTAACGATATAGACGCTGCCCTCACGGGAATTGCGCAATGTACCGGTCTGCTTGAGGTCATGCATGGACGCCAGCGCGGTAACCATGCCGTCCATGATGCCTTCAGGCACTTCATTGCCGTCGGCATCGAGAATCGCTTCGTTGGTCATTAAATGACCCACATTGCGCACCAGCAGCAAACTGCGGCCGTGGAGCGTCAGCTTGGAGCCATCTTTGGCAGTAAATACTCGATCATCAACCAGACGACGGGTAATGGTTTTGCCGCCCTTCTCCAGCGATTCCTGTAGGTCACCTTTCATCAGACCCAGCCAGTTGCTGTAAACGACCACTTTATCTTCAGCATCAACAGCGGCGACGGAATCTTCACAATCCTGAATGGTGGTCAGCGCGGCTTCCAGCACAACGTCTTTTACATTGGCTGGATCGGTTTTGCCGATGGGGTGTTCCGCATCAACTTGAATATCGATATGCAGGCCGTTGTTCACCAACAAAATGTTGCTAGGCTTGCTCAGATCACCAACGTAACCCACAAATTGCTCTTTGTTGGCAAGCGCCTGCGTAGTGCCGTCTTTAAGACTGACCGCCAGCTCACCGTCAACAACCGCGTAACGGGTGGCATCAGCATGTGAACCGCTGGCCAGCGGGGTGTGCGTATCGAGAAACTTACGGGCGTAGGCAATAACCTTTTCCCCGCGCACGGGGTTGTAACCCTTGCCTTTATCGGCGCCATTATCTTCGGGAATCACATCGGTGCCGTAGAGGGCGTCGTAGAGGCTACCCCAACGCGCATTGGCTGCATTCAGGGCGTAGCGAGCATTCATGACCGGCACAACCAGCTGCGGCCCGGCCAATGTTGCTATCTCGGCATCAACGTTTGAGGTGCTTACCTCTACGTTTGCAGGCTCTGGCAGGAGGTAGCCCAGATCTTCAAGAAAGCTGCGGTATTTATCTGCATCAAAGGTCGGATTTTCCCGATGCCAGCTATCTATAGTGGCCTGCATTTCGTCGCGCGCAGCTAGCAAGCGCTTATTCTTGGGCGCAAGGTCTTTAAGGATGGCGGCAAATTCAGACCAGAAATGATCCGGCTCTATGCCAGTACCCGGTGCAATTTCTTCATTGACCAGGCGATATAGCACCTCTGCAATCTGCAGTCCGCTATGTTCTATACGCTTGGTGGAGGTTGAAGACATGCTTGCTCCTTATATACAGGTCTGTTCGTAAAGGTGCTTCGCTACTGTGACCCTGCGTCTACAGGGAAACCGCTGATTGCACTACCGCTTTGGCCGAATCTTAGCGAGGGCAGGATAATTTCGCAAATTAATCCATATTATCCGCGCAATTCATTTGAAAAATAAACAATACTACCGAGATTACTCTCACGCCTTTCATTTATAGACGCTATATCTCTGTCTACAATACTTTTTGTTGGCAGTAATTCTCCTGAATGATGAGAAACAATTTATTAATATAGAAAATACTCGCTATAGAGTCTATAAATTAGATAAATTAACAGCCCGACCCTAGAATACATGGCATCCGACCACTCCACTTTCGACACTAGAAGGGATCGAATATGTCTGATTATCGCTCTACTATCGAACACATCGCCAAACTGCGCGAGCAGATGGGTGATTCCTGGCGCGACATCCAGCCCGAATACGCGGCTCGCATGAAGCTCCAGAATCGTTTCAATACCCACCTGGACATTGCCAAGTACAACGCTGGCATCATGCGCAAGGACATGGCCGAGTACGATGCGGACAGCAGCAAGTACACCCAGTCTCTGGGCTGCTGGCACGGCTTTATCGGTCAGCAAAAGCTGATCTCAATCAAAAAGCACTTCGGCAAAACAGACAAGCGCTACCTCTACCTGTCTGGCTGGATGGTCGCAGCGCTGCGCAGCGAATTTGGTCCCCTGCCCGACCAGTCTATGCACGAGAAGACTGTCGTTGCTGACCTGATCCGTGAACTGTACACCTTCCTGAAGCAAGCTGACGCTTGGGAACTGAACCACCTGTTCCGCGCTCTGGACGACGCTCGCGAAGCTGGTGACAGCGCCAAAGAAAACGAAATCATCGACAAAATCGACAACTATGAAACTCATGTTGTGCCGATTATTGCTGACATCGACGCTGGCTTCGGTAACGCAGAAGCAACTTACCTGCTGGCCAAGAAACTGATCGAAGCAGGCGCCTGCTGTATCCAGATCGAAAACCAGGTATCTGACGAGAAGCAGTGTGGTCACCAGGACGGTAAAGTCACTGTGCCGCACGAAGATTTCCTCGCGAAAATTCGCGCCTGCCGTTACGCCTTCCTCGAGCTGGGTATTGACGACGGTGTTATCGTTGCCCGTACCGACTCTCTGGGCGCAGGCCTGACCAAGCAGATCGCCGTTACTACTGAGCCGGGCGACCTTGGCGACCAGTACAACGCCTTCCTCGATGGCGAATACATCGACTCTGCCGACCAAATCGAGAACGGCGACGTTGTCATCAAATCCAACGGCAAACTGCTCAAGCCCAAGCGCCTGCGCTCTGGCCTGTTCCAGTTTAAAGCCGGCACTGGCGAAGACCGCGTGGTTCTGGACTGTATCACCAGCCTGCAAAACGGTGCTGACCTGCTGTGGATCGAAACCGAGAAGCCTCACGTCGGTCAGATCGCTGGCATGGTAAACCGCATCAAAGAAGTTGTTCCCAACGCCAAGCTGGTTTACAACAACAGCCCATCGTTCAACTGGACGCTGAACTTCCGCCAGCAGGTATTCGATGCTTGGGAAAAAGAAGGCAAAGACGTTTCTGCCTACGACCGCGCCGGCCTGATGAACGAGAAATACGACGACACCGAGCTGGGCAAATTGGCCGACGAGTGGTGCCAGAACTTCCAGCGCGACGCGTCGCGTGAAGCCGGTGTATTCCACCACCTGATCACTCTGCCGACTTACCACACTGCGGCTCTGTCTACTGACAACCTGGCCAAAGGCTACTTCGGTGACGAAGGTATGCTGGCATACGTTGCTGGTGTTCAGCGCAAAGAGATCCGTCAGGGCATCGCCACTGTTAAGCACCAGGATATGGCTGGCTCTAACATCGGTGACGACCACAAAGAATACTTTGCTGGTGACGCCGCTCTGAAAGCTGGTGGTAAAGACAACACCATGAACCAGTTTGGCTAATGAGAACGAGGTTCTCACGCTAAACAAGTGTGTAAAAAGGGGCGGCAGCGATGTCGCCCCTTTTTTGGTTTAAGGGATTAGACATACGGTTTAAGGATGACACTCTCAAGGAGGCACTATGACATCACGAATTTCCACCCCTGATCTTTGCGACGCCTACGGCGACAAGGTTCAGGTTGCAGAGCCAGTGTTCCGCCACTTTGGCGGAAGTGAAAACTTCCACGGTGAAATTGCTACCGTCAAATGCTTTGAAGACAACTCCAAAGTAGGCGAATCGCTGCGCACAAACGGCGACGGCAAAGTACTCGTGGTAGATGGTGGCGCATCGCCACGCCGCTCCCTACTCGGCGATAAGTTGGCGCGCATGGCGCTGGACAATGGCTGGAAAGGCATTATTGTGTATGGCTATATTCGCGATCTCGAAGAAATCGCGGACATGAACATCGGCGTTATGGCCTTGGGCAGCATCCCACGCAAAACAGAAAAGCGCGGCGAAGGGCGTACGGGCGTCAATCTGCAATTTGCCGGACTGAGCATTCAGCCGGGCAACTATATCTACGCCGACCGCACCGGTGTTATCGTATCGGACGACGCGCTAACATTGACTGATCTGGGTGACGAAGGCTGATCGCTTCCAGACCACAAGGAGAATCTATGAAACTCGGAATGATGCTGGGCTATTCCGGCAAAAAACTTACTATCCCAATGGATCTAATCAAAAAAGCCGAATCGCTGGGCTTTGATTCGGTCTGGACAGCTGAAGCCTATGGCTCTGATGCCGTAAGCCCTGCAGCCTGGATTCTGGCGCAAACGGATAAAATCAAAGTAGGCACCTGCATTATGCAAATGCCGGCGCGTACCCCCGCCATGGCAGCCATGACCGCCAATACCCTGGATCATCTGTCTAACGGCCGTTTTCTGGTTGGTTTGGGCGCTTCCGGCCCACAGGTCGTTGAAGGTTGGCATGGCGTACCCTACGGCAAGCCGGTCACCCGCGCCAAAGAGTACATTCAGATCATGCGTAAGATCTTTGCGCGCGAAGCACCGGTGGAGTTCGACGGCAAGATGTATCAGATGCCGATCAAAGGCGAAGGCACTACCGGTCTTGGCAAGCCGCTGAAATCCATACTCCACGGCAATACCAACATCCCCATTTACCTAGCTTCCATCACCCCGGCGGGCCTGGCCAATTCTGCTGAAGTGGCTGACGGCGTATTCCCGGTGTTCATGATTCCCGAGAAATTCGACGTATTGAAGAAAGACCTGGATCGCGGCTTTGAAAAAAGTGGCCGCAGTATGGCCAACTTTGATGTTGCGCCTAGCGTACCCGTGGTTATGGACGACAATTTGGACGGTTGTCGCTACTTCATCAAAGATTTTCTCGCCCTGTATATCGGCGGCATGGGCGCCAAGGGCAAGAACTTCTACACAGACTACGCAACACGTCTTGGCTACGGCGACGCGGCCGAAAAAATCCAGGACCTGTACCTGGCTGGCAAGAAAGACGACGCCAGAGCAGCCGTACCTGATCAGTTGGTGGACGATATTGCCCTGGTTGGCCCAGAAGCCCGCATTCGCGAACGCGCCCAAGACTGGAAAGCAGCCGGCGCACGCGGTGAGATTGGCACCATGCTGATCAATGCCCAGCAGCCTGAAGTACTGCCTATATTGGCTGACGCCCTGCTGTAAGCCCATCACTTCGCCTACAGATATGGTCCCCTGCGGTACCGCCGCAGGAGACCTTTGCAGGCAAAGTCCTTCGCAACACCGCCCACAGTCGCTATCATCCCTTTTTTGCTTGTGGAGTTGTCCCGCCCGTGACCACTGTTACCCGTCGTCTCGCTCTTGCCATTCTTAATGGCTTCGATGCCTTTTTCGCCGAATACAAGAACATCACCCTCGGCGCTCAGGCGCGCTTTGAGGCTGCCGATTGGCAAGCCGCCCAGATCGCCATGCGCGACCGGCTGGAGCTGTGGAAGCAAAAGCGGAAAATTGTCGCCGAAGCCGTGACCACCATAACCGCCGGTGGCATCTACGACCGAGACAACTGGGAAGTCGCCAAAGCCGAGTATTCCGAGTTAATCCAGCATCACCCCAACTTTGAAATTGCCCAATCGTTTTTCAACTCGATTTACTGCTACATTTTCAAACACGAAAAGGTACGCGAACAACATGCGTTTGTGTCTGCGCCACACGGTTATAAACCCGAGGGTAGCGAGCGCATTATTCATGTATACCCGTTTCGCGGCGATGGCACCGACGTGGTTAGAGAAATGCTGGATAATTGCCACTTCAACGTGCCTTGGGAAGACCAAGAGCGGGATATCGGTTTTATCATGGATGTGGTCAATCGCGAGCTGCTGCCAAAGCTCGATACCAAGAACCACCGCGCTCGAGCTGAAACACTGGAATCACTTTTCTTCCGCAACAAAGCCGCTTACCTCGTCGGCCGTATTGTCTGCGGCGACGTCACCCTGCCTTTTGTGCTACCGATACAAAACACAGGCAAGGGATCTGTCTACATAGACACCCTACTCTACGACCCCGACGACATCAGTATCGTATTCAGCTTCAGCCGCAGCTACTTTATGGTGGATGCGTCTATCCCATCGGAATATGTGGCCTTCCTGCACAAGCTTATGCCGCACAAGGAAGTATTCGAGCTGTACAACGCCATGGGGATGCCCAAACACGGCAAAACGGAATTCTTTCGATTTGCCGTAGATGACACCCTCAATAGCACCGCGCCATACATCATCGCACCGGGCATCAAAGGGATGGTGATGCTAGTGTTTACCCGGCCGGATTTCGACTACGTTTACAAAGTCATCAAGGATCGCTTTACCCCGCCCAAGGAAATGACCCAGGAGCATGTAAAGGCTTGTTATAGCCTGGTAAAACGCTGGGATCGTGGTGGACGTATGGCCGATACACAGGAGTTTAACAATCTCGCGTTTGACCGGCGTAGATTCTCAGATGAGTTGATGGCAGAGCTGGAAAAAGAAGCGCCTTCAAAAATTGTGGAAAGTGGTAACGCGTTGGTATTCAAGCACGTATACGTCGAGCGCAAAATGATACCGCTCAACCTATACCTGAAAGACTGCGATGAAGAACAACTGTACAGCGTGATGGATGAATACGGCAATGCCATCAAACAGCTGGCCTCCAACAACATTTTTCCCGGTGATATGCTGCTGAAAAATTTCGGGGTTACTCGTCATGGCCGGGTTGTATTTTACGACTACGACGAAATCTGCCCTCTACTGGATTGCAACTTCCGCTCATTGCCAGAGCCCCAAAACGACGAACAGGCTATGGCGACCCAACCCTGGTACGAGGTAAAGCCGGAAGACGTATTCCCGGAAGAATTTCGCCTGTTCTTCTCAGGCAATCAGCGGGCGAAAAAAGTCTTTGATAAGCTGCACAGCGACCTTTACGACCCGGAATTCTGGCAGGATTTGCAGGAAAAGATTCGCAACGGTTTTGTACCGGACCTGTTCCCATATCGACGCAAGCAGCGCTTTCAACTTCGTTAGCCCCCCCTCCCTCACGGCAGGGGGGTGTATCGGTACTACGCGCCTTTCTCCCTGCGGGAGACGGGCTTACAGTAACAAGCGCCGAATATCCCCCAGCACCTCATTCAAGGTACTGAAGAAACGCCCCGCGTCAGCGCCATTGATAGCACGATGATCATAGGACAGCGACAACGGCAGCATCTCCCGAGGCACAAACTCTTTACCATTCCACACCGGCTTCACGGTCAGTTTTGACACCCCGAGAATTCCCACTTCCGGCGTATTCACGATCGGTGTAAAACCCAGACCACCAATACTACCCAGACTGGAAATGGTAAAACAGCCGCCCTGCATATCCTGCGGCTTAAGTTTACGATCTTTTGCCTTCGCCGCCAGCTCCGCCGTTTCTGCCGCAAGCTCCCACATTGACTTCTTATCAACATTGCGAACAACGGGCACCACTAGTCCAGCCGGCGTATCGACCGCAATACCAATATGAACATATTGCTTGTAGACGATGGTTTCGCCGTTATCAGCCAGCGAGGCATTAAATTTCGGGTTGGCCTTGAGCGCTGCAGCGCATGCTTTGAGCAGGAAAGGCAACGGCGTCATTTTAACGCCTTTCTTTTCAGCCTCACCCTTCAGACCTTTCCGAAAAGCCTCCAGATCTGTGATGTCAGCATCATCCCACTGAGTCACATGCGGCACATTCAGCCAGCTGCGATGCATGTTGGCCGCGGTGAGTCTATGCAACTTACTGGCCGCCTCAGTTTCGATATCACCAAACTGCGCGTAATCGACTTCCGGTACCGCAGGGATACCCGTACCCGCCGCACCGTTGGCAACAGGGCTTTTATTCTCCACCAGGTTTTTAACGTAGTTCTGCAGATCTTCCTTTACCACGCGACCTTTCGGGCCACTGCCGGTCACGGCCTTGAGATCAATTGAGAACTCCCGCGCCAGCTTGCGTACAGCCGGCCCCGCATACACCTCAGCACCGCTACTGCGGTTCGCCTGTTCGGCCGGAGCGGGCTTTGTCGCAGACTGGCTGGCTTTCTCAGCCGGTGCAGATTCCGGCGTTACAGCGGGCCTTGGCGATTCACTCTCGCCAGCAGGCTGAGCCGCCGCAACATCGGCTCCAACGACCTGCATGACCAGCACCTGGTCGCCTTTTTTCGCCTTGCCACCCTCTTTCAACGCAACGGATTCAACTGTCCCGCTATAGGGCGATGGAATCTCCATTGAGGCTTTATCGGACTCCAGCACCACCAGTGAATCACCTTCACTGATTTCATCGCCTGCGCTGACACAGACTTCAATCACGTCGACCTCATCCTCGGTGCCAATATCCGGCACCGAGACGGTCTGCGGACCTGCCGCCGATTGGGCTGGCTCGACCGAACTCGACGCTGCTTCAGGCGCTGTCTCTTTCTCCTTTTCAGCCTGAGTTTCTTGCGTTGGCGCGGCAGACTGCGGCTCAGGCGAAGAGTCCTCACCCACCACGTCAATCTCCACCAGATCATCACCTTCGCTAATGCTCTGCCCTTCTTTCACCAATATGGCCACAATTTTTCCCGCTTTCGGGCACGGCACTTCCATGGAAGCCTTGTCCGATTCCAGTACCACCAGCGAGTCATCAACCCCCACCTCGTCGCCCACGGATACGCTGATCTCAATGACTTCTGCTGTGTCGGAGCCGATATCGGGAATCTTGATAGTTTCTTTACTCACGATTCTATCCTTAACGCTCAGGCGTACAGTGGGTTGGGTTTATCCGGGTTAATACCCAGCTTCTGAATGGCTTTGCCAACGACCGACCGCTCAAGCGCTCCCTCGTCGGCCAATGCCTTCAGCGCTGCCAACGCGATGAAATTACGATCCACTTCAAAGTGGTGACGCAATTTTGCGCGGGTATCTGATCGCCCAAAACCGTCGGTACCCAACACCACAAGCCGCTTGTTGATATAGGGCCGAATTTGCTCGCCGTAGGATTTGATGTAGTCGGTAGCGCAGATGACCGGACCATCACGCCCCTCAAGCATCTGCTGCACATAAGGCACCTGCGCTTCGTCGTCCGGGTGCATTAGGTTATAACGCTCACAGTCAGCGCCATTACGTTGCAGCTGATTGATACTGGTCGCGCTCCACACGTCTGCAGCCACACCGTAATCGGCGAGAATATCCACCGCTGCCTCTACTTCCCGTAGAATCGTTCCAGAACCCATAAGTTGAACGCGATGTTTTGGCTTCTTCTGCTGGCTCTCACTCAGCAAATACAACCCTCGAATAATGCCCTCTTCACAGCCTTGCGGCATCTCCGGATGATGATAGTTTTCATTCATGAGCGTGATGTAGTAGAAGACATTTTCTTTGTCGTGATACATCCGCTTCATACCATCCTGAATAATGACCGTCAGCTCGTGCGCGTAGGTCGGGTCGTAGGACACGCAGTTGGGGACG
>NZ_JBFJTH010000083.1:0-16341 GCF_041625495.1 Litorivivens sp. | reverse complement strand
TGCGAATACGGTGTCGTTTTCCAACTCTTCCCTAGTAGCCGTGAATTTTGGCGTAAAGTCGTAGTCCGTGTCTTTCAGGGTAACATCGAAATCTTCCTGCCCTGTTGTAAACGGTCCCGCACCCGGCAGCCCCTCCTTGCCGGACAGAATATTACCCGTGCGTTTGTCTTCACCATAACGCAAACCAAGCGTGAACGTGAATGTGTCGGTCAGCAACCAGTCAAACTGGGTAAAGTAAGCAACACTTTCGGTTTCTACCCGCGTGATCGCAAACAGGGTTTCGGCCTGCCCATCATCCTCGATGGTCTCCACGGGAATCGGAACCGACGGAAAGAAAGCAAAATCTGACTGTGGATCATAAATAGCACCGGCGCCGGCGATATACGCGGCAAACCCTGCGCCGTTAGTTTGTGATATTGATGCACCGTGCTCAGTTTCGGCAGTAAAGACACCCGCAACGAAATCAATACCATGACCAATACCAAACAGGCCAGGCACTGTACCGGAAAAACGTAACTCAAACTGGTCCTGCTCGTAAAAGTTAGGCTCGCCTTCGCGAGTACCAAAGTTAATAAAATCGATGGGAGAGAAATCACCATCGATGGCGTACGGCCCTTCGAATTCAGAGGTTCCGCCTATCAGAGTCATATCTAACGAGCTGGCTATACCAACGTCACCGAAACCCTTGGTGTACTTGAAGCTTGCTGACGTAGTGTCACGATCCGAAAAGGTTTCGCTGTCCATGGAGGTCGTATTGTTCCAAGGATCATCTTCAAACTCTGGATCACCATTGGCCTCACTTCGAAACTGGTCGCGTGAACGCTCACTGGCTTTTGCAATCTGCGTAATCAGCCCAATCTCACGATGCTCCGAGGCCCAAAAATTCAGCAGAAGATCAGAGGATTCGTCGATAAACCACTTGAGCTTGATACGACCACCGCGATCTTCAATCTTGTTCTGCTCGTCCCGGGCGGTGTTATACAGGTGGCTATCGCGATCGCGGTAACGCAGGGCTACCCGCATAGCGAGCTTGTCTTCAATTAAAGGGATTGACGCTGCCCCTTCGACTTTAACTTCATCGTATTTAGCAGTTCCTAAATTGATGTAGGCCGTTCGATCAAAGTCTGGATCACGCGTTGTAAAGCTGAAAACCCCGGCAATTGTATTTTTGCCAAACAGCGTTCCCTGCGGCCCTCGCAATACCTCAACTCGCGCCATATCAAAGGCGGTATCATTGATGTAACTGGCACGCCCATAGAAAACATCATCGATCGAGACGCCCACCGATGGTTCCAGTCCTCGCCCGAGCGGGGGAGTACCGAATCCGCGAATCGTGAGAACCGGTGAATGACCCTGCGAATTGTTGAACTTCACGTTGGGTGTGTACTGCACCAGCTCGCCAACGTCGGATATGGCTTTGTCATTGAAGAATTCACTCTCAAAACTGGCCACAGAGATCGGAACATCTTGCAGGTTCTGGGCGCGCTTCTGCGCCGTGACAATAACCTCCTCGATAACCCGTGTCTCCCCAAGCACTGGAAGTGCGGAAAGCGCGAAGAGCACTACCCCCACACCAGAAACAATTGATCGCTGCATTATTGAGTTCTCCGCTGGTATACCCAACCTGCACTGAGCAAGCCGTGGTAATCTTGTTATATAGTGCGTGCCCTTGGGTACGCGCAGTAATCCATGAAAAGCATTATGCAAGGGCCGACAAGCAGCTACCACGACGTACCACGTCGGTTGTTTGAGATCCTGTCATTCTGCTTGTAAATCAGCTAGTTATGCTTAACATTGGGTACCTACTTGCCACCAGGGCATCGATCGAACCAAACGGGCATTAACCGGAAAGGGACTGAGAACACCAGATGAAATTCGTAACGGATGAATTCGCGTTTCCCCGCTTCCTCAAGTTTTGGCGCAGGGTCCACGAAATCAGTCAGGAAGAGCTGGCCTATCGACTGGGCTGTTCACCTCGCCATGTCAGCCGTCTTGAGACCGGAGAATGTCGCCCGAGCGAAACCCTAATACAGCAGGTAGCCGATGCTTTGGGGTTGGGGAAACGTGACCACAATCATCTGCGTATAGCCGCCGGTTTTGCGCCGGAAGAACCCCGTCTCGACTTCCACAGCCCAGAGATGAACTGGCTACGCAAAGCGATGCTTCGTACCCTGCGTGCGCTCGATCCTCTACCAGTCACCCTACTGGACAGCCGTTCAAATATCCTGATGGTGAACCGAGGGTTTGTCAGCCTGTTCACTCAGCAGGTGCCAGAAGAAGAACTCGCCAAACTCGACAACAACTTTGATTTTGTTTTTGCCAACGCTGACCCGGCGCACGCCAGCGAGCGTGCCAATACGCTGTCGGCCATTCTAATGGCGAGCCAACAGGCCGCCCTGTTCAGCAACAACCCCGAAGACCAACGGCATATCGACGAGATGGAGAAAAGCCCTGCGGTGCCACCAGACTGGAAACAGCGGGCGGCCAAAATGGAGCCCATGGCAAGCTTTCGCGTTCAGCTTCAGGTGAACGGGCGTGAAGAGAATTTCTTTAACGTGAGCACTACCGTTGGCGCACTTGGCCCTGCGGCATTCCTGTCGGAACCCCGCCTGACCATCAATATCCTTTATCCCGAGGATGAAGACCTCGATTTAAATAGTGTCATGCGAGCGGATGCGAAGCACCCACTACTTTACTACTGAACCCTGCTATCAACCCGCCTGGGCTACCGCACCACCATCCAGTACCAGCGTATGTCCACAGACCCACGCTGACGCCCGGGAACTCAGGTAAATAGCCGTACCGGCGATGTCTTCTGCTTGCCCCAGACGCTGCCTTGGAATGGAAGTAGGCGCGGTTTCCTCCTCTTCATCGAGCAGATACTCCGTCATTTTGCTGGGAAAAAAGCCCGGCGCAATGGCATTTATATTGATGTTGTCTCCGGCAAGATCCACCGCCATGTGTCGCGTCAACTGAATCACCGCCGCCTTGCTCGCTGAATACGAGTAGTTAGTTAGCTTGGGATAAGTAATACCGTTGATCGACGCAATATTAATAACCCGTGCCGGATCTTCTTGACTCCCTGCTGCGCGCAGCTGCGGTAGCAGTTTTTGCGTCAAAAAGAATATCGACTTAACGTTAACCTGCATGACCTTGTCCCAGCCATTCTCCGGAAAATCGTCCAATGGCGCCCCCCAACTGGCGCCGGCGTTGTTGACCAGAATATCAATCTGCGGTTCGCGCTCCTGAAGGGCTTGGGCGAAAGCCTCTGTACCAGCCTGCGAACCCAGATCAGCAACAATCGGCACACATTCCCCAAAGGCCGACAACGCCTTCGCTGTGGTGTTGAGCTCTTCTTCCTTACGTGCACTGATATACACTTTAGCGCCGTTTTCGAGAAAACCTCTGGCGATCATTGCGCCTATACCGCGTGAGCCACCCGTAATCACGGCTACTTTACCGGCAATTGAAAACAGGTCTTTCATTGTTATCCCCCCGATTTACTTTGTTGTGTGTATTGATGCTCTGCCATCCACTGTAGCAGAGACGGCCGAACAGACGCAGTCCATGCGCGATAACCAGCTGCACTGAGGTGCAAGCCATCAGCTCGATACATTTCCACTTTTGGCTGCCCATCGGCTCCGAGGAGTTTGCTGCTCGTATCAATAACATGCAGATTAATGTGGCTGTCAGAAAACTCGCGTATCAGCCGGTTTGATTCCTGAGCAACAGGCCATACCGACCAACGGCTTGGCGATGGTGTGATTGCAATGTAAAAAATCGGCGTGCCCGGCAGAAGAGCCCAGACCCGGTCCACGAAGGCCTTGTACCGCGCCAGCATGTCGGCTGGTGTTTTGCTTCGCCCTGGCACGATATCGTTAGTGCCAGCGAAAAGGACCACGGCCGCAGGCTCGTACGGTGCCACAATACGATCGACATAATACGTCACATCCGCCAGTCGAGCCCCTCCAAAACCCCGTTTTATTACCGGTAATGGCGCCATGTCAGCGGCTAATGATTCCCAAAATCGGATGCTTGAACTACCGACAAACACTATCGCATTTTTGCGAACACCCTGCTGTCGATCGCTGGCTTCAAAGGCCCGAATTTCTGGCAGCCAAAGAATGGGATCTTCCTCCAGATACCAGCGCTTTAACTGATAGGTGGTGCCGAAATACAGCACAACAGCGAGCCCAATCAGGCAGATAACCAAGCCAACAACAATTTTCGCTCGCTTCGACATCATTAACCACCCAAACCCAACAATTGCAGATCCCGACGGTTGTCGGGAAACAGAAACCGGAACTTCTCTGGACGCACAAACGGCCGCCACTCGCCGTCATTTTGTGAAAGTCGATCCGCCAACAAATGGTTAACACTCAGGTTCCAAGTAAGACCGCAATGACTGCCAGGGACTTCTATGTTTTCACAGTGTTCATGACCGGCATACTGCAGTGCCTGCTGCCATGCTACGACACCATCGGCTTTGGTATAGACAGAGGTAATCGGCACAGGCGGCGCTGTTGAGCGAAGCGAACTTTCCGTGTCAGGCTCACCATTGAGGAGGCGGAAGAGCCGCGCAGAGGGGGTGGTCGCCCTGCCATCATCATTGATCGGACTGCCGAGGCTGATAACCTGACGTACAAACTCCGGGCGTTCGCGGGCAATCTCCCGAGCATAGACACCGCCCAGGCTGTGCCCGACGATACTGATTTTGCCCTGCGTCTTTTCAACAAGACGCTCTACCTGTTGCGCCATTCCATCTAGCAGTTCCGCGCGCGGCCCAAGGTTTCGCCCCTGCCCCCAGCCCACCGCCTGATAACCCAGACCACACAAGAAATTGGTCAGCATGCGGTTGTACCCGTCACCACCGAGAAAGCCGGGAATCACCAGAACACCGTGGCCGTCACCACGCAAGAATTGCTGTGGTAGCCAGCGCCAAGAGTAGAGCACGCTGACATCCAACAGAGTACGCGGCCCTTCTGTCAGGGCCAGCAGCAGGTTCGGCTTCGCAGCACTTGCGTTGCGCGCGCTCACGCCGTCGCCTTAGTATTAGCAGCACAGCTGACTTCGACCAACTGTCCCAAGCCTTGGGCGTAAAAGACTGCCAAGTTACTGCTGGGCAGCCCTATCGACTGTTTCATGACGGAAACTCCTGCCATTGCATGCCGCACAATGAATCTCAGTCGGCGCGCGTTAATTTAAACCATAGTATGAACAGATTGATACTACCGCCACGACATGGTACGTCTCCCCATGGAGGAAGCGGTGTCGCACGGGTACTGCCTCAACGAAAGCCACCGATGATTCAGACCGCAGTATTTGGCAGCGCAAAACGCCGGGCTGTTCTAAGATAAGAATACAAGCAGATTCGCGGCGCAATTTTTACGCATGCACGTTTCCCGAAAATCGCTTTTAATCTTGCCTATTCAAGCGCATGCTTTCCATCTCGGCGCTATCGCCCATCTGGCTGCTACAGGATTCTCATGTCCATAAAAGTTGCTCTGCGTCACCACACCCGTTATCGCTACGACCGGGATGTGCAGCTTTACCCCCATGTGCTGCGATTAAGGCCCGCTCCGCACTGCCGTACGCCCATCGAAGCATACTCGCTGAAGATTGAACCCGCCGAGCACTTTATCAACTGGCAGCAAGACCCCTTTGGCAATTACCTGGCACGGCTGGTGTTCCCGAAAAAGGCCCGAGAGCTCGTGATTGACGTGGAGGTGATCGCCGATCTGAAGGTGATCAACCCGTTTGATTTCTTTGTCGAGGAATCTGCCGAGCACTTCCCCTTTACCTACGGCGAACAACTCGCAAAGGAGTTGGTACCCTACCGGGAAATATGCGAGCAAGGCCCCCTGCTTACCGAATGGCTGAAAAAGGTGAATCGGAAAAAGCAGCCCATCAATGACTTTATGGTGGCCATCAACCGACTGGTATCGCAGGATATTCGCTACTCTATTCGCATGGAGCCCGGCGTACAGACATGTGAACAAACCCTCGAAAGAGCTGTTGGTTCCTGCCGGGATTCAGCCTTCCTGCTGGTGCAGGTGTTACGACACTTGGGCCTGGCAGCGCGCTTTGTGTCGGGCTATCTGGTGCAGCTTACCGCAGATGTGAAATCACTGGATGGCCCCTCTGGCCCGGAGGCAGACTTTACCGATCTGCACGCCTGGGCAGAGGTGTATATCCCCGGAGCGGGCTGGATTGGGCTAGACCCCACCTCTGGTCTACTGGCCGGCGAAGGCCATATTCCTCTGGCCGCAACCCCTGATCCGGTCAGCGCGGCGCCCATTACCGGCGCCACAGGAAAATGTGAAGTAGAGTTCGATTTTGCCAACCGCGTGGAGCGTATTCACGAAGATCCACGCGTTACCAAACCCTACAACGCCAGCCAGTGGAGCGATATTCAGGCACTTGGTGCGGCAGTGGACGAAAAACTGGTTGAGGGCAATGTGCGCCTCACCATGGGTGGTGAGCCAACGTTCGTCTCGGTTGACGACATGGAGTCCCCAGCATGGAATACCGCGGCGGATAGCCCCGAAAAGCAGCGCCTGGCCCACGGACTTTTTCTGGCCATGGAAAAAGAGTTTGTCGGTGTTGGGCTGCGCCACTACGGTCAAGGCAAATGGTACCCCGGTGAACCTCTGCCACGCTGGCAATATGCCTGTTACTGGCGTAAAGACGGCGCAGCCCTGTGGCAAAACCCCGATCTGCTCACCAATCCGACGCAAGACTGCGGCACCACGACTGGCGACGCCCAGGCTTTTATTTCCGGGCTCGCTGGAAATCTCAACCTGCCGGACCATTTTGTCATGCCGGCATATGAAGACGTGCTCTACAACCTGTGGCAGGAAGGCAATCTGCCAAAAGGTCTCGACCTGTTGTCACCCAAGCTAAAGAAAGAGCCACAGCGCAAAGCACTGATCGAGCACCTGCAAACTTCGCTGACTGACCCCGCCGGTTTTGTTCTGCCTCTAGCCTGGGATAGTCGCAAACAGGCTTGGCATAGCTGTCACTGGCAGTTTAGGCGCGGCCATCTGCATCTCTCGCCAGGTGATTCTCCCATTGGCATGCGCCTGCCTCTGAATGTTATTCACTGGGAACCACTGGATAAGCGCGAACAACCGCAACCCCTGAGCCTATTCCAGCCGGTCGCGGCGCTGGGGCAACCCAAAACACCATCCAGTGCACCGCTAAACAACGATGAGGCCTTCATTCAAACCGCTTTGTGTGCGCAGGTACGCAAGGGTGTGCTACACCTGTTTTTGCCACCATTGACCCGCGCAGAACATTTTATTGATCTCATATCAGCCATTGAGACAACCGCTCGCCAGCAGAACATTCCGGTGGTTCTGGAAGGCTATGATCCGCCCAGAGATACACGCCTGGAGCGCTTTATGGTGACACCAGACCCCGGCGTCATTGAGGTAAACATACACCCGGCGAAAAGCTGGCAAGAGCTGCAGCACAACACCGAACGCCTCTACAAACTGGCCCACGAAAGCCGTCTGGGCACCGAAAAATTCATGACCGACGGTCGCCACACAGGTACCGGCGGTGGCAACCATGTCACCATGGGCGGTGCCACACCAGCCGAATCGCCCATGCTGCGCAGACCCGACCTGCTGCGCAGTCTGATAACCTTCTGGCAGCACCACCCCGGCCTGTCCTACCTTTTCTCTGGGCTGTTTATTGGGCCGACCAGTCAGGCACCCCGCGTTGACGAAGCACGCCTGGAAAACCTGTATGAACTCGAAGTCGCTTTCTCACAGATGCCCGAGGGTGAAATTGACCAGCCCTGGCTGGTAGACCGGCTGCTGCGCAACCTGCTGGTGGACATCTCGGGCAATACCCACCGCTCTGAATTCTGCATCGACAAACTGTATTCACCGGATTCGGCCACTGGTCGGCTGGGTATCCTTGAATTCCGCGCCTTTGAAATGCCGCCTCACGCACATATGAGCCTGGTCCAGATGCTGCTGCTGCGCACACTGGTAGCGCTGTTCTGGCGGGAACCCTACAGCCATCGTTTGGTGCGCTGGGGCACCACGTTACACGATCGTTTTATGCTGCCTCACTATGTGTGGAGCGACATCCGCGACGTGTGCGAATTTATGCAACAGCGCGGCTTCCCCTTTCAGCTACAGTGGCTGGACCCCTTCCTTGAATTCCGATTTCCCGTGCTGGGCAAAGTCGCTGTCGGCAATATTCAGCTGGAGCTGCGCACCGCCATTGAACCCTGGCATGTGATGGGTGAAGAGGTATCGCGCGGCGGCACGGCACGGTTTGTGGATTCGTCGGTCGAACGCCTACAGGTGCACGTTACGGGCTTGTGCGACACTCGCTATGTGGTTTCCTGCAACGGGCGGCGCTTGCCACTGCAAAATACCGGCACCCAGGGCGAATATGTTGCCGGCGTGCGCTTTCGCGCATGGCAACCGCCGTCGGCACTGCACCCCACCATCGGCATTCATTCCCCGCTGGTGTTCGACGTTATCGACACCTTCAACGGACGCTCGATTGGTGGCTGCACCTATCACGTGCACCACGCCGGCGGACGCAGCTACGACAACTTCCCCGTCAACGCTTACGAAGCCGAGGGACGCCGTATCAGCCGTTTCTGGACGCATGGCCACAGCCAAGGTCCGCTTGAGGTGCCTACCGAGCTGCGCCCTTACCTCAGCGCGGAAGAGCGTTTTTACCCGCAGGGAACTGCGCCTGGTCCAATGGCACCTCCGGTGGAAGAAATCAATCGTGAATATCCCCACACCCTTGATCTGCGCCGACCACGACAGACCTTGGGCTGAGTAGCTATAATGATTGTCACTTCAATGGTTTTGGGTCTCACATTTCATGGCTAGCACGACGGAACAGGAAGCCGACCCAGCTGCCACGCCCTTTCTCAATGCTTTTCTGGCGGACTACCCGCAAGGGCTGGCGGGCTACGATGAAATGTGGGACGCGGAAAACAAACAGGTTGACCCCCATTGGCAGCACCTGATGCAGGGCATCGGCGCGCTCGGCGATAAAGAGCTGGAACGCCGCCGCACAGACGCCCGCCGCCTACTGCGGGAAAATGGGGTTACCTACCATATCTACAGTGATCCAGTAGGCCAGAAACGCACCTGGCAACTCGACCCAGTGCCCCTGGTCATGAGCGGTGACGACTGGACTGCCATCAGCAACGGCTTGCGCCAACGTGCGCGCCTGCTTGACCTGATTCTGCGCGATATCTACGGTCCGCGCCGATTGATTCGCGAGGGGCTGATTCCTCCGGAAATCCTGTATTCCCAACGCCAGTTCCTGCGGCCCTGTGACGGCATCCTGCACAAAGACATGCCTCAGCTGATGCTCTACGCCGCCGACCTGGCGCGCGGCCCAGACGGCCGCATGTGGGTGCTGGGCGATCGCACTCAGGCGCCTTCCGGCAGCGGCTACGCGCTGGAAAGCCGTATGGTGATGACTCGTCTGATGGCAGAAGAATTTCGGCAAAGCCAGGTGCACCGCTTATCCATATTCTTTCGCCGGGTGCGCAGCATGCTGGCGCAGCTCATGGTTGACCGCAAAGACGACCCTCGCGTGGTCATTCTTACCCCAGGGCCGCACAACGAAACCTATTTCGAACACGCTTATCTTGCCTCTTATTTGGGATACAGCTTGGTTCAGGGCGACGACCTGACCGTGCGCGGCGGCAAAGTATTCATGAAGGCCCTGGACGGTCTGAAACAGGTCGACATCATTGTCAGGCGTGTCGACGATACTTACTGTGACCCACTGGAACTGCGCGAGGATTCCCACCTCGGAGTGCCGGGCCTGCTGCAGGCGGCGCGCCTAGGTAATGTGGTTATTGCCAATCCGCTCGGTTCCAGCATTCTGGAAAGCCCTGCGTTACTGCCTTTTCTGCCCAATATTGCGCGCCAGTGGCTCGGCGAAGAAATTCTGCTGCCATCCGCAGCCACCTGGTGGTGCGGCCAGAAAAAAGAACGCGACTATGTGCTCGCCAATCTGAACAAGCTCGTTATAAAACCCATTGACCGCAGCAGCCCGTCCATATTCGGCAGCAGTCTAACGACACAACAGCTCGAAGCACTGAAGGACCGCATCAAGGCGAGGCCTTTTGATTTTGTCGGTCAGCAAATCCTGACCTGCTCAACAGCGCCCTCCTTGCGAGCGGGTAAAATTGTGCCGCGTCGAGTACTGCTGCGCAGCTTCCTGACAGCCCACGAAGGCGACTACGATGTGATGCCAGGCGGGCTCACTCGGGTGGCGCAAGATGAAGATTCCCTGTTTGTCTCCAACCAGGCTGGCGGCCTGTCGAAAGACACCTGGATAATCGCCTCTGAACCAGTTCACCAAAGCAGCCTGTGGCCTACCACCACCACACAGGTGGAAACGCTGCTACGCAGTGGCGGTGTGCTCGCCTCTCGCTCAGGTGAGAATCTATTTTGGTTGGGACGCTACGCTGAACGCGCCGAGGGATTGTTGCGACTGGCCCGCACGGCATTGACCAAACTGGCTGATGTGGACGACTACCGTGACGAATCCGACCGCATTGTCCTTGATCGCCTGCTGCTGACAATGACGCAGATCAGCTACGCCAATCCCGTTGCCGCCGCTGACAAAGCCAGAGATAGCAAAGGTGTTAGCCCGCGCCGCCAGATTATGGAAATGGTGCTGAATCAGGAGCAGCGCAGTAGCCTGATGGGAACGCTGCAATCCATGGTGCAGACCGCTTACAGCGTGCGTGACCTTTGGTCTGTGGATACCTGGCGCATCATCGACGATATCGAAGAAATATTGCAGAAAGTGAGCAGCAAACGTTCACCCTTTGCCATTATGCGTTCAGATCTCGACAGCCTGATGGATGCGTTGATGGCCTTTCACGCACAGACCGCGGAAAGTATGCCTCACGAAGACGGCTGGGTGCTGATGAATACCGGTCGTCGCCTGGAACGCGGCCTGCAACTCTCCAAATTCCTGCAGACAAACTTTGTAGAACCCGTCGATGAAGTGGTTGAACACCTGCTGTTGGAAGCCACCCTATTCAATCACGAAAGCATGATCGCCCATCGCCGCCGCTACCGCTATGTGCAGCACATGTTTACCGTATTTGATCTGATGGTGTTGGATATTCGACACCCGCGATCGCTGGCCTACCAGATTGATCGTCTGCAGGATCTCCTTAAAGAGCTGCCCCAGCCGGATAAAGCGTTGGCGCATCAGCTGAGCCGTGAACAGCGTCTTATGCTGCAGACTGAAACAGATGTCAGGCTGGCCGAAGTTGAAAAACTGGCCGTCATCAACAAAGAAACAAACACGCGTAAAAATCTAGCGCGCTTACTGGGACACGTCGACCAGCGACTGGAGAAAGTGTCCGAATTGTTGCACCGAAAATATTTCACGCACACCATTGGTGCGCGACAACTGGCCCCCACTAATCTGGAAACCAACACCGACGAGGTGGTGCCTTGAAATACAAAATCAAACACACCACCCATTATCGTTACAGCAGTCAGGTAAGCATGTGCTTCAACGAAGCTCGCCTTACGCCCTTGAATAATGCCCACCAGAGCTGCAGTAAAAACCAGTTCACCATCACCCCTGCGCCTGAAGTCACCCATAGCCGCGTAGATTATTACGGCAACCAGGTCACCAGCTTTGACATACTCACACCGCACCGGGAGCTGGTAGTCACGGTACAGAGCGAAGTTCAGGTGTCGGACCACTCACAAGACGGGCTGTTTTATCGTGACCACACTTGGGAATATGTGCGCGACACCATCCAGTCGAGCCGCAATGGTGATCTGCTAGAGCTACGAGAATACATTCTCAATTCGCCACTGATTCCGGAAACACTGGGCATTCGTGAATATGCCGAGCTCTCCTTTCAGCCAAAGCGTCCCCTGCTGGATGCGGTGATGGATTTAAACCAGCGTATCTTTACTGAGTTCAAATACGACCCACAATCCACCACCATTTCCACACCGCTGGAAGATGTATTGAAAAACCGCCACGGAGTGTGTCAGGACTTCGCCCACCTCGGCATTGCCTGTCTGCGTGCGATGGGGTTGCCTGCTGCCTATGTCAGCGGTTATTTGGAAACCCTGCCGCCACCCGGCGAGGAAAAGCTGGAAGGCTCGGATGCGTCACATGCCTGGCTTGCGGTATACATGCCAGACTACGGCTGGATGCAGTTCGACCCCACCAACAACCTGATGGTCGGCGAACAGCACATTATGCTTGGTTTTGGCAGAGATTTTGCTGACGTATCCCCTTTAAAGGGTGTTATCTACGGTGGCGATGCGCATACCTTGTCGGTCTCAGTAGACGTGGCAAGACAAATCGAATAATCAGCAACTGGGGAAAGACATATGGCGGTTAGCTGGAAAGATTACGATCCAAATGATTTCTTTGACGAGCTGATTGCCCGCAAAGGTCGGCCGCGTCCGTACGCCCGCATGCTGACCAAATATCTGGCAAAGCACAGCGACGAAGAACTGGAAACCCGCAAGGCCTTGTCGGATCTCTCCATCAAGGAAATGGGCATAACGTTTACCGTATATACCGAAGAGGAAGGTTCGATAGATCGCGCCTGGCCCTTCGACATACTGCCACGCATGATCCCCAAGTCTGAGTGGGACGTTATCGAGCGCGGCCTTAAGCAGCGCGTCCAAGCACTCAATCTGTTTATACACGATCTTTACCACGGCCAAAAGATTATCAAAGACGGTGTATTTCCCGCTGAATTGCTAAAAGGCTCGGCCAACTATCGCAAAGAATGTGAAGGCGTATCACCCCCTCTGAATATCTGGGCTCACATCTGCGGCTCGGATCTTGTGCGCGATGCCAGCGGCACGGTGTACGTTCTGGAAGACAATCTGCGCGTGCCATCCGGCGTTTCTTACATGCTTGAAAACCGCTCCGTAATGAAGCGGGTTTTTCCCGAACTGTTCGATGAATACAGCATTCTGCCAGTAGATGATTACTGTTCGCAGCTGTTCGACACGCTCACGGCCATTTCTCCACGCAAGGCCGAATCACCGGAAATCGTGGTGCTGACACCGGGCATTTACAACTCTGCCTATTTCGAACACGCCTACCTCGCCCAACAAATGGGCTGCGAACTGGTGGAAGGTCGTGACCTGATTGTGGAAAAAGACGACTGTGTTTACATGCGCACCGTCGAAGGCATGCAACGCGTAGATGTGATTTACCGTCGCATAGATGACCTGTTCCTTGACCCTGAGGCCTTCAACAGCGACTCCATGCTCGGTGTTCCCGGACTCTTGCGCGCCTGGAAAAAAGGCAAGGTAGCACTGGCCAACGCACCCGGTGCCGGCGTGGCTGACGACAAAGTTGTCTACGCCTTTGTGCCCGAAATCATTCGCTACTATCTGGACGAAGAAGCGCTGATTCCCAATGTGCCCACCTATCGCTGCATGTATCCGGAAGAGCGCGCCTATGTGCTCGATCATCTCGATGAACTGGTGGTAAAGCCTGCCAATGAATCTGGCGGCTACGGCATGATGATTGGCCCCAGAGCCACCAAAAAAGAACGCGCGATGTTTGCCAAGCTAATCAAAAAATCGCCTCGCAACTATATCGCCCAACCCACGCTGGGCCTGTCCACCGTACCCACAATGGTGGGTCAGGGCGTGGAACCAAGGCACGTAGATCTCAGGCCCTTTATTCTCAGTGGCCAGGAGACCTTCGTGACCACTGGAGGATTAACCCGTGTCGCGCTTCGCCCGGGTTCGCTGATAGTGAACTCCTCACAGGGCGGAGGCAGTAAAGACACTTGGATCGTTGAGGACAACCAATAATGCTTGCCCGGGTCGCGGAAACACTTTACTGGATGGCGCGCTATCTGGAGCGTGCTGAAAATATGGCACGGCTGATCAACGTGAACGGCAATCTCATACTGGATTTGCCGAAGAAAACGACCGTGGGTTGGGAACCCTTGATCGACATTACCGGCACCCGCGCCGTCTACGATGAACATTACGACAATTTTGAAGAACGCACGGCTATGAAGTACCTGATTGGCGATCCCAGCAGTCCGGTGTCGATCGCCAGCTCATTGAACGGCGCTAGGGAAAATGCCCGCACCATACGTGACGTCATTCCGCGCGAGGCCTGGGAACAGATCAATGCGCTGAGCCACTACGCTAAAGACCAGCTAGGCCCCGCGCTTTCCAAGCGGGGCCGCTATGCCTACCTCAATCAGATCATTCTGCGCAGTCAGACGATCGTCGGCTTGCTGTCGGGCACCGTGAATCGCGATCAGGGCTATGTGTTTTTACGCTTGGGTCGCAATATCGAACGCTCGGATATGACCTCACGTATTATTGATGTGCGCTCAGCTAACCTGTTGTCCGAAGAATTCCTCGAATCACGCTCGTTTGAAAATATTCAGTGGATGAGCGTATTGAAATCGCTCACCGCCTACCAGATGTACCGGCAAACCATGCATGTTCGGGTACGTCGTGAGGATGTGGTGAACTTCCTCTTCAAATCCGACATTTTCCCCCGCTCTATTCTATTCTGCGTTGACCAATTAGCGCGCTGCATGGAAAAGTTACCAGAACCGAAAAAGCCGATGGCGCGTGTCAACCAGGTAAAAATGCTGCTTCAAGACACCGACATCAGTGTCTTCAACCAGAAAGAACTGCATTCTTTTATCGACCTGCTGCAGATCAGACTAGATGAAGTGCACGGTGTGTTAAACGCGCAGTATTTTCTGAGTGGCCGAATCAGTAACGGTACAGCGCAAACCCAACCTTAACCTATGCATACTGGCGGTCGGTTCTATCGCTGATAATAAAGGCGACCGCCAACATAGGTCTGTTCGACCTCAATGTCACGTAACGCTAACGCGGGCACCGTCAGTGGATTGCGGTCGAGCACCACAAGGTCCGCCAGTTTTCCGGCTGTCAGCGAGCCCAACTCATGATCACGGTGAATCTGCCACGCTGCGTCGATTGTCGTCGCGGCAAGTGCATCGCTGACCGACACCTTTTCCTCAGGCCCAATTTCGGCGCCCGAAGCGCTGACGCGATTAACCGCACTCCACACCAGCAGCATAGGATTCATTGGCACCACAGGTGTATCCAGATGAATGCTATAGCGCAGATTTAACGCTTGCGCCGAACGTGCTGGGCTCATGCGCGCTGCTCGCTCCGGCCCCATAAAAATATCACGATGGCGATCGCCCCAGTAATAAGTATGGGCCGAAAAGAACGTCGGCGTTACACCCAAGTTTTTCATTCTCGCCAACTGGTCATGTCGCGCCATTTGCGCGTGGACAATGATGTGCCGGACATCCTCACGCGGAACCGCCTGCTGCGCTTTTTCTATAGCATCGAGAATCATATCGATGGCCGCATCCCCATTACCGTGAATCGCCAGCTGATAGCCTGCACTATGAGCTGCCAACACCTGCTCAGCCAGCTGCTGTGCCGGCACCACAGGAAACCCTCGATAATCTTCATCGCCGTGATGCGGATGAAAATATGGCTGCGACAGATAACCCGTATAGCCTTGGATACTCCCGTCGGCAATGATTTTTATCGCGCCTATAGAAAGGTAGTCATTTGGCTTTGGGTTAAGTTTCATTTCACCCGCAACGAGTGCCTCGCCCACCGTCTGCCATATGGGCCAGAGTTCGAGACGTTGCGGAATACGCCGCAATTTAGAAGCAAGCGACAACCCCGAGAGCATCCTGCTGTCGACCCCTCCACTCTGGGCAGTTGTAACACCAACGCGTAAATACTCCGCTGCGGCGCTATCGATCATTTCCATGAAATCTATCGCCGAAAAATCCATAGCCAGCGTTTGCAATTGGGTGCCAGCCGTTTCCTTCAACAGACCAGTGGCGGTGCCGCTACTATCGCGAACAATGACACCACCTTCAGGGTCGGGCGTCGTGTTATCGATACCCGCCAGCGCCAAGGCCGCAGTGTTTGCAACGCCCATGTGGCCGGAAATATGGAGGATGTAGACTGGACGATCTTTCGACACCGCATCGAGATCTTCGCGGGTTGGATGGCGTTTTTCCGCCAACAGACTATCGTCATAGCCAATACCGAGAATCCAGCCATCGGGGTTTGCATCGGCAAACGCCGAAAGTCTCGACTGCAGTGAACCAATGCTTTTCACATCGCCAATAGGGGGACTATTAAGATCTGCGGCAAACTCGGTCAGCCCGGAACCTGGGAAGTGACCGTGCGCATCAATAAACCCCGGGATAATGGTCATGCCCTGGAGATTCAGCACACGCTCTGCCGAGCTTCGATAAGCTTCAGCCTCGGCGTTGCTGCCCACCCAGACAATGCG
>NZ_JBFJTH010000082.1:0-16793 GCF_041625495.1 Litorivivens sp. | reverse complement strand
TTCCATGACCACGCCCTGCCCCGCAAACGCGGCATCACCGTGCATGACAATCGGCATGACACTGTCGCCCACTTCATCGTCGCGACGATCTTGACGGGCGCGCACCGACCCTTCCACCACTGGCGAAACAATTTCCAGATGAGACGGGTTAAACGCCAGCGCCAGATGCACTTCGCCACCACTGGTCATCACATTGGAGGAAAAGCCCTGGTGATACTTCACATCGGCCGAACCCTGGTAGCGAGCCTTGCCTTCAAACTCGTCAAACAGTTCACCGGGGTTTTTGCCCAGTATGTTGACCAGTACGTTAAGGCGACCACGGTGAGCCATGCCGATAACAATTTCCTTGTTACCGTAGGCACCACCACGCTGGATCATGGCATCCATCATCGGAATCAGGCTTTCACCGCCCTCTAGACCAAAGCGCTTGGTACCCGGAAACTTAGAACCCAAGGATTTTTCCAGACCCTCGGCCGCAGTCAGGCGTTCCAACAAATGGTGTTTAACGTCTGATCCGTACTCGGGACGCGAGCGTACACTTTCCATACGCTGCTGAATCCACTGACGCTCTTCAGTATTGACGATATGCATGAACTCCGCGCCCACGGTACCGCAGTACGTACGCTCCAGAGCCTCATGGATTTCGCCGAGCGTTGCCTGATCCTTACCGATAAACAGGCTGCCGGTCTGAAACACGGTGTCACGATCAGCGTCGCTGAGTTGGTGGTAATGAAGATCAAGGTCTGCGACCGGCGGTCGCTGCCAAAGATTCAGCGGGTCGAGTTTGGCCTTCTGATGGCCGCGCTGACGGTAGGCGCTGACAAGTTGAATAACACGAACCTGCTTGCGCTCGTGATCAGAGACGGGGCTGGCTGCCGCGGCTGAAGGACGAACTTTAACCTTCGCCAGATTGGCAAAATGTTCGCGTACCGGCGAATGCGGTATGTCACGAACGACCTGCTCGGTAACGCGCGGGAGTTTTTCAAAATAGTTTCGCCATACCTCTGGTACGGCATTTGGATCTGTCAGGAATGTTTCGTACATCTGTTCGACGTACTCGGCATTTCCACCCGAAATATGGGAACTGCTCCAAAGCAACTCCATCGAGCCTTTTTGCATGGATTTTCACCTGCTTCAAACGCGGTATCCGCTTTGAACCGCTTCGCGCAACGCCCACCGCTCTCCCCCGAATGCGGGTGGGGCTATCACGAGAACCGACTGAATTATACAGATAACCGCTGGGGTTATTCGGTTCCTCTTTTCTATTGTAGACGTACTGCGCTCGCTCAACTGAGGTCAGTCAAGACAGGCGTTCCGGCCCAAAGACAACAATGCCACTCTGGGCCGGAATTTCAAGTATTACAATAAAATACCTGACAAACTTAACTACTGACTCAGGTGGCGTTAGCCAGCAGCATATTGCGAATATGGCCAATTGCGCGGGTCGGGTTCAGACCTTTAGGGCACACATTCACACAGTTCTGGATACCGTGGCAACGGAAAACGCTGAACGGATCATCCAGGTTGGCCAATCGCTCCTTCTGGGCCGTATCGCGGCTATCAGCCAGGAAACGGTAGGCCTGCAGCAGACCAGCCGGGCCGATAAAGCGATCCGGGTTCCACCAGAACGACGGACACGATGTAGAACAGCACGCACAGAGAATACACTCGTACAAACCATCGAGCTTGGCGCGATCTTCGGGCGACTGCAATCGCTCGATGGCCGGCGCCGGGGTATCGTTGATCAGGTACGGCTTAACCTTCTCGTACTGCTTGTAGAACAGCGCCATGTCGACAACCAGGTCGCGGATAACCGGCAAACCGGGCAGCGGACGCAGAATCAGCTTGTTCCCGCCCTTCAGCGCCTCAGACAGTGGCATGATACAGGCCAGTCCATTCTTGCCATTAATGTTCATGCCATCAGAACCACACACACCTTCACGGCAGGAGCGGCGATAGCCAAGGCTTGGATCCTGCGCTTTCAGCAGCTCCAGCACATCCAGCACCATCAGATCTTTACCGCCGGTATCGACCTCAACGTCCTGCATGTACGGCTCTTGATCAACCTCAGGGTTGTAGCGGTACAGACTTACTTGCAACATTCTTTGATCTCCCCGACTTAGTAGGTACGTGTTTTCGGTTCAAACGCTTCGCGGGTTTTCGGCGCGAAGTTCACAGCGCGTTTACCCACACGTTTTTCACCGGGGAAGTACATGGAGTGACACAGCCAGTTCTCGTCGTCACGCTCTGTGTAGTCTTCACGGGCGTGCGCACCGCGGCTTTCCTTACGCGCTTCGGCGGCAACCGCCGTCGCTTCTGCCACTTCAAACAGGTTGTGCAGCTCAAGCGCCTCGATACGGGCCGTGTTGAAGGCCATGCTCTTATCTTCAAGGTGAGCATTGTTGATGCGCTCGCGCAGATCGGCCAGTTTCTTGATGCCTTCCTGCATGAATTTCTCGTTGCGGAATACGCCGAAGTGATTCTGCATGGTGTTCTGCAGCTCTTTGCGCAGCGCTGCAACACTCTCGCCACCAGATGTGTTATCCAGCGCATGGATACGGGCTGCCGCTGCCTGAATATCGGTATCGGTAGCATCGCGCATTTCAATGCCTTCGCGCAGCGACTTCTCGATATGCAGACCAGAGGCTCGACCAAACACCACCAGATCCAGCAGCGAGTTGCCGCCGAGACGGTTGGCGCCGTGAACAGATACACATGCCACTTCACCACAGGCGTACAGACCGGGAATAACCTGCTCTTCGCCATTGGCATCAAGCGTCAGGGCCTGGCCGTGAATATTCGTTGGAATACCACCCATCATGTAGTGACAGGTTGGAACCACTGGAATCGGCTCTTTGACCGGATCAGCGTGGGCGAAAGTACGGCTCAGCTCACAGATACCGGGCAGACGGCTTTCCAGAACCTCTTCACCCAGGTGATCAAGCTTCAGGAAGACGTGATCGCCTTCGGGGCCACAACCGCGACCGTCGAGAATCTCAAGAACCATCGAGCGGGCTACCACGTCACGGCCGGCCAAGTCCTTGGCGTTGGGCGCATAACGCTCCATGAAACGCTCGCCGTCCTTGTTAATCAGGTATCCACCTTCACCACGGCAACCTTCGGTAACCAGAACGCCCGCGCCGGCAATACCAGTCGGGTGGAACTGCCACATCTCGATGTCCTGCACCGGGAAGCCTGCGCGCAGCGCCATCCCGATACCGTCACCGGTGTTGATGTGAGCGTTGGTGGTAGAGGCGTAGATACGACCAGCACCGCCGGTAGCAAATACGGTGGCTTTCGATTTCACGTAAACCACTTCGCCGGTTTCAATACAGATGGCGATAACGCCGACAACGGCACCGTCCTGATTCTTGACGATATCGGTGGCGTACCACTCATTAAAGAACACGGTGTTGTTCTTCAGGTTGCCCTGATACAGGGTGTGCAACAGCGCGTGACCGGTACGGTCAGCTGCAGCACAGGTACGGGCAGCCTGACCGCCCTCACCAAAATTCTTGGACTGACCACCAAAAGGACGCTGGTAAATACGGCCTTCCTCAGTACGGGAAAATGGCAAGCCCATATGGTCCAGCTCAAATACAGCTTCAGGGCCCACGGAACACATGTATTCGATCGCGTCCTGGTCACCGATGTAATCGGAGCCCTTGACGGTGTCGTACATGTGCCATTCCCACTGGTCGTTCGGGTCGTTACTGGCGATCGCACAGGTGATACCACCCTGAGCTGAAACCGTGTGTGAACGGGTTGGGAATACCTTGGAAATTACCGCAGTCTTGTAGCCGGACTGGGCCAATTGCAGAGCAGCGCGCATACCGGCGCCGCCGCCACCGACGATCACGCCGTCGAAAGAAATTGTTCGAATCTTACTCATTGATCAGCTCCACAGAATCCGCAAACCCCAGACGAGGTAAGTAAACAGCACAACAGCACACAATGCCTGGAAAGCCAGACGAATGACGGTGCCTTTGGGCCCCATCAGGCGCTCGGTAAAGTAGTCAGTGGAGATTGACCACATACCGATCCAGCCGTGAGCTACCAGCGACAACAGCGCCGCCGTGGTCAGCACCTGTATAGCGATGCTGTCAAAAAAGGCTTTCCAGCCTTCGTAGGTTAGCTCGCCACCGAAGCCGAGCTTGCAGACCATAACCAGTGCGAACACCAGCAGAATAACGCCGCTGACCCGTTGTACCAGCCAGTCTGACAGGCCGCTACGGCCAAAACTTGTCACTGCCTTTACCATACCCACAACCCCGCAATAACGATCAGAACTGCTGATGTGACGAACACGATCTGCGCACCGCGCACACCGCCTTCCATGGATTCACCGATACCGGCATCCATCACCAGGTGCTTAACACCGGCTGCAGAGTGGTAAATGATGCCAGCCAGCGTACCCCACACTAAGAATTTGCCGATGAAGGAGTCTAAACACTCCTGGGCGGCGGCAAAGCCTTCAGGGCCGCTAAGGCTTTGACCCAAAAGGGCAAAGAGGATGGCTACGGCGAAGAATATAAATGCACCACTCGCACGGTGCAGGATGGACGCGATCGCGGTGACAGGCAGCGCTATCGTCCCAATATCAAGGTTTACGGGTCGTTTATCGTTCACGGTTATTCACACTTTTTCTGGCCCGGCTTGCGCGGGCGATTAAAAGGATGTGGAGCTACGTCTTTCCCATTGGTACGACCAAACGGCGATACCGGAGCACGGCAGAAACACTACAATAGACACTATATATAGTGTGAATACCGTGCATAGCGGAAACGCCGCGCATTATAGGGCCATCACAGGGCAATTACAAACCGCTTCGGAGGACGTTTCCGCGGTGCAAAAAAATGTTTTTTCAAGCGCTTAGCGAACTTTCGGCGCCAAAATATGGCAATTCAATGCTCACATTTGGCTATTCTGCCCCATTTCGGAGCAAGCCATCGTTTCGGCAGCCAAGACGACCAATTTTTAACCGGTTTCACCACCTCTAAACGCTAAAACGCCAAAGTATGCAACGTTGACAAAACAATTCGAGGCTCTATATTTGTCGCTCCGGATAATGGACGTTCACAAGACATATTATTTACAGGAGCTCGTCGTAATGAGTGACAAGAAAGCCAGTCTGGCGATAGATGGCAAAACCATCGACCTGAACGTGTACTCAGGTACTATCGGCCCAGACGTAATCGAAGTAAGTGCATTGACGGGCGAAGGTTACTTCACCTACGACCCCGGGTTCGTGTCTACCGCATCTTGCGAATCCAAAATCACTTACATCGATGGTGGCAAGGGTGTGCTGCTGCACCGCGGCTACCCCATCGAGCAGCTGGCAGAGAAATCTGATTTTCTGGAAACCTGCTACCTGCTGCTGTACGGAGAGCTTCCCTCCAAGCAGGAGAAAGAGCGATTCACCAACAATGTGCGCATGCACACCATGGTGAACGACCAGATGAGCACCTTCTTCAAGGGCTTTCGTCGCGACGCCCACCCGATGGCCATCATGTGCGGCGTTGTCGGCGCACTGTCTGCGTTCTACCACGATTCGCTCGACATCTCTGACGAAGAGCACCGTGAAATTTCTGCCATTCGCCTGATGGCGAAAATGCCCACTCTAGCGGCCATGACCTACAAATACACCATTGGTCAGCCGTTCATGTACCCGCGCAACGATCTCACCTATTCTGAGAACTTCCTGTACATGATGTTTGGCAACCCCTGTGAAGAGTACAAGGTGAACCCAATTCTGGCGAAAGCCATGGACACCATTTTCCTGCTCCACGCCGACCATGAACAGAACGCCTCTACGTCGACTGTTCGCCTGGCAGGTTCAACTGGCGCCAACCCCTTTGCCTGTATCTCTGCTGGCATCGCGGCCCTGTGGGGACCATCGCACGGTGGTGCCAACGAAGCCGTACTGGAAATGCTGAACGAGATCGGCGACGAGTCACGCGTTGATGAATGTGTTGCCCGCGCCAAAGACAAGAACGACCCGTTCCGCCTGATGGGCTTTGGGCACCGCGTTTATAAAAACTTCGACCCGCGTGCACGCGTGATGAAGAAAGTGGCCGACGAAGTTCTGGGCGAACTGGGTATAGACGATCCGCTGCTGAAAATTGCAACGCGTTTGGAAAAAATTGCGCTGGAAGATGACTACTTCATCGAGAAGAAGCTCTACCCCAACGTCGATTTTTACTCCGGCATTATCCTGAAGGCTCTGGGCATTCCGACCTCAATGTTCACTGTAATCTTCGCCCTGGGTCGTACTCCCGGCTGGATTGCTCACTGGAACGAAATGCACGGAGACAATTCGCGTATTGGCCGCCCACGCCAGCTTTATACTGGCCCAGCGCAGCGCGACTTTGTGGATCTCGAAAAGCGTTGATTGCAACATTAGCTTGAAAAAAAAGGCCGCTTAATGCGGCCTTTTTTTCGTCTGACGCAAAGGGAGGAAATCAACCGTGGGCGGCACTCATATCCGGCACAAACATCTCCATTGAGTCGGGGCAGGAGACACAGCCCTCATCCCAAAACGCTCTGGCCCGCTGAATTTTTCCAGCATCATTAATCTCAAAATGATCGGTCACCAACAAATCCAACCCCTTGTTTTCGGCCGGCACTCGCACCTGCATGGTAAAGCGCAAAATCCCCTCATTGCCACAAGCAATAATCTGATGCGGCACCGGGGTGAGTGATCTGCCCTCCTCCTTCGGGTACGCGAAATTCCAGAACTGCTCGATCCCCTCATGCCCGATAAACGCAGGCGTACCAACTGGATCTTCCCAACTGGCATCTTCGGCAAAAATGGAGAGCAACAGGGCTTTGTCACCCGTCGCCCAGGCCTGGACGTACTGATTGATGGTTTCTCTAACCTGATCAGGGGTCGTGGACATGTAGGAATCCTTTATTATTGACGGTAATCTCCGCCTGCAGGCCGAACGCTCTCTCAGCATAGGCCAGCCCCGCAGGCGCACGTGAACTATCTGATTCCATGCCAACGGACGTGGGCCGCGCCTAGCCCAAAACAGTGAGATCAGATCAACTAGATGCGATCAGTTCACTGCCCGCATTTTTTACCAGTACTTTCTTGCGGCCGCGCTCACGCTCGTACTTTTTGGCCGGAGTGTTCACCACGTCGAGCAACGCACCCGCCTGACGAGCTGCCTGCTGACGCTCTTCCGACACAGCCTGATACAGGGTTGTGCGCTGCTGCGGTTCGCGCTGCATAGCACGAATCAGCGCATCCATCTGCTGGGGCGATGTTTCCTGGCCATGGGTGGCACCGGCAGCACGGGTGATGGTTTCGTTCATTAGCGTACCACCCACGTCGTTCACGCCTGCATTGAGGCAGGCCTCGACACCGTTGTGCCCCAATTTCACCCACGACGCCTGAATATTACTAATCAAACCGTTAAACACCAGGCGAGCCACCGCGTGCATCAATACCGATTCACGGAAGGTAGGCCCTCTGCGCGCCTTGCCTTTCAGGTAGACCGGCGCTTCCGATGCCACAAAAGGCAGCGGCACAAACTCAGTGAAGCCCCCAGTGCGGGCCTGCAGAGACCGTACCCGCAGCAAATGGCGAGCCCAATGCTCCAGCCGGTCTACGTGCCCGAACATAATCGTAGCCGTGCTGCGCAAACCCACGTTGTGGGCCGCTTCCATCACCCCGAGCCACTGCTGGGTGTCAATCTTGTCGGGGCAAATGATCGCCCGCACCTCGTCGTCGAGAATTTCCGCGGCGGTGCCAGGAAGGGTGTTCAAACCCGCCTGCTTGAGCTGCTTCAGGAACGTTTCCACTTCCAGACCCAGCGTTGCGGCGCCCTGCCAGACTTCCAGTGGCGAAAACGCATGAATATGCATATCCGGCGTTGCAGCGCGCACCGTGGCGAGGATATCGAGGTAAGTTTGGCCCGTGTATTCCGGATGAATCCCGCCCTGCATGCACACTTCAGTAGCGCCGCGATCCCACGCTTCACTACAGCGTCGCGCAATCTCTTCCGCACTGAGGTCGTAGGGTTTGCCGCGCAGATTTTCGCTCAGCTTGCCCTTTGAAAATGCGCAAAACTGACATTTGAAATAACAGATATTGGTGTAATTAATATTGCGGTTCACTACATAACTGACGCGCTCACCGCAGACTGCCTGACGGATTGAGTCAGCTGCGCGAATAACCGCAGAAAAGTCTGGTCCGCGACTTTGAAACAGGCGCACCACGTCGCCCTCAGGCAGCGCCTCACCCGCCATAGCACGCGCCAAAATATCCTTAATTTCAGGCGAAACCCGCGCTTCGGCAACATCCGCGCCAAGCCACCGTAGATCTTCCGCCGGCAGTTCTGTGTGCTGCCCGGTAAGCCAACTATCGACTCTGGGAAAGCCCTCTGCATCGGTGATTGATAGCACGTGCTCGTGCAGCTCCGGTGCCAGCCAATCTGCAAATCGAGTAACGTAGGACGGGTAAATCGTTAGCCGTTCCTGCAGATATTTTCCGGCGACGGCAGTTTCACGTGAAAGCTCGTCCAGGTGCGGCCAGGGAGCCTCTGGGTTGACAAAATCAGGTGTCAATGGCGATACGCCACCCCAGTCGTTAATGCCCGCACCAACAATCTTCTCCAGCACGCCAGGACTGAGATTCGGCGGCGCCTGGATACTCATGTTAGATCCAAAAATCAATCGACATACGGCAATAGTCCAGAGCAATTCCTGCAAATCCGGCTCGGGGGCCTGCGCCATTTTCGTATCGGGTTTGGCGCGAAAATTCTGTACGATGATTTCCTGCAAGTGGCCATGCTGCTCATGTACATCGCGCAAGGCCAACAGCGATTCGATGCGCTCGCGACGGGTTTCACCGATTCCGATCAGAATGCCGGAGGTAAACGGCACCCTGGCTTCCCCCGCCAGACGCAAGGTTTCCAGCCGTATGGCCGGGTCTTTGTCTGGCGAACCGTAGTGCGGCATGCCTTTTTCGGCAAGCCGTTCTGACGCCGATTCCAGCATGATCCCCATGGATGCAGACACCGGCCGTAGCATGGCAATTTCTTCGGCAGTCATGCAGCCGGCATTGATGTGGGGTAGCAAACTGGTTTCGTCAAGAATCCGCTTCGCTACATGGGCCACGTATTCGAGTGTAGTGGCAAAGCCCATGTCAGCCAGCGCCTCGCGGGCAGCCTTGTAACGAAGTTCAGGTTTTTCCCCCAGGGTCAACAAGGCTTCCTTGCACCCCATCTTCTCGGCTTCTCGCACGGAGTCCAGCACCTGATCTACGCTCAGGTACGGCGAATCAATGCGTTTGGGTGTTTTGGCGAAGGTGCAGTAGTGGCAAACGTCGCGACAAAGGTGGGTTAACGGGAGAAATACTTTGCGCGAGTAAGTCACCACATTACGAAAACCGGCGTCGCGAAGATTACCGGCCAGCGCCAGCAGCTCATCATCGTGCTCACTGGAAAGTTCTGCCAACGACAGTGCCTCGGCATGGCTCAGTCTTGTTTGGTGCCGAACCTTGTCCGCTAGGGTTTGCCAATCTGCCATTAGTTATGTACCGCGTTCATTTTGATAAAAGCGCTATTTGTTTCGCGTGTCATCAACGCCTTGATCCGCAGATCGAGTTTGTTTTCGCGCAGATATTGCAGGGTTTTTGGGCCACGCCTGCCCCAATCCCGATTCAGCAGTTCCAGCAGGTCGTCACCGTCATCTACATCGCGACTCAAACCCTGAAGCTCCAGAATTTCGACCACCAGCCCGTTATCCTGAGCCTGCTGCCGATGATGGTGGCAGGACTCCGGCCCATACTCATAGGCCAATGCGCCCGGCGGACTGCAGACCACAACATTCGAGCCATCGCAGTGCCGATCAGTGACCAATGTTAGCTTGTTCGGGTTTACGATCTGACGATGCACCGCCAGCACTTCTTCCCACTCTTCTTGCGTGGCCAGTGGTAGGTCACCGTGGACCACCATCGCCGCATCCACCTGCCCGACCACGGAGTTCACTGCTGCATTGATCACAGGGTTCAGGCCTGTTGCACCAAGGGCTTTTTCGCTCCAGCAATCGATGCCGTAGTGTTCCGCGAGCAGAGTCGCTGCCGGATCGTCGGAGAGCAGGATAATACGCTCCAATGAGCTCACCTGAGTAAGCACATCGAGCACATCTTCGACCATTGCCTGAAACAGGCAACGGCGCTCAGACGGGCTGAGAAAGCCAGACAATCTCTGCTTGGCCTTAACAAAATCTTTTAACGGAATAAAAACCCACATGGCAAGCCACACTAATTGAGGTCTAGAGCAAAGTCGAGCACATCGCGCGCCAACTGCCTTTTACTGGTCAGGCTGGTCATCATGGTTGATACCACCCGCGTTTCAACTGCCATCGACGGTGCCAGAGATCGATCTACAAGATCAATAACAAATCCGCTCAACAGGGTGTCATACCATTGCGCAACAGCAGTGGCTGTCGACGGCATAGCCAACTCTTCCATCATTTTTGCAGCTGGACCTTTGACCGCCATTCCCCCAACGATGGGCGACACCGCGATAACCGGTGCCTTCGCTGCGGCAACCGCGCGTCGCACACCCGGCAATTGCAGAATGGGATCAACGGACACAAAGGGGTTGGATGGACAGATAACAATTGCCGCAAGTTCGGGTGACTCGAGCCACGCCATCATTTCAGCCGAGGGAGAGGCCTGCTCTATACCGCTAAAGCGAAACCCCTTCACCTTTGGCGCACACTGCTCGCGTACAAAATATTCCTGGAACGCCAGCTCACCGCGCTCCGTTGTCACCATGGTGCGCACGCGATCATCCGTCATCGGCACCAACCGGTGGGCGATACCGAGTGACTGGCACAACGTCGACGTCACGCTCGTAAGGCTTTGCCCTTCAGCAAGCAACGCACTGCGCCTGAGGTGGGTCGCGAGGTCGCGATCACCCAAGCGAAACCAGTCTGGCCCGCCCAGTTCACCGAGCGCTTCCATAGCTTGCCAGGTTTCACCGGCCAAGCCCCAGCCCCGCTCCGTGTCGTTACGGTCAGCCAGGGCGTACATAACCGAATCAAGGTCGGGAGAAATGGTCAGCCCCAGGTGCTCAAAATCGTCGCCCGTATTGGCCACAATCAACAGCTGCTCCGGCGCCAGACAATCGATCAGACCGCGTGCCATTTTGGCGCCGCCGACACCGCCGGTTAGCGCGAGAACTTTTCCAGGGATAGAGTGCTTACCGCTAATTACTGTCATGATGGCGCTATCGAAAAAGGTCTTCAGATTTCGGACGAATCAAGGTTTCACAGCCCGCTGCAGAGGGTCTCAGGGTTGCGCCGCGAACCAGCACGACCGGTGCACCTTCATCCGCCTGCCCCATCAGAAACGATGCCGCAGCCGCCAACTCGTCCGCTACCGCTATCTGGGTTACCTCAAGCGATCTGCCGAACAGGTCGGCATCACCAATCCGATTGACCAGCGCTTCAAATCCGGCGCTGCCTAAGGCAAAACCGCAAGTACCATTGCGCCAGGCGCGACCGGCACTGTCATTAATCAGCACATACACATCAACGCCCAGTCGCTGACTGATCGCTTCGCGCAATCGGCGCGCAGATGCGTTGGAGTCCAGCGGTAGTAGCAATACCCGGGGGTTATCCGGTTCAGAGGCAATATTAGACGCATCAATACCCGCATTGGCATGCACATAGCCTTCGCGATGCTCAACGATAATGGCGCCCTTGCGCTGCCGCACAACCTCTTTAGATTCCTGCAGGATAAGCTCTACCTGGCGCGGGTCTTTATCGGTCTCGGCGGCAAGTTGAACCGCCGCGTTCCCCGGTGTTACCTCGTTAAGGTAGGCATAGCGATCTTCAGATTTCGAGACAATCTTTTGCGCCAGCGCCAGTACGTCACCGTCGCGCAGTTTGAGTCCCGCACGCTCGCAGCAGGCGATAATCAGATCCGCCAGATCATCCCCTGGCTCTACCAGGGGAAAGTCCGGAAGCACCGTCAGTGAAAGATCCGGATTCACTCCGGCAAACCAGTCAATTTAATACCGGCATGACATTTATACTGCTTATTAACGAAGATCAGTACCGATGTCATAGCCTCGACGGCTGCCGCATTAGCAATACTCCCGGCGTGGAAACCGCGCATCCCGGCCGCCTCAACCAGTTCAATAACTTGGGCGCGGGCATCTTTCTTATCACCGCAAACCAGCACGTCGCAATCCAGCCCCTGGCCTTCTTGCAGGTGGTGCGCCGCAACATTCTGGAAGGCAGATACCACATGAGTGTCTTCGCCCAGCAATTCCTGCGCGATCTGTCCGGCCGAGCCCTGCTCCGGCAACTGGACACGAGCGACTTTGGGCGGCACCAGCGGTACCGTTACATCGATCAGGATTTTGTCCTTCAGCGCGGGTTTAACCAACGACAGCGTGCTCGTATGGTGTGCGAAGGGAACGGTCATCGCCACGATATTGGCAGCTTCCGCGGCCGCGAGGTTTTCCATGGCTTCGACGGTGATACCAGAGACTCCACGCTCCGCCATAACCTGCTGCAGATCAGCAACGGCAGCTTCCGCCTTTTCCTGAGTGCGCGAGCCGATAATTACCCGATAGCCCGCCTCTGCCCAGCGCCGCGCCAGACCAGTGCCTAGATCACCTGTGCCACCCAGAATGGCCAAAACCGGTTTTGAATCTGTCATTCGATCGCTTCCTGTAAGTTACTGCTGTTATTCGGACGGCAAAAAGCCGCGTTGCATTCTCTCAAAAGCCAACAGTGCCATCCACTACCTATTGTGACGAGAAATTTAACGAAAGCTGCCAATTGACCGCTATAGCCAGCCAATATGCCCCGTTTGGACGATACAATCTTCGCAGGCTATCGCTAGGCTTGCGAGGTTTTTGGAAGCCCTGCACTGGGAGGCACCCAGGCGCTGCATACTCCCACCGATATTCAAGCGGGCTTTCTCTTATACTATCAGCGGCTACCGCATCACTACCCAAGAGGATTACATGGAAAATCGACTCGACTTCAGCGGCAAGGTTGTCATCGTTACTGGCGGCGGTAAAGGCGTAGGCAAGGGGATTACCGAACGCTTCTTGAGCTGCGGTGCGCACGTAGTGATCTGCGGCCGCTCAGAGCCTGAAGCCCTGCCCCAAGCCGATGGCCGCAGCGCCCAGTTTCTTCCCTGCGATGTAAAAGATTTCGAGCAGATTCAGAGTTTTGTCAATCGCGTTGCGGACGAACACGGCCGCATTGACGTACTCGTCAACAATGCCGGCGGCGCACCTTACGCCGATGCAGCAACCGTTTCCCCGCGCTTTTCAGAATCCATCATTCGCCTTAACCTGCTGGCGCCGCTGAATTTCGGACAGTGCGTTAACGCGGTAATGCAACAACAGGAAGGCGGCGGCTCTATCATCAATATCGCCAGTGTTTCGGCAATTCGCCCCTCGCCCGGAACCGCCGCCTACGGTGCCGCCAAAGCCGGCCTCGTTAATCTGTGTACCTCTCTGGCAGTGGAATGGGCGCCGAAAGTGCGCATTAACGCCATTATCGGCGGCCTGATCCGTACCGAACAGTCGCATCTGCATTACGGAGACGAAGCGGGCATTGCGGCTGTAGGCTCAACCATTCCGCTGGGACGCATGGCGCTACCTGAGGATATCGGCGACGCCTGCCTGTTCCTGGCGAGTGACCTTTCATCCTATATCAGTGGTACAACCGTGACCTTGCACGGCGGCGGCGAAAAACCCGCCTTCCTGGACGCCGCCAACGCCACCGACAAATAAAAAAACCGGGGTCGGATCGAGATAAATACTCGATCCGACCCCGGTTTTTTGTATGGCTTAGTCTTCCAGCTTGAAGACTCGGCGAGCGTTGTCACCAAGGAACTTGGGCCACACCTCATCTTTGAACGGAACGCTGGGCATATCCTTAAAGATACGGTCTAGCGACAGGCCCATGGGGAAGTAGCCTGCATACATGATTTTGTCCGCGCCGCGCTTGTTGGCGAAGTTGACGATTTCTTCCGGGTAATGCTTGGGTGCAAAGGCGCTGGTCATGTAGTACAGATTGGGGTATTTGAGCATGAGTTTCCAGGCCAGCTTCTCCCAGGGCTCAGCGCCGTGACGCATGACAACTTTCAGCTCGGGGAAGAACCAGCAAATCTCGTCCAGTAATTCCACCTTCTGCGGCGCCATCGGGAGTCGCGGTCCCGGCACGCCGATACAGGGACAGAATGGCAGATCCAGTTCAACCAATTTGGCATAGATGGGGTACCACTTGTTCTCATTGTATGGAACTTGCGGACACAGACCAGAAGCAAATGCAGTAACGGCTTTGATACCAAACTCTTTGTGCAAACGTTCAATCTTGCGCACTTCTTCCATGCCGTTGTTGGGGTTGGCTTCATAAGAGCAGAAGAAACGGTCAGGAAAGCGCTCTAGCGCTTCTTTCGCCACAACATTGTGGTCGTCGATACCCAGCATAGCGCGCTGAATGCCGTGCTTGTCCATTTGCTCAACGGTGTAGGCAATATAATCATCCTTGCCGTCGATCTGAGGAACATCTTTGAACATGTACTGTGCCGGAAACTTGAACATTTCACGGCTTTCTTTGTCCATGAGCAGTGGCTTCATGAATTCGTACCACTGGCTATTATCTTCACCGGGCACATTGAGCATCAGGTCGACGATCGGGAAATCGGTGGGCATGGGCATAGGTTGCGTCCTCGTTATTGGTTTTCAGCGCACAAGTGCGCGAAGAATGCCCGTATTCTTGCGCAACGGAGCATTCTCTCTCAATAGCAAACTACGTCAGATATACCCGCAAATCCGGTCAGTTGCGGCAGACTGGAGGCTCAGTTGGTGACGCCGGTTTCGACAATGGTGCGATTACGCCCCTGATTCTTGGCACGATAAAGTGCCATATCCGCAAGAATCATCAGATTGTCCAACTCTTTCTGATCGGTGAGTCCGACCACTCCCACACTAACGGTCACTTGGTGTGTGGTGCCATCATCATTTGTAAGCAGTTGCTGCTTGGCAAGCGTAGTGCGTAACCGCTCAAAAATATTGTAGGCGTGCATGGCTTGTGAGTTTGGCAAGCACACAGCAAATTCTTCGCCACCAATGCGACCCACAATATCGTGTAGGCGCAAACAGCTTTTGAGCAGCTTGCCAAAGGCGCTTAAAACCTCATCGCCGGCGGCGTGGCCGAAGGTGTCATTAATTATCTTAAAGTGGTCAATATCCAGTATCGCAATGGCCAGCGGCTCACCGGACGATTTCGAAATTTCAAATTCGGCATTGGCCCGCTCAAAAAACGCACGACGATTGAGCAACCCGGTCATTTCATCGCGATAGGCCAGATCTCTCAGTTTTTCAACATCACGATTAAGTTGGCGGGTATCTTTCTGAGTGCGCAGCACGTTATTGATACGGGCAACGAGCGCGGTAAAACTGAAAGGTTTGGTTACGTAATCATTGGCGCCTGATTCAAGGCAACGCGCCAGATTGCTGTCTTCGGTGTTAGCCGTGAGAATAATCACTGGCAAATCGCCGTGCTCGTCACTGAGCCGAATTTGTTGTAACACCTGATGGCCGTCCATCTCAGGCATACCAATATCGAGCAGCACCAGCTCCGGTGACTCGCGATCAATCAACTCCAGCCCCTTGCGACCGCTTTCTGCAGTCACAACGGCAAAACCTTCATCCTCAAGACCATTTTTGAGAATATCCAGGTTGTACGGCGTGTCATCTATGGCCAGTATTTTTGTCATAAACCCTTAGGGGCAATCGCAATTTCCAACTATTCTAACAACAAAGCCGGGGCTGTGCTCGTATAACACATGGACTAATACGGCACATCCAGTTTGCTGTGATCCCAACTGACGACGCGCTCCGCTTTGACCCGGATAGCGGTTTTCTTGTGCACCATGCTACGTGTAGCCTCGACCAACAACTCCTGAGGGTAGTCTCTGGTGTTATTGCGCAACAATACCGCCATGTGCAATCGGTGCACCTCATCAGGGTCGCGAATCAACTCAGCTCGACCATAGATCACCACCGCCTTGAGTTCTTCATACTCGGTACCGCATTCAAATAACACGGTAATTCGATTATCCCGTTCGAGGTTTTTTATTTTCTGGGACTTGGTGAACGTTTCCAACACGACGTCCCCCTCATCCATGGCAAACCAGAGGGTTGTCAGGTGTGGCCAACCATCTTTGCCGTTAGTTGATACTTGGGCATTTTTCTGGGAAGCAACAAACGTCCAGATTTCCTGATCGCCCATTCTTATCAAATCTCGGCGCTTCATCCGCTCATCTCCGCACGCAGCTCTTGCTGGATATGGGCTGCCAACGCTGCCAGCTCTGCCTGCTCTCCCATCTTACGGCCGTGAATCGCTAGCGGTTCACCGGCAGTCTGCGGGATCAAATGCTGGTGATAATGAAAGACGGTCTGTCCAGCCGCCTCCCGGTTCAACTGGTGTACACCGAGACCATCAGCCCCGGTAATACGCTCCAAAACCCGGGCCAAAGGCACCGATAAACGTCCAACAGCGGCGATATCATCCGAATCAGCGGTAAAAATATCGTCACTATGTCGCTTCGGGATAATCAGAGTATGGCCTCGATGAGCCGGAAACAGGTCGAGAAAAGCAATAAGTTGCTTGTCAGTGTAGACAATATGCGCCGGCGCATTGCCGGCTGCAATCTGGCAGAAGATACACTCACTCGCCACTCACACCTCCAGCGGTGCAGGATCTTTGTGATGGTCACGCCCGGCGCGGGTTGCAACCTCGGC
>NZ_JBFJTH010000081.1:0-16879 GCF_041625495.1 Litorivivens sp. | reverse complement strand
TCCGGCCGGACCAGCACCCACGATCAGTACATCAAATTCCATCGATTCGCGTTCCACGATTGAACTCCTCTTCTGAATCAGTAAATACAGCCAAATCAAGGGGAAAGCTGCATTTGGAAGGCCGCAGAGTATACTGACTGAGGCCGTAAAACACCACCGGTCTACAATGTCTGGTTGTGCAAATGCGAGCTTTGCTGGTCGCTGGCTTGGAATATAATATCGCTTCGCAGTCAACAACTTAGCGTGTTTTCTTTGATTTTTCAGCCCGCGACGAAAAAATGCCGTAGATACCCCCCGAATAAAGGTTATAAATCCGCTAAATGCGTCGCGTTTATTGACCTTGACTGTCAGAAACGTCAAGATACCTCCCGATTTTTACACCGGTGCCAGGGTTCCACCAGCTGGTCATGGCATCACTTTCTCACCTTAGATGAACAGAAAATGGGGAATCCATGAAGGTTCTTGTTGCTGTCAAACGTGTCGTTGATTACAACGTCAAGGTTAGACCCAAGTCCGATGGCTCTGGTCCAGACCTGAACAACGTTAAAATGTCCATTAACCCGTTCTGCGAGATTGCGGTCGAAGAAGCCGTTCGCCTGAAAGAAAAGGGTATTGCCACGGAAGTGGTTGCCGTTTCTCTGGGCGCGAAGAACTGCCAGGAACAGATTCGCACAGCGCTGGCGCTGGGCGCAGATCGCGGTATTCTGGTTGAGTCCGACGAAGACCTGCAGCCTTTGGCAATTGCCAAACTGCTCAAAGCTGTTGTCGACAAAGAAGAGCCGCAGCTGGTTATTCTGGGCAAACAGTCAATCGACGGTGACAACAACCAGACTGGCCAGATGCTGGCTGCGCTGGCCGGTATGGGTCAGGGCACCTTTGCCTCTGAAGTGGCGATCGATGGCGACTCCGTAAGCGTTACCCGTGAAATCGATGGCGGCTTGCAGACTGTTAAATTGAGCCTGCCAGCAGTTGTTACCACAGACCTGCGTTTGAACGAACCGCGTTACGCTTCTCTGCCCAACATCATGAAAGCCAAGAAAAAGCCGCTTGATACTCTCACGCCGGCTGACCTGGGCGTTGATGTGGCTCCCCGTGTGAAAACCCTGAAAGTTGAGCCGCCGGCCGAGCGCCAGGCTGGTATCAAGGTTGAGACCGTGGCTGAGCTGGTAGACAAACTGAAGAACGAAGCGAAGGTGATCTCATGAGTATTCTGGTAGTTGCTGAACACGACAATGCAGAAATCAAGGGCGCCACGCTGAGCACTGTTGCTGCGGCGAAAGCTATCGGTGGAGATATTGCCGTACTGGTTGCCGGTGAAGGTTGCGGCGCCGCAGGCGATGCTGCTGCCAAGATTGACGGTGTTGCCAAAGTACTGGTTGCCGACAATGCAGCATACGGACACCAGCTGGCAGAAAATCTGGGCGATCTGGTCGCCGAGCTGGGCAAAGACTACAGCCACGTTCTGGCACCAGCGACCACCACAGGCAAGAACTTCATGCCGCGTGTGGCAGCGTTGCTGGATGTAGCTCAGATTTCTGAAATTATCGCTGTTGAAGACGCAGATACATTCAAGCGTCCAATTTACGCTGGTAACGTTATCGCCACTGTGCAATCTGCAGACGCTATCAAAGTGATCACTGTGCGTACCACGGCCTTTGATGCGGTTGCCGCAGAAGGTGGTTCGGCAGCGGTAGAGGCTGTTGATGTTGCGAAAGACGCTGGCAAATCAGAGTTTGTGAAGGAAGAGATTGCGGAAAGCGATCGTCCTGACCTGACTGCAGCCAGCATCGTTGTTTCTGGCGGTCGCGGCATGCAAAACGGTGACAACTTCGAAATGCTGTACAAAGTTGCCGACAAGCTGGGTGCTGCCGTAGGTGCTTCGCGCGCTGCGGTTGACGCCGGCTTCGTACCTAACGATATGCAGGTTGGTCAAACGGGTAAAATCGTTGCCCCTGATCTGTACATCGCGGTAGGTATTTCTGGCGCAATTCAGCATTTGGCTGGCATGAAAGACAGTAAAGTCATTGTTGCGATCAACAAAGACGAAGACGCTCCCATCTTTCAGGTGGCAGACTACGGTCTGGTTGCGGATCTGTTTGAAGCAGTACCCGAGCTTGACGCTGCCCTATAAACAGCGACCTGTCTCACAAAAACCCGGCCTAGTGCCGGGTTTTTTTATGGTAGGATTTTTACTTATGCTGATTGCTGGAGAATTAAAATGAAAAAACGCCTGCTTCCCTTGCTGCTCGTCAGTTGCACCGCCGCGGCTGACCTGACCTTGGATAACAGTGTTTCGCAACTCAATTTTGGCAGTATCAAAAACGAGAGCGTGGCGGAATTGCACCGTTTTACCACCCTTGGCGGCATTGTCGACAAGGCCGGAAAAGCAGAAATAACGGTCGAGCTGGGCAGCGTCGATACCCGTATTGATATTCGCGACAAGCGCATGAAGGAGCATCTATTTGAGGTGACGTCCTTCCCGAAAGCAACCTATACCACTAGCGTTGACCTGGATGCGATCAATGATATGGCGGTGGGTGATATTCAGCAGCGGCGCCTTAAGGGTGAGCTTGATCTGCACGGCAAAAAGGCGGGGCTGGAATTGCTGGTAAGGATAGTGAAGGGTACAGGAGGCGCTTTCACTGTTTACACGGTCGAGCCCGCCTTTATTCGGGTGGCTGATTTTGGTCTTGGCGCGGGCGTGGACAAACTGCAGGAAATTGCCGGGTTGAAATCGATAACACGGGCAGTGCCAGTGACGTTCTCGGTGGTATTCCGAGAGCAGGGTGGCGACGATGATAAGCCGAAGGATGGCGATTCACCATTGAAGAAAGTGCTGCCGTTCTAGCGGCGGCCGTCAGTCCCGGCGCAGTTTGTCAGAAATGGCGATCGGCGTCGGGTAGTTCAGGATAACGATGTAGGACGATACAACGAAGGTGATGATCGTGGTGGCCTGGATCAGGTGAGACGCCTCCCGCCCAATGATAGAGGCCCCTGCAGCCATGTAGGCAATCAATAGCGAAAACTCGCTGACCTGTCCTAGTCGAAACCCCAGATCCCATGCCAGCGTGTTGCGCTCACTCAGCCCGTGCAACAAATAGCGGAATGTCACTGGCTTCATGCAGAGCATCACCGTTGCCAGTACTAGCGCCGCTGCCAGCACTTCGCGGATCAAGCTCAAATCAAAGCGCGCGCCTAGGGAAAAGAAAAACAGTATCAGGAAAAAGTCACGCAGCGGTTTCAGGTTCACCGCAATGTATTGAGAAATCGGGCTGGTTGCCAGGCTGATGCCAGCCAAAAACGCCCCAATTTCTGCAGACAGTCCCAACGCATGGCCGGCCTCGGCCAAGCCGAGACACCAGCCCAGCGCCACCAGAAAGATGTACTCGTGAAATCGGTCAAAGCGACGTAGGAGTGGTAGTACGACCCACCGAACAGCGCCGAAAGCAAAGGCTATTAACAGTGGTAGTGACAGCAGCGTCAGGCTGAAGTCAGCGACATTGAACTCGCCCAGGCTCAGGGCCATCAATAGCAGTAAGACGAAAATCGCGATCAGATCCTGCAGCAATAGCAGGCCAATCATCAACTCGCCGGTGTGCTTGTGGTGCAGTACGGTGGTAGGCAGCAGCTTGATACCAATGATAGTACTGGAAAACATCATGGCAGCGCCTATGACCAGGCACTCCATAAACGTAAAATCGAACGCATAGGCAATACTGAACCCGGTGGCGGCAAACAGAAGAGAGGACAGCAGAGCAACCACGGTAGATTTCTGGATGGTGTCTATCAGTGCGCGTGGCTGCATGTCGAGCCCGAGCAGGAACAGCAGGAACAGAATGCCAACATCGGCAATATCGGCAAGCAATTTCAGGTCTGTGACCCACTCCATGCCGTAGGGGCCGATCAGTGCGCCAAGAACGATATAAGCAATAATCAGGGGTTGGCGGGTGTAGAGTGCAAGTGACGCGACTACTGCAGCGCCGGCGAAGATCAGGAAAAACGATGTGGTAATGCCGCTCACCGGGTAAACCCCGAGGTCGCGCACCGTGTTATATGAAGCCGCGCCATCAAATATTGTCCCCAAAAAAACAACACTTTGGATGATACGGCAATTGCCGGGGCAGCGCAGCCCTGACTGGGGAGGAATGCGGGCGCGTCTACTATGCAGTAGAAACCGCACCCGATACAGGAGGTGTTAGCTGCGAGCGCGAAACAACGGCTGGGGGTTGTCTATCGACGTTTGGTAATGCACTGAAAAGTCTTTCAGGCTTTTGAGGGCGGCATCGACATCAGTGTTTTGCAGGGCAAAACTGTTAAAACCGCAGCGTCCAAGGTAGGCCAGTTGGTCGCGCATAAAGTTACCAATAGCCCGCAGTTCGCCAGTAAAGCCGTGCTGTTCGCGCAGCTCGCGGCCATAGCTGAAACCGCGGCCATCACCAAAAGCCGGAAAATCGACGGCAATCAATTCAAAGTGACCAATGGTGTCGCCGAGTATTTTGGGCGACTGGTCACTCGCAAGCCACACTGCGACGTCGCCGCGCGCGTCTAGAGAGCTTTTGTTGTCGAGCCAGTACTGGGCAGGAACAATAATTTTGCCCTGGGGCAGATCTTCGCTGGTGTCCCGGATAACTTGCCAGTCATCGGCTACCACGGCGCCGTCCTTGATGATCTTGATGTCAGGCATATACACGCTCCTTGAATGGCTCAATCCCTATACGGCGGTAGGTGTCCAGGAAGCGCTCTTCCTCGGTTCGGTTGGCAACATAGGTTTCCAGCAGTTTGCTGATTACTTCGGGTACTTCGTCCTGAGCAAAGGAGGGGCCCAGAATCTTGCCTATCGCGGCATCATTGCTCTGGCTTCCGCCAAGCGATACCTGATAAAACTCCTGACCTTTTTTGTCCACCCCAAGAATGCCTATATGGCCGATATGGTGGTGGCCACAGGCGTTCATGCAGCCGGAAATGTTGAGCTCAATTTCGCCGAGGTCGTAAAGGTAATCCAAGTCGTCAAAGCGGCGTTGAATGGCTTCGGCCACGGGAATTGACTTGGCGTTCGCCAGCGCGCAGTAATCGCCGCCGGGGCAGCAGATCATATCATTGAGCGTGCCAATAACCGGCGTAGCAAGTCTCAGGGCATCCAGTTTTTGCCACACCGCAAACAGGTCGGTCTTGCGAATATCGGGCAATACCAGGTTCTGTTCGTGGGTGCTGCGCAATTCACCAAAACCGTATTGCTCGCTCAGTTCGGCAACGGCCTCCATCTGTTCAGCGGTAATGTCTCCTGGGGCAAAGCCAGTTTCTTTAAGTGACACATTAACAATGGCGTAGCCAGGCTGTTTGTGGGCAACCACATTGTGGCTCAGCCATGCCGCAAAGCGTGGATCAGTCAGTCGCTGGTCGTCGAGCGCCGATTGTGCAGCGGCGGCATCAATTGCCTCGTAGGCCGGCGGTTGGAAAAAGGTAAAAGCATGGTCGATGGCTTCTTGGGTCAAGGTCATTGGGCCATCCTTGATGTGTGCCCATTCTTCCTCAACCTTTTGTTTGAACGCTTCAGCGCCCATCGCTTTAACCAGTATTTTGATGCGAGCTTTGTACTTGTTGTCGCGACGACCCAGCTGGTTGTAGACGCGCAATATGGCATCGAGATACGACATGACATGCTCTTTAGGGAGGCAGTCGTGTATCAGTGCGCCAATGACGGGGGTGCGCCCCAGGCCGCCACCAACAAATACCTTGAAGGCCGTTTCGCCTTGGGCGTCCTTGATAATTTCCAGCCCAATGTCATGAAAGGCAACAGCGGCGCGGTCACGCTTAGAGCCGCAGATGGCAATCTTGAATTTACGCGGCAGGAATGCGAATTCGGGATGGAAGGTTGCCCACTGACGCAAAATTTCACACCAGGGGCGGGCGTCTTCAATTTCATCCTGGGCGACACCGGAAAACTGATCAGCTGTGAAGTTGCGAATACAGTTGCCGCTGGTTTGAATGGCGTGCATTTCAACCGTCGCCAGATCCTCGAGAATATCTGGAACTTCTTCCAGTTTCGGCCAGTTCAACTGAATGTTCTGCCGGGTGCTGAAATGCCCGTAGCCCTTGTCATATTTGCGGCTGATTTCAGCCAGCTTGCGCAGCTGGGTGGCATTCAGCGTGCCGTAGGGAATACAGATGCGAAGCATCGGGGCTAGTCGCTGTATATACAGCCCATTCTGCAGGCGCAGCGGCAGGAATTGTTCATCCGTGATTTCGCCAGCCAGATAGCGTTGGGTCTGATCCCTGAATTGGGCGACCCGCTCGTTGATGATCTGACGGTCGTAGTGATCGTATCTGTACATCGTTGTCCCGAAAATATCCCGAAAAATGCGGTGGAGCGGTGTTAGAAGGCGCGCAATTCTACACTAAATGCCTGTGCCAGCGCGAGTTTAGCGACATTGCCGCCAATTCAGGGCGCCATGGTACCCAAGTGCCGGGAAAGGGGGAAAGATTTGTTCCTTATAAGCTTATTAACACAAACAGTAGCGACGAGATAACGTCGCTGTCTGGTAGATAAAAGGCCTTAAGTGGCAGATCAGGCCGCCAGGCGGCCAAGCTGGCGCAATATCACCGACAGGCTCATATAGTCTGCCTGATGACCGCTTTGAACTTCAGTGATCAGATCGCGCAGGTATTCAGTCTGTACACGGTGTTGCTCAATCCACAGATCAATCTGTTCGACAATGGGCTCTTTGAGGGCCAATTCTCCGGATACTTTGGCGCACAGATCGCGGTGCCGCTGATAGAGGTCGTCGCGCAGAGCATTGCGTGCCAGAGCATGCCAGCGGGTTTCTGCCTTCAGGGCGTCAATCTGACGGCGCACCCAGGTGATCTGCAGGCTATCTGCCAGCCTGAAGTAGATTTGGGCCAGGGTGTTGGCGTTACCGCCGGTTTGCTCCTTCAGCCAGGTAATGTCGGGGGCGGCGTAGAGCGCTTTGAGTAGCACGACGGGGCGGGCGATTTTCTCCGGCACGCCCTGCGCAAAAAGCTGGCTCAGTTTTTCTTGCATAAGTGCCAGTTCATGCTGGCACAGGTAACTGTCCATGTTGTCGCGCAGCAGCTCAACCTCGGGGCGGTAGCGCTCAATCAGGCAGCGAATATCGGTAAGGCTCTGTTTGCTGTTCAGTAGCCACAACGTGATGTGTTTTATCAGGCGGCGGATTTCCAGCATCATTCTCAGCTGCGAGGCATCATCGACTTTATTGTCCAGTGTTTCGATAGCGTCCCACAGTTCGCGTACCTGAAACAGGTCTCGCGCTATGGTGTAGGCGCGCGCCATATCTTCAAAGCTGTTGCCGAGCTCGTCATTGAGACGATGCGCAAAGGCATTGCCCATTCGATTAACCAGACTATTGGTTACCACGGTACAGATGATTTCGCGCTTCAGCCGGTGCTTGGGCAGGGCACTGCCATAGTGTTGTCCTAATTGTGGGGGAAAGTAACGTTCGAGCTCCTGTGACAAGTAAGGATCTTCCGGTACGTCGGATTCCAGCAGCAGCTTGTTGATGTGAATTTTCGCCCAGGACATCAGGTTGGCCAGTTCAGGCCGGGTCAGGCCTTCACCTGCGGTGCGTCTAGTCTGCAGTGTTTTTTCATCGGGCAGGTTTTCCAGTTTGCGATCCAGCCCAGCGTCGCGCTCCAGAATGCGGATCAGTTCCGCCTGCTCACCAAGACGCTCCGGCGCCTGGGCAGATAACATGCTGATTGCCTGGGTTTGCAGGTAGTTGTTGCGCAGCACATTGTGTTCTACATCGCGGGTCATCTTGCGCAGCAGGGCATTGCGCTGCTTGGTGTCGAGCTTGCCCTCGGCGATCAGCTGATTTAGGAGAATTTTGATATTAACCTCGTTATCGGAGGAATCGACACCGGCTGAATTGTCGATAAAATCGGAGTTGCAGCGACCGCCATTGCGACAAAACTCAATGCGCCCGGCCTGCGTCAAGCCAAGATTGCCACCTTCACCGACAACAGCGCAGCGCAGCTCATTGCCGTTGACGCGAATGGCATCGTTGGCGCGGTCGCCTACCTGCTGATGGGTCTCGTTTTCGGCCTTTACATAGGTGCCGATACCACCGTTCCAGAGCAGATCGACGGGAGCTTTCAACAAGGCGTGGATCAGCTCATCAGGGGTGTAATCACGCGGTTCCAGTGCCAGCGCTTCGCAGGCTTCCCTGCTGGGGGTGACTCGTTTGTCCTTGCGCGAAAAAATGGCCGCGCCTTTCGACAGTACTCGGCCATCGTAATCTTCCCAAGTTGAGCGCGGCAGGGAAAACAGACGTTTGCGTTCTTTCCATGATGTAGATGGGTTGGGGTTGGGATCTATAAAGATATGCAAATGGTTGAACGCGGCTTTCAGGCAGATATGCTTTGACAGCAGCATGCCATTGCCAAACACATCCCCAGCCATATCGCCTATACCCACAACGCTGAAACTTTCCCGTTGGATATCGCGTCCCATTTCGCGAAAATGACGTTTCACCGCCTCCCAGCCCCCTTTGGCTGTGATGCCCATTTTCTTGTGGTCGTAGCCGTTAGACCCGCCTGAGGCAAAGGCATCGCCTATCCAGAAATTGAATTCCTCCGAGATGCTGTTGGCAATGTCTGAAAACGCTGCGGTGCCTTTGTCTGCTGCGACAACCAGATAGGGGTCGTCATCATCGTGGTAGACCAGTTTAGAGGGGCGGGATATCCGGTTTTTCACCAGATTGTCCGTAATGCTGAGCATGCCTCGAATAAAGGCTTTGTAACAGGCGATCACTTCCTCTTGAATCGCGTTGCGATCTCCATTGACTGGCAATTGACGACAGACAAATCCCCCTTTTGCGCCTACCGGGACAATCACGGCGTTTTTTACCATCTGGGATTTCACCAAACCGAGCACTTCCGTGCGGAAGTCTTCGGGGCGATCCGACCAGCGCAGGCCACCTCTGGCGACCTTGTCTCCGCGCAGATGCACAGCTTCAAATTGAGGAGAGTGCACCCATATTTCGTAGCGCGGTCTTGGTTCTGGCGCATCGGGAATCTGTCTCGGAGACAGCTTCAGAACATAAACCGGGTTGCGAGGCTCCAGGTAGTAGTTAGTGCGCATTGTGGCCAGAAGACAGTGCTTGAGTGAGCGGAATAAACGATCTGCATCCAGGCTCTGCACGTCTTCCAGCGCAAAGTCCATCTGCTCGATCAGCTTTTGGCAGCGTTGTTCACGCTCTTTGACTGCGGGGTCGAAGCGGGAGTGAAACAGATCGATCAACAGTCGCGACAGGCTGCCGTGCTCTACCAAAAGTCGACTGAGATACTGCTGTTCGAAATTGTTACCCAGCTGTTTCAGGTATCGGCAGTAGGTGCGCAGCAGGCCCGCTTCGCGCCAGTTCACATCGGCGCTGATTAATAGTCGATTGAAATCGTCGTCGTCGCACAGGCCTTCATAGATGGCAACAAACGCCTGCTCGAACTGCGTGGCGTCATGCCAGAACAGCTGGTTCACATTCACCGCCACTTCGGCGCGGAAATCCTGCACCCAATAGCGTGTGCCATCACTTGCCTGAATTGGATAGAGATCTTCCAGCAGCAGACGCAAGCCCAGATTGTTTAGCCTTGGTTGAATGTCTGATAGTGGCAGGGGATGGGTTTTGAAATAGCACCGTAGCTCTACCCGGTTTTCTAGACGGGAAATATCGCGATGAAGACGTACCGATACCGGTGATTCTGAGTGATGCAGGCGCTCCAGATGTTCAATGTCGGTCAGCGCTTTGGCAACGTCCGTTTTGGCCATATAGGACGGGCTGAAACCCTCGTGATAGTAGCGATAGATCGATACTGCCTCTTTGCGAGAGTATTTCTCCAGCAGTTGGCTTTTCAGTTTACTATGCCAGCTTTCTGTTATGCCGCTGATGAGTTCTTCCAGCGCCTTTCCGTCTACCCGTTGCGGTGATTCTGGTTGCATCCTGACGATTAAATGCAGGCGAGCCATCCGTGAGTCGGTGAAGTAAATATTGAATTCGCAGCTTGCGGCGTTAAGCACGGTAGAGACGACATTTTGTATTTTTTCGCGCACGGCCTGACTGTAATATTCGCGCGGAATATAAACCAGAATCGAATAGTAGCGATGGAAGGGGTCGGAGCGGCTGAACACCCGTACGCGATTGTGTTCTTCAATGGCGAGAATTCCCATCGACATGGAGAACAGGCTGCGGGTGCTGCTCTGGAACAGTTCGTCGCGGGGGAAGGTTTCCAGTATCTGAAGCAGCATTTTGGCGTTGTGGCTGCCTCTGGGGAAATGTGCTTTTGCCATGACCGCTTCAATGCGGTCTTTGAGCAAGGGAATGTCGAGCGCCCGGCTGTTGTAGGCCGCGCGTGTCATCAGACCGTAGAATCGATGCTCGCCTTTGAGTTTTCCTTTTTCGTCGAAATCCTTGATCGCGATATAGTCCATCGGTACAAAGCGACGTACCGGAGACAGTTCAGTCGATTTGGTAATGGTTAAGATGCGTTCGCTGGCCAGGTAGCGCTCCAGCGTGCGCTGGCGTTCTTCCGGGTCTGCGATATGCTCCCACGGAGCTGCGTCCAGTGGTAGGCCGAGTCTGCTTCCGGGATCGACATTGAGGGTTGGTCGGCTGCCGCTGCGCAGCGATAAATGCACGTAGGCGATAAAAGTAAGGTTGTTGCCGGCAATCCACTGCAGAAAATTGCTGACCTGGCGCCGGGCTCGCGGCGCCAGTGGAGCCTTGGTCGCGTTGTAATGCGTCTGTAGCTCGAGGGCTTTGTCGCACATTGCCTGCCAGTCCGCCACCACCACTTTGATATTTGCCAGGGTTTCCTTTACGCGTGCTTTCAGTTTGCTCGCAGGAAGGGCGTTGGCACCGGGTTCCAGCTCGTAGCGTACGAAGGATTCGGCCTGATAGTCGGTAGTTTCCTGATCTTTCTTATCGAGGGCGGTAATGTCCTGCAGTTGTCCCCGCCCGTTGCGCTTCACCCAGAGAATGGGGTGGTTTGACTGCAGGGGGATATAACCGCTGTCGTAGACCAGATTAGACAGGGAGTCGAAAATAAATGGGCGATCTTCGGCCACCATCTCAAAGAGCAGAATGCCTCTTTCGGGGTCTTCCCTGATATCGAGTTTGAGGGCGTCACCGCGACGGGTGGCGGCCAGTGCCAGATGGCGCCGGGTGATGTCGAGCAAATCCTTTGCGGCGCGCTGCCGAAATTCCTCGCGGTCAATGATGTCCCAGTAGCGCTCGGCTATATTGAGTAGCTGTTGTCGTTCTTGTGGGTCGTTCACAGACTGCTTGATCTGGCGATAGAGTCTGTTTAGTTTTGATTTCATTGCGAGCCCAGAAAAGTCGTTGACTTACTTGAGCTTAGTCAATGTCTACGCTATTTCAACCCGCGGGTGAAATGCTGCCGAACACGCGCTTTTCAGCGTGTCCGGCGCACTGGATTTCACGCGGTTTCGGGGTCGAATGTGATGGGCATTGTTTTCATGCTGTTCAGGAAGGCGGAGCGCATGTAATTGGGTTTCTCTGCAAATCTAGGGTTGCGCAGCCGTGGGATGATTTCCTCAAACATCACCCGCAATTCCAGACGGGCCAGGTGAGAGCCCAGGCAAAAGTGCTCGCCAATACCGAACGAGCGATGCTCTTTGGCGTTGTCACGGTGGATATCGAATACATCCGGGCTGTTGAAGTAGTCTTCATCTCGGTTTGCCGAGGTGTAGTACATGACGACCTTGTCGCCTTTTTTCATCTGCTGGCCACCCAATTCCACATCCGATTTCGTCGTGCGACGAAATTGCATCACTGCAGGTTCATAGCGCAAAAACTCTTCGATGGCGTTGGGAATCAGGGAGGGATTGTCAATCAGCTCCTGATGCTGTTCAGGGTGCTCGATCAGTAGCTTCATACCGTTGGCCGTTACGGTACGGGTCGTTTCGTTCCCCGCGACCAGCAGGAGCAGGAAAAACTGGGCAAATTCGTCGTCGCTGAGCTGTTCGCCGTCCACCGTGCCAGTGACCAGCATATCTATCAGGTTGTTGCCCGGATGTTTGCGATGGTTTTCAAGAATCTTATAGCCGTAGGTGTAGATCTCTGCGGCCGCCATCATGCCCTCGTCGGCGGTTGTGGATAGATCCGGGTCGTCGGCGCCGATCATGATGTTGGTGTTGTGGAATATCATGTGACGATCGTCGTGGGCGACACCCATTAACTCGCAAATGACCTGGAGTGGCAGCTCTGCAGCCACTTCTGACACAAACTCGCATTCGCCGCGCTGGGCTACGGCGTCAACTATGGTTTTGGCCATGTCGCGAATATGGGTCAATTTCTCTTCTACTACTTTGGGAATGAAGGCCTTATTGACGATGCGTCGATACTTCAAGTGGTCTGGTGGGTCCATGTTCAGCATCATGATACGTTGCATGGCAACTTCTTCCTCGGACATTTCTGTTGCCAGCGCAGTGCGTTCTGCCGACGAGAAAATCTCCGGATGCTTGGAAATATACTGGAGATCATCGTATTTGGTGACCACCCAGTAGCCGACCCCTGTAAGGGGATCATCCTGCCAATAAACCGGTCGCTCTTTGCGCAGTTGGGCGAAATGATCGTGCGGAATGCCATCCCGGTAGACGTCGGGATTGAGTAGGTTGAGATGAGGGCAGCTCATGATGTGGCTCCAGATATGCGCTGATTATTATTGCCCTGATATTGACTAATAGTTATTAGTTTTGCAATCGGGGGCCGCCGGCAATTTTTCGCGCGCGGTCTAGCGAGTTAGTCCAGGAACTGCTTTGGTTTGCAGGCAGTCATCACCACTCGCCGATGTTGGGTGCAGAAGCCCAGGGCTCTTGGGGCGGCAGGGCGTCGCCTTTTTGTAGTAGCTCTACGGAGATATCGTCGGGCGAGCGAACAAAGGCCATATGGCCATCACGGGGAGGGCGGTTAATGGTAACGCCACCGTCCTGGAGTTTCTGGCAGGTGTCGTAGATGTTGTCTACGGCAAATGCCAGGTGGCCAAAGTTACGTCCGCCACTGTAACTTTCGGGCTGCCAATTGTAGGTCAGCTCGATAGTGGGTCGTTTTTCGTCCTGGGCCTGGGCCTCATCGTCAGGCGCTGCCAGGAAGATCAGAGTGAACTGTCCCTTTTCGCTGTCGTAACGGGAGATTTCCTTCATACCAAGCAGATTGCAGTAAAAATGCAGGCTGGCATCAATGTCGCTGATGCGCACCATGGTGTGGAGATACTTCATGAATAGGTCTCTTCGGGGTTGTCGGTGGTAGTGCTAAGCGAAAAGTGTGGGCCGGGAACTGCTGAATTCCCAGCCGGTGCTTTGTCAAAATTACCTTGATCAAGCAGGATCGGCGAGCCGCAGTAATTGCTTGCCTGTATTTTTGCCTTCGAACAGACGGGCAAGCGTGGCGGGTATGTTTTCAAAGCCCTCCTGAATATCTTCGCGGGTCTTGATTTTTCCCTCCATGACCCAGCCACCAAACTCGTTCTGGAAGCGTTCAAGCTGATCCAGATAATCCAGCATGATAAAGCCCTGCATACGAATTCGGCGAGCAATCAGCGTCATCAGATTTCGCGGTCCGGGCGCTGGGGTTGCATCGTTATAGCCTGCAATCGCGCCACAGAGCACAATGCTGCTGTGATCCGCCATCTGATCAATGGCAGCTTCGAGTATCGAGCCGCCGACATTGTCAAAAAACAGGTTGATACTCATCGGGGCGATATCAGCCAGTACCGCGCCCACGTCGTCTGCGCGATAATCAATGGTCTCGTCGACGCCACATTCGGCTTTTAGCCAATCGCATTTTTCCCGGCCGCCGGCGATACCAATAACGCGACAGCCCTTGAGTTTGGCTATTTGGCAGACGACGGAGCCTGTTGCTCCTGCTGCGCCTGAAACCAGCACAGTGTCACCTGCCTTGGGTTGGCCCACGTCGAGCAAGCCAAAATAGGCCGTCATGCTGGTGCCGCCAAAGGCCGACAGTGCCATTGCGGGTGGTGTGCCATCGGGCAGCCGGTTCAGGCTGGTCGCCTCGTTGGCATCTACGCAGAGGTATTCCTGCCAGTTGAGGAAGCCCATTACCAGTGAGCCTGTTGGCAAGTCATCGCGTTGCGAGGCAACAACCTGACCAATGCCTGAGGCCCGCATCGGGCTGCCAATTTCAACTGGAGGCAGATAGCTGGGTTTGTCGTCCATCCAGCCGCGCATGGCTGGGTCAAAACTCAAGTAGAGGGTTTTGATCAAAACCTCGCCGGCGGCGAGATCGGGCTCAGTTAGCGGTGCTTCGTGATAGGTAAATGTGTCGGTGTCCACAAAACCCTGGGGTCTTTGGTTGAAAATCCACTGACGGTTTATTTCGCTCATGGCATTTATTCCGTATGCTTTTCTAAAGCCGGAAACACTATCACGGTAAAAATTTTAATAACATGACTGTTGGTTTAGCTGGCAATATCTGAATACCGCAGTCGTAAAAGGAGTTGTGTGATGGGGCCGCTAGTGGGCTTACGGATAATTGAAGTTGCGGGGATCGGACCGGGACCATTTGCAGCTATGCTGCTCGCCGACATGGGGGCTGATGTTATTCGCATCGAGCGGCCGGGCGGATCGATGTTCGCCAATCAGACGGAATTGGATTTCCTCAATCGCGGCAAGCGCTGTATTTGTATTGATCTCAAGAAAGAAGGTGGCGTCGCACTGGTGCAGCAGCTGATTGCGAGTGCGGATGGTTTCATCGAAGGCTTTCGGCCCGGAGTGCTGGAAAAGTATACGCTCGGCCCTGACGATTGCCTGCGGGCTAACCCACGCTTGGTCTACGGTCGAATGACGGGTTTTGGGCAGGATGGCCCGCTGTCGAATCGAGCCGGCCACGATATCAATTACATTGCGATTGCCGGCGCTCTTCACCCCATGGGGCGGGCGGGAGAAAAGCCGGCAATTCCGCTGAATCTGGTGGGTGATTTTGGTGGCGGCGGCATGTTACTGGCCTTCGGGATGGTCTGTGCGCTACTTGAAGCTAAGGGGAGTGGTAAAGGGCAGGTGGTGGATGCGGCGATGGTTGATGGTGCCTCGCTGCTGATGACCTCGCTATTCTCAGCCTGGCAAACCGGATACTGGGGTGAACGCGGCACCAACATGATTGACGGCGGCGCGCCCTTTTATGAGGTTTACCAAACCCGTGACGGTGGCTTTATGGCTGTTGGGGCGCTTGAGTCACAGTTTTATCAGGTCTTTGTGGAGCGCCTCGGGTTGGCGGACGAATTGCCTAACCAGTATGACATGGCGCAGTGGCCGGCGATGAAGGAGCGGATCGCAGAAGCATTTCTGCAGCACGACAGAGATCATTGGGAGGCTCATTTTGCCGATTGTGATGCTTGCGTAACACCGGTGTTGAGCATGGATGAAGTCAAGGATCACCCGCATAATCGGGCGCGGAATTCGATTGTTGTGAAGGACGGGGTGTGGCAGCCACGCACAGCGCCGCGTTTCAGTCGTACCGACGGGGGTGAACCCGCTTCAGCGGTGCCGAGCGGGCACGATACCATGGCCATTCTTGCGGAGCTGGGTGTAGCCGATGAGTACCAGCGTGAACTGCTGGCCAACGGCGTTGTTATGGGCGAATGAAGACCGCGCTCAGTTTTCAAATACGCTAAACAGGTAGGCCGTGTCGAAGTATTCCCATACTTCGATAATTTTGCCGTCAGCAAAGCGGAACAGGCTCTGATAATCGTTGTAGTAATCCCGTCCATTCACTGCTTTGGCTTCCAGGCTGAAGTGCATGTGCACACGGTCTTCTTCGGCGGTCAGCGCGTGGTAATGAAACTTCATCGTGCCCGGCTGGTAAAAAGTATCCACGTCGCCGCCAAACATTGCCATCACGGCGTCAATGCCATAGTGGTCGCTCCCACTGGAGGCCGCAGCGGTTGATTTTGGAAAGTGCCAGGCGATATCAGGGTGAAAAAAGCGGCGTATATCAACGTCTTCGCCCTGCAAGCGGCGGGCTAGCGCGCTCTGAAAGTCTGTCAGTAACTGTTTGTTGGCTTTGCTGCTGTGTTGCGTCATGTGGAAGGTGCAGTCCATTATTATCGTGTTTTGAAAAGAGAGCTGGCGGCAGTATAGCACCAGCCAAAAGGGGGCGGCTTGAAGGAATTGCTGATCGTATTTCATACCCAGTCGGGCAGTGCGCAATGCTTGGCGGAGGCCGCTGCGCGGGCCGCCAGCGAAGAAGCTGAAGTGCACGTGACATTGAAACGTGCCATGGCCGCCGGCAGCGATGACCTGAAACGGTGTGATGGTGTGTTATTCGTTACACCGGAAAACTTTGGTTATCTCTCCGGGGGCATGAAGGATTTCTTTGATCGCACCTTTTACCCCTGTGAGCCCGGTACCCTGGCTCGCCCCTATATGCTGATAGTGAGTTGCGGCAATGATGGCAGCGGGGCGGTTCGCCAGCTCGAGCGGATAGTGAAGGGTTATCCCTTATCACCGGTGGCGGAGCCACTGATCGTGCGAGGACCACCGCAGGCAGAGGATTTGGAGCGGGCGGAAGAGTTGGGGCTAAGTTTTGCGGCAGGTCTCGGAATGGGCATCTTCTAATTCCATTGGTGATTTAAGGGGTTGACTTAAATTCGGTGTTAGCGCTTGAATTGGCATGGAAAACAGGCCATTATCTGAGATTATGTTATCGCCGTTTACATTTGGTATGCGCAGGTGTGCGCGGCAGTTTAGTGAAATAATAATAAGGAACGATCGATGCTCGACGCGTTACGGCATGGCTTTTCCGTTATTCGTACTCCTCTCGTATTTTGTTTGGCCGCAGGTGTTAGTGCTGCCAGTTTTGGTGCGGCAGTTTTG
>NZ_JBFJTH010000080.1:0-16911 GCF_041625495.1 Litorivivens sp. | reverse complement strand
GGCGGAGATGACCAGCAATACGGTCAGCAGGCTCGGTAGTAGATAGCGGCGCTGGGTGCGTTTGCTGATATTGACGAAACCTTGCTGGGCCTGGGTGGCTGTGACGTCTGGATTCAAGGACAGCCTCGTCGCCGAGGTGTTGGTGCGGGCAACCAGTACGTCGCGGTTGTCCATCGCGCTGAGTTCGCCGGCCAGTTGGCGTATTTTAGGATTTTTACTGGTACTGGCGCGGTGCAGTATTTCCAATCGGTAGTCCGGGTCTTTCATGAGTGTGCTGAAGTGCAGGTGGCGTAGTCCCTGGTCGTCCTGTTGTTCGCAGACCTGTTTTAGCTGCCAGAGCCCTTCAACCAGCTGCGCTCTGGGGGAGCCTGTGTCGGTGCTTGCCATATCGTAAATCCTCGATGTTTCGGGCGACGATTATCGCGGCGGAATGTGACTGTTTAATGAAAGGCGAACGCGCTGGGCAGGAGTGCTATAATGCCGCCTTTTTACACAGCGGCGTCGATGGCAGCCGCTACCGCGGCGGAAGGACATTCTCGATTTATGAGTGACAAGCAAGCAGATATCAAACCCTGGGGCGGGCGCTTTTCCGAGCCCACGGATCAATTCGTCGAGCGTTTTACCGCGTCTGTCGGGTTTGATCAGCGGCTCTATCACCACGATATCAATGGTTCGCTTGCCCATGCGCAAATGCTGGCCAGCGTAGGGGTGCTCACGGATGACGAATATCGTCAGATCAGCGAAGGGCTCGAAGCGATTCGCGGCGAGATCGAGCGCGGTGAATTCAACTGGTCGGTGAGCCTGGAAGATGTGCACATGAATATCGAAGCGCGTCTGACCGATCGCATTGGTATCACCGGTAAGAAACTGCACACCGGACGCTCGCGCAATGATCAGGTCGCCACGGATATTCGCCTGTATCTACGCGACGAAATTGACAGCATCGCCGGTGAGCTTACGCGCCTGCAACAGGGGTTGTGTGATCTGGCCGAGCGCGAAGCCGACACCATCATGCCCGGGTTTACCCATTTGCAGACCGCGCAGCCGGTTACTTTTGGTCACCACCTGCTGGCCTGGAATGCGATGCTCGAACGCGACTATGAGCGGCTGATGGATTGCCGCAAGCGGGTTAACCGCTGCCCGCTGGGCGCCGCGGCACTCGCTGGCACTACCTATCCCATCAATCGGGAGCTGACGGCACAGTTGCTGGGCTTTGATGGGCCAACGGAAAATTCGCTGGACTCGGTCAGCGACCGGGATTTTGCGATCGAGTTTACGGCTTGTGCCAGCATTGTGATGACACATTTGTCGCGTTTCAGTGAAGAGTTGGTGCTGTGGACTTCGGCTCAATTTAACTTTATCAACCTGCCCGACCGCTTCTGCACCGGCTCCAGCATCATGCCGCAGAAGAAAAATCCGGATGTGCCTGAGTTGGTGCGCGGCAAAACAGGTCGCGTGAACGGTCATCTGGTGAGCCTGTTGACGCTGATGAAATCCCAGCCGTTGGCATACAACAAGGATAATCAGGAAGACAAGGAGCCACTATTCGATACCATCGATACGCTGCGTGATTGTCTGAAGTCTTATGCCGATATGGTGCCGGCAATCACGGCCAATGCTGAGGTTATGCGCGAAGCGGCGATGCGCGGCTTTTCCACGGCAACAGATCTGGCAGATTACCTGGTGCGCAAAGGCGTCGCTTTCCGCGATGCACATGAGATTGTGGGTAAGTCGGTGGCTTACGGCATCGATACGGGTAAGGATCTGTCTCAGATGAGTCTGGATGAGTTACGCCAGTTCAGTGACACCATCGAATCCGATGTGTTCGACGTGCTTACCCTGGAAGGGTCGGTGAATGCGCGTGACCACGTGGGCGGCACCGCGCCGGCTCAGGTAAAAGCGGCTGTACAGCGCGTCAGAAAATTGCTGGCGCAGCGAAACTAATCTCCATTCACGCTATCTAACCCTGCGGGCACACTGTGGCCGCAGTGTTTGTTTTCACAGCGCCCTGATTCAGCCAGCCTGCGCATGCTTGTGCGTTTCAAAAGAAAAATGCTTGGTGGGGTATTCCATGAAAAAACTTCTCGGGCTTGCGCTCGTTGGCGGCCTGTTACTTGCGCTTTGGTGGCAGTTTCAGCCATCGCCGGTTGCGCCGGAGCGCAGCGCGCCAGTAGTTGCGGTCAGCGTTTATACGGTTGAAACGCGAGAATTTGCCGACCGGGTGGAAGCCTTGGGCAGCCTGCGCGGCAACGAATCGATCACCATTACCACCAATGCGACTGATACTATTGCGGCGATTCATTTTACCGAAGGCCAGCGGGTAAAAGCTGGACAGTTGCTGGTAACACTCGAGCAGGCGGAAGAGCAGGCCCAGCTGGCGTCAGCCCAGGCCGACCTTGCAGAACAGCAGCGTGAAGTGCGTCGGTTGGAAGGTCTGGTTAAAACCATGTCGGCGGCTCAAACCGAACTGGATCAACGCCGCACGGCATTGGAAAAAGCGCGCCACAAAATTGATGAGTTGGAGGCGCGAATTGCCGACCGTCGCGTCACTGCCCCATTTGCCGGTGTGCTGGGATTGCGCATGGTTAGCCCCGGGGCGCTGGTATCGCCCGGAACAGCCATTACTACGCTCGACGATATTGATCCGGTGAAGCTCGACTTCAGTGTGCCTGCCGCGTTATTGGGCTCGCTGAAACCCGGGCTTGAACTGCGCGCCAAAACAGCTGCCTACGATGAGCCTTTCAGTGGCCACGTTACGGTGATTGACAGCCGGGTAAATAGCACTGATCGCTCAATTCGGGCGCGCGCGGAATTTGATAATGCCGAGGGGTTACTCAAGCCCGGTATGTTGATGACGGTGGACCTGCTGCGCAATCCGCGCACCGCATTACTGGTGCCGGAAGCGGCCCTGCTTACCCGTGATCAGCAGCACAGTGTCTGGGTGATTGACGACAATCAGACCCTGCAGCGTCGCACCGTGCAAATCGGGTCGCGGCAGCCAGGGTGGGTTGAGGTGCTCAGTGGCCTGGTGCCAGGTGAAACTATTGTGCGCGCAACTTTCCCGCGTCTGCGCGAGGGTATACGTGTGACGGCGCCGGAACTTGGCGGCGAGGTCGGTTGAGATGCTGGTTTCCGATACCGCAGTAAAGCGCCCTGTATTTGCGGTGGTCATCAGTCTGTTGCTGGTGGCCTTTGGCCTGGTTTCCTTCGAGCGTCTGCCGCTGCGGGAATACCCGGATATCGATCCGCCGATCGTTTCCATTCGCACCAATTATCTGGGCGCTTCGGCGGCAGTGGTTGAGTCGCGCGTTACCCAGTTAATTGAAGACAGCATTGCCGGCATTGAAGGCATCAAGACCATTACCTCGTCGAGCGCTGATGGCCTGTCCGCTATCAGTATCGAATTCAACCTGAGTCGGGATATTGAATCCGCCGCCAACGACGTGCGTGACCGCGTGTCGGGGGTCATGGGTAATCTGCCGCAGGAGGCCGACGCACCGGAAGTGCAGAAGAGTGACGCCGACGAGCGGGTCATCATGTGGCTGAACCTCACCTCGCAGTCAATGGACACACTTGAGCTGACCGATTATGCAGAGCGGTATCTGGTGGATAGGTTCTCGACCATTGATGGGGTGGCCCGGGTACGGGTCAGCGGTGGTCTCGAATACGCCATGCGTATTTGGCTCGACCGCAAAGCGATGGCAGCGCGTGGACTGACGGCCACCGATATCGAGAATGCGCTGCGCAGTGAAAATGTCGAGTTACCCGCAGGCACAGTCAAATCTGTCGACAGAGATTTTATTGTCAAGCTGGATCGCAACTATCTTACCGAAGAAGATTTTCAAAAACTGGTGGTCGGTCGCGGGGAAGATGGTTACCTGATCCGCCTGAAAGATGTTGCCCGGGTGGAGCTCGGTGCGGCTGAGTGGCGTCGTCAGTTTCGCGGTAACGGCATCAATATGGTGGGGCTTGGCATTATCAAGCAAAGCACGGCTAATACCCTGTCAGTAACTCGCGAAGCAAAAAAGCTGCGTGACCGGATCAGAGGGACGTTGCCGGAAGGCATGGACATCAAGCAGAGTTTTGACAGCTCCGTGTTTGTTGAAAGCGCCATTTCTGAGGTTTACAGCACGCTGTTTATTGCGGCGGGGTTGGTTGTGTTGGTGATTCTGCTGTTTCTCGGTGACTGGCGAGCGATGATGGTGCCAGCGGTGACGGTGCCAGTGTCATTGATTGCCACCTTTACGGTGCTTTACGGGTTGGGCTATAGCCTGAATCTGCTGACTTTGCTGGCGCTGGTACTGGCAATCGGCATGGTGGTGGACGATGGCATTGTGGTATTGGAAAACATTCATCGCCGCATGCAGGAAGGGGAAAGCCCGCTGGTGGCCGCCTATCGCGGTGCTCGTCAGGTAGGCTTTGCGGTGGTGGCGACAACTCTGGTGCTGATCGCCGTGTTTATCCCGATAACCTTTCTGCGTGATGACGTGGGCCGTCTGTTTGGCGAATTCGCCATCGCGATGGCGACGGCGGTCGGTTTTTCCAGCGTGGTCGCGCTGACCTTGTCGCCGGTGATCTGTGCCAGATTGCTTAAAGCAGACAATGGTCGCCATTCACTGAGCAAAGCCGGCGATCGCATTTTTAATGCGCTTCAGGTTCGATACCAAGCGGGCCTGAAAAAGGCATTGCATGCCCCGTTGGGCATGGCTCTGGTGTTGCTCGCCGCGTTTGCGGTTTGTTATGGACTGTTTAAACAGATTCCCCAGGAGTTTGCTCCCAAGGAAGATCGGGGTGTCTTCTTTCTCATCATTAAGGGGCCTGAAGGCGCATCTTTCGACTACACCAGTCAGCGGGTATTGGAAATTGAAGAAGCGCTGATGCCACTGGTGGAGGCCGGGGATATTCAGCGGCTGTTGCTCAGGGCGCCACGTGGCTTTGGCGGTGGTGAGGATTTCAGTGGCGCAATGGGTATTATCGTGCTGTCGCCCTTTGACTCGGGGCGCCGCGACTCTTACGCCATCATGGCCGACGCCCGTGACCGGGTGGCCGACATCAGCGGGGTTTCGGTGTTCCCCGTCATGCCGCAGGCACTGGGCGGCCACGCCAACAAGGCGGTGCAATTTGTGATTGGCGGCGCCGACTACGATGAGCTGGCGCGGTGGCGTGACCGCATCATAGCCGAGGCGCAGAGCAACCCTGGGCTGGTGGGTTTGGACAGCGATTATCAGGAAAGCAAACCGCAGCTGCGGGTATCGATCGACCGCGAGCGGGCCGCCTCCCTGGGTGTGCAACTGGTCGATATCAATCGCACTCTGGAAACGCTGCTGGGTTCGCGCCGGGTAACCACCTTTATGCGTGAGGGTGAGGAATACGATGTCATTCTGGAGGGGGAGCCGGATGGGCAGCGCTCGCCGGGAGATCTCCACAATATTTATGTGCGCTCGGTGACCACTGATCGGCTGATACCGCTGTCCAATCTGATCACGCTGGAAGATCGCGCGGACGCGGCAACGCTAAACCGTTTTAACCGCATGCGCGCGATTACAATTGATGCCGCGGTGGGGGGTGATTACACCTTGGGTGAAGCCCTGGCCTATATGGAAAATCTGACGCGGGAGATCGCGCCGGAAGCAGTGATCGACTACAAGGGCGAATCCTTGAAGTTGAAAACCAGCAGCGGTGACATCTATTTTATTTTTGCTCTGGCGCTGATGGTTGTGTTTCTGGTGATGGCCGCCCAGTTTGAAAGTTTTATCCACCCCTTGGTGATTATGCTCACCGTACCGCTGGCGGTGGCGGGCGCATTGATTGGCCTGTACCTGTTTGGACAGAGCATCAACATCTATTCACAGGTGGCGTTGATTATGTTGGTGGGTTTGGCTACCAAGAACGGTATTTTGATTGTTGAGTTTGCCAATCAGTTGCGCGACGAGGGCATGGCTTTTGAGGATGCGCTGCTGCAAGCGGCCGGGCAGCGTCTGCGTCCCATTCTGATGACCTCCATCACGACAATCATGGGCGCGGTACCGCTGATACTGGCCAGTGGGGCCGGGGCCGAAGCTCGTTTTGTTATCGGTATTGTGGTGTCCAGTGGGGTCAGCGTGGCAACCTTGCTCACCCTGTTTGTCGTGCCGCTGGCCTACGCCCTGTTAGCACGCAATACCCATACGCCGCAGACGATAACGCGGCAGCTGGAAGCAGAGCTGCAAGGTACGGATTGGCGTCGCGATATTGAATAACGCGGTGTGTGCTCCTCCCGCCGCGATCGGGGGAGGAGCCCGGTGGCGCTTAAGGCTTTTTAACCAGCGCTGCTGTCTGGGCGGCAAACAGTTCTTCTATGCCCTGTTCTGCAAGGTCGAGCATGCCGTTCAGTTCTTGGCGGGCAAATGGTGCGGCTTCGGCGGTGCCTTGAACCTCAATAAAGCCACCGTTGGAACCCATCACCACGTTCATATCGGTTTCGGCGGTGGAGTCCTCGGCATAGTCGAGGTCGAGTACGGGCTGACCTTGGTATACGCCAACGCTAACGGCGGCAATCTGCTGAACAATGGGGTTTTCTTTGAGCGTGCCAGCCTCAAGCATGGAGGCTATGGCATCGGCCAGTGCCACGTAGGCCCCGGTGATAGACGCGGTGCGGGTGCCGCCATCGGCCTGAATAACGTCACAATCGAGCTGAATCGTGTTTTCGCCCAGTTTTTTCATATCAATGCCAGCGCGCAGTGAGCGGCCGATCAGGCGCTGAATTTCCTGGGTGCGACCACTCTGTTTGCCGCGCGCCGCTTCCCGCCCCATGCGTGAGCCGGTTGAGCGCGGCAGCATGCCGTACTCGGCGGTAACCCATCCTTGGCCTTTGCCGCGCAGAAAGGGTGGTACCGAAGTGTCGACCGACGCCGTGCAGATCACCTTGGTATTGCCCATTTCAACGAGCACTGAGCCTTCCGCATGGCAGGTGAACTGTCGGGTCAGGCGTACTTCGCGAAGCTGATTGGGCTGGCGTCCACTGGGTCGGGTCATAGATAAAACTCCTGCTGGTTTGAATAAGGGCGCAGAGTATAGCAGCTCACTCGGTCAATTCGGCTGTTGCGGTAATCCCCCACTTAAATCCTGGTGCGGAGTGAGTACAATAGCGATCTGTTTCAATTCCGGAGAATGCCTTTGTCTGTTCGCAGCATGACTGCCTTTGCGCATCAGCGCGCTGAATACCCTTGGGGGACGGCGGCGTGGGAGATCCGTTCCGTTAATCAGCGCTACCTTGATCTGACGTTTAAGCTGCCGGAGCTGTGGCGCCATCTGGAACCGGGGTTGCGAGATGCGCTGCGTAAGAATCTCTCGCGCGGCAAGGTGGAAGTCAGTTTGCGCCTGCAGATGCGTTCTGAGGGCAGCGAGAGTCTGAAAATCAATCATGCACTGGCCGGTGAGGTTATGGCCGCTGCCCAAGCAATTCACGGCAAATTGGATCACCCCGCGTCGATCGACCCCTTGGCCATATTGCAATGGCCGGGGGTGGTGGGCGAATCTCAGCCGGATGCGGACGAGGTGCAGCAGGCGTTAATGACGCTGTTTGCGCAAGCGCTGGCAGAGCAGAGTGCTGGCCGTGAACGCGAAGGGGCGGAGCTCAAGCTGATGATAGAACAGCGGCTGGAGCAGATAGTGGTTATTACGGCGCGGCTGCGCCAGGCTATGCCGCAGCTGGTACAGGCGCAGCGAGACAAGCTCTTGCAGCGTCTGGAGGGGCTGGACGTCAAACTCAACGAGGAACGGCTGGAAGCTGAAGTGGCGTTGCTGGCCCAGAAGATAGATGTGGCGGAGGAGCTGGATCGGCTCGACACCCACGTGCAGGAAGTGCTGCGAATACTGCGCAAGGGCGGCGCCTGTGGTCGCAAGCTGGATTTTCTAATGCAGGAGCTTAACCGTGAGGCAAACACATTGTCGTCCAAGGCTGTGGTGGCTGACAGCACGCAATCGGCGGTTGAGCTCAAGGTATTGATTGAGCAGATGCGCGAGCAGATCCAGAATATTGAGTAATAGGCGCTCGCGATTCTTCAGCGTCTAACAATTGCTGGTATCATAAAAAATCACTCTCTCAGGTTCCGGATTATTCGCACTCATGGCAACGCAGGGCATTCTCTATACTATTTCAGCACCCTCCGGTGCGGGCAAAACCAGTCTGGTCAGAGCCCTGTTGGAGCAGATGGACAATATCCGGGTGTCGGTTTCGCACACCACGCGCAAGCAGCGCCCTGGCGAAGTTGAAGGGCGTGACTACCACTTTATATCGGTGGATGAATTCAAACAGATGCTCGGTGATGCAGCGTTTCTCGAGCACGCTCAGGTATTCGATAATTTCTATGGCACCTCACAAGCATGGGTGGCGCAGCAATTGGCAGCCGGAACCGATGTAATTCTGGAGATTGACTGGCAGGGCGCCGAGCAGGTGCGCCGTGCAATGTCAGATACTCGCTCCATCTTTATACTGCCGCCCTCGCGCGCGACGCTCGAGGAGCGGTTACAGGGGCGTGGTCAGGACGATGAGGCGACGATAGCTCGGCGAATGCGGGCGGCGGTGGATGAAATGTCACACTTCCCCGAGGCGGAGTTTATTGTGATCAATGACGAGTTTGACGTGGCGCTGGCCGATCTGGTGGCCATCGTGCGCAGTCAACGCCTGAGCCTGCCCTCCCAGCAGATTCGCCATCAGGCATTGTTAGCGGAATTGCTGTCGCGCTCTGATCAAATTTGATACACTCCTGCGCCCGCCGGTCGGCACAGATTGTGAACCATTGCTCTGTGTTAGGATTGCAATTGGCGGTGCAATTGCCTTAACTATCGGTCAGGGCAGGCTTTTCCCGATGTTTTAATCGGTTTTCAGGAATACACTTTTCAGGAATGACAGATGGCACGTATTACAGTTGAAGATTGTCTTGAGCATGTTGATAACCGTTTCGAATTGGTGATGGTTGCCAGCAAGCGGGCGCGTGCAATCGCTACTGGCGGCAAGGATCCTCTGGTTAGCGAGGACGGCGATAAACCAACCGTGCTGGCCCTGCGTGAAATTGCTGAACAGAAATTAACTCCGGCAGAGATTATGGCAGCGGACATCGAACGCGAAGAGCCAGAACTGGATCTCTCGGATATGGACACCACTATCGGTTGAGCGCGCTGCGTTGAGGGGGGGAATGCTTCAATATTCTATATTCCAAACCCAAAACGGGCAGAAACCGGAACATTCCATTGATGCACTGGCAGCCACGCTGTCAGAGTATCTGTCGCCGGAACAGGTTAACCTGGTACAGCGCGCCTATTACTACGCCGAGCAGGCCCACGAGGGCCAGCGTCGGCGCAGCGGCGAACCCTACGTAACTCACCCTCTTGCGGTTGCCGCCATCTTGGCGGATATGCACATGGATCATCAGAGTCTGATGGCCGCCATGCTGCACGATGTCATTGAAGACACCGCTATCTCTAAGAAAATCCTAAGTCAGCAATTTGGTTCTACGGTTGCGGAGCTGGTAGATGGGGTCTCTAAACTGACCCGTATCGAGTTTCAGTCCCGCGCAGAACAGCAGGCAGAAAACTTCCAGAAAATGGCCCTGGCCATGGCCAAGGATATCCGTGTCATCCTGGTGAAGCTGGCAGACCGTCTTCACAATATGCGTACGCTTGGCGTGCTCCAGCCTGAGAAGCGCCGTCGTATCGCGCGTGAAACCCTCGAAATCTATGCGCCCATCGCCCAGCGTCTGGGTATGCACAATATCCGCGTGGAATTTGAAGACCTTGGCTTCAGTGCGATGTACCCGATGCGCGCTGATCGTATTCGAGCAGCCGTGCGGCAGGTGCGCGGTGACCGCCGTGAAATAGTCGAAAATATCCGCGAAACCGTTGAGTCGTATCTGGAAGAAGAGGGTATTCCAGCCCGTATCACGGGCCGCGAAAAGCATCTATTTAGCATCTACCAGAAAATGCGCAGCAAGCGTAAATCCTTCAGCGAGATCATGGATCTCTACGCGTTTCGCATCGTGGTAGATTCGGTTGATAACTGTTATCGGGTTTTGGGTTGTGTGCACAGTCTCTATAAACCGGTCCCCGGACAGTTCAAGGATTACATCGCCATTCCCAAGGCAAACGGGTATCAATCACTGCACACCGGGTTGTTTGGTTTGCACGGCGTTCCCATCGAGATTCAGATTCGTACTGAAGAGATGGAGGAAATGGCCAACAACGGCATCGCCGCGCACTGGCTGTACAAGACCGATGGCGACGCGGCAAACGGCAATAGCCATGCGCGGGCCCGTCAGTGGGTGCAGGGCCTGCTGGAGATTCAGCAGCGCACAGGTAATTCACTGGAATTTATCGAAAACGTCAAAATTGATCTGTTCCCGGATGAAATATACGTGTTCACGCCTAAAGGCGAGATACTCGAGCTGCCGGCAGGTGCCACACCGGTAGATTTTGCCTACTCGGTACACAGCGACGTGGGTAACAGCTGTGTTGCCTGTCGTATCAACCGGCGACTCGCGCCCCTGTCGGAAGTGCTGCAGAGCGGACAGACCGTTGAGGTAATTACCGCTCAGGGCGCGCAGCCTAACCCTAACTGGCTGAACTTTGTGGTGACAGCCAAGGCGCGCTCGACGATTCGCCATTTTCTCAAGCACCAGCGTCGCAGTGAAGCGGTGGAGCTTGGCGAGCGTATGTTGGAAAAGGCTTTGGCCGGTTTGGGAGGTCAGCTGAAGGATATCCCCGAACGTCAGCTGGAGGAGTTGGTGGAGACAACCGGTGCTGACCGGTTTGATAGCATTCTGGAGGAGATCGGGCTTGGCAACCGGGTGGCCTATCTGACAGCGCGGCAGTTATTCAATGCGCCCGGCAAGACGGAGCCGGAACAGACCTCGCTGGGGCAGCATGCGATGGTCATTAACGGTACTGAAGGTTTCCTGGTGAACTTCGCCAAGTGCTGTTACCCCATTCCCGGCGACCCCATCATCGGGCTGCTCAGTTCGGAGAAGGGGGTCGTAGTGCACACAGATAATTGCCACAACAGTATCGAGCTTCGCAGTAAGCCGGAAAAGGTGGTGCCTTTATCTTGGGCAGAGGACACCGACAATGAATTTACCGTCGAGCTCAAGGTCGAGCTGTCAAAGCAGCGCGGTATTATTGCGGTGCTGGCCACCCGCGTGAACGGCGCCGACGCCAGTATTGAAAAAATCAGCGTGGAAGACGATACCCCGAAAGTGACTATTGTGCACTTGTTGATAGGCGTGAAGTCTCGTGTTCACCTGGCTAATATCATGCGCCGAATTCGGCACATTCCCGCCACTCTGCGCGTCACTCGCGTACGTCACTAATTAGTGCGCAGGCGAGAGCCCCGCGACCTGCTCGCTATTGGCTATAGCACTTAACAGTCGGATGCGCTGCTGGGTTGGCTGAATGCAATCAGGAGAACTTCTGTTTGCGAAAACGCCACTGAGCTCCAGCAGATTTTCGCCCTGCCGCAGCTCGAGCGACAACACCTCACCAAACTTTCTGGCACTGGGTGAAAACTCGCCGCTGATGTCTTCGCCATTGAGCGTGGCGTGGAAGGTTTCGGCCTCAACGGGTGCTTTGTAAAACAGCATCAGCTTCTGGTCGGCACTCAAAGTGTAGGCGCCATTATCTTGTTTGGCGTGAACGTGCACCAGCTCACTGGCCGGTGTTGGGCAGTCACTGGCGATTAGGCCGGCGCTGCTGAAAGAAAGTAAAACTCCAGTTACCCACTGTTTCATAATACTTCACATTCCGTTGTTGTCGGCCGCGCTTTTATCCAGTGCGCTTTGGCCGCCTCGCGTGATTAAGCTCGATTCTTTTAGCTTGGGTGAGGTAGCCGCTGTGCAGATACATCACTAGCCTTGAAGCAAGAATAGCCACTCCGGCGAGGAGTTATTGTGATTTTTGGAACAGCGAGTGTGGCGAAAATGCTTTGTGTGGTCAAGACGGGGGAGTGGGCGAGGCACCGGGTTTGCTTTAACATGCCTTTCTTTTTGCCGGTTATGTGAGAGAAATCAATGAGTAAAAAAGTCATCGTAGCTACTGATCAGGCGCCACAGGCGATCGGCCCTTATTCGCAGGCGGTAGCCTTTGGTAATATTACCTTTCTGTCGGGTCAGATCCCGCTTGATCCTAAAACCATGACGATGGTGGGTGAAACTGCGGCTGAGCAGGCCGAGCAGGTATTTAAAAATCTGAGCGCTGTGGCAGCGGCCGCCGGTGGCACCTTGGATGATGCACTCAAAGTGAACATTTCACTCACCGATCTGAACGACTTTGTGGCGGTTAACGAGGTGATGGCCCGCCATTTCGCCGAGCCTTACCCGGCGCGGGCCTGCGTGCAGGTGGCTGCTTTGCCGAAAGGCGCCAAGGTGGAAATCGAGGTAATTTTGGGGCTGTAAGGCGGGTTGTTGGGTCCGGCTGAGGCCGGACCTTGTTTTATTGTGTCTGTCGCAGGCGATGTTCCACCAGCAGCAGCCGGTCATTGCCAAAATACATATCGGTCTCGTCGACAAACAGGGTGGGCGAACCGTAGCCGCCGCGGGCTATCAACTCTTCGGTATTGGCGCGCAATCTGTCCTTATAGGCCTGCTGATTAATCTTGTTAAAAAAATCTGAGGTATCCAGGCCGGCGGATGTCACAATATCGTTGATCACGTCGTCCTGGCTCACGTCCTTGCCGTCGCGCCAATAGCTTTCAAAACACTGCTTGGCGTAGGGGATGAGTTTGCCCGCTTCCTGAGCCACAAAGCAGCCGCGCATAATCTTCACGGCGTTAGCAGGATGCATGTCGGGCCAGCGTATGGTTAGGTCGTAGTAATCGGCCCAGTCCTGCAAATCTTTCATGTAATGAGTAACCCGACGTTCGTTGTTGAACATGGACTCTCGGGCTTCGTACACCCCCTGGTTAACTGCATTGAAAACGCCGCCAACAAGAATAGGGCGCCAGTGCATATCAACCGGATTGCGTTTGACGATGGGCTGGATGCCGGTGAATGCCAGGTAAGTCCACGGCGATGTGCAATCGAAAAAGAATTCGAGTTTGGGCATGTGCTTTCCTTTTGCGTGAATGCGCGCGCTATCTGCATTTGCGTCGCAGGAGGTCGTTTCCCGCTGCGCAGTGGCGTAGCATAGTGAGCGCCAACGTATAAAACGTATAAGGAGATTACCATGCTAAAGCTCTACGGTTTTGCTGTCAGTGATTATTTCAATATGGTCAAACACGTGCTGCTGGAAAAAGGTATCGAGTTTGAAGAGGTGGTGATCTTTCCAGACCAAAGCGCTGAATATCTGGCCAAGAGCCCGATGGGCAAGGTGCCTTGCATTGAAACCGAAGAAGGCTTTCTGTGCGAGACCAGTGCAATACTGGAATATCTGGAGGCCGCCTACCCTGAAAAACCCCTGTTGCCGAAGGGCCGATGGGCGCAGGCGAAAACCCGCGAGCTGATGAAAGTGTCAGAGCTGTATATTGAGCTGTCCGCGCGACGGTTGCTGCCGGCGATGCTGGCCGGTGCGCCGGTGGCCGATGATGTAAAGCAGGAGGTGCGCACAGTGCTTGAGAAAGGCCTGCGGGCGGTTAACGCCCTGGCGTCGTTTTCGCCTTATGCACTCGGAGAGCAGCAAACACTGGCTGATATCGTACTGCGATATTCGCTGGGCGTGGCCAAGGCTGCCGCGGGTTCGGTGTTGCACTGGGATCTGTTGGAGGGGCACTCGGCGCTAAAAGACTGGGATGAGCGTCTGGCCGCAAACCCTATCTGTCAGCAGCTGGATGCGGATATGCAGGCTCAGCTCGACGCTTTCATCAAGAAGGTGTCAGGTAAATAGCCGTTATTGAATGGGGATGGTCAGATTGACGACCGCGGATTCGGTGCCTGGGTTGCGCTCGCCGAATCCGCCATTTGAGAGGTGATACAGGGCCATGCCTAAGCGGTAGCGATTACCGAGCTGGTAGGCCAGTTCCAGCCCTGTCCTAAACTCCAATTGCAGCCCCAATTCCAATCTTTCCCGCTCTTCAAAATAGCCGGCATCGAAACTGCCGGTTACTACCCAGTGTGTTGCCGGGTGAAAATCCCGGCGTATACCGAAAAAAAGATAGCTCGCATCATTTTCCGCAGTAATCAGGCCGGCGGCCGGGCGCAGGCGAAGTTTGGTGTGTGGCTTCCAGCGGTATTCCATGCCATAGCGAAGTGTTTCCTTGAAGCGGTTGAACAGCCCGACAAGCCCGGCATTAACCGCCAAATAGGCATCATCTGTCATTGCCGGGTCGATTGAGCGGCCGGCATTGAGGCTGGCGAAACGTGGGGGACGTTGCGCGAGTAGAACCTGCGGTGAATCAGGAAGGTAGGTTCCGTCGGCGTCGATTGGGCTTGAAAAACCATCGGCCGCAACGGTTGTCGGTGTGCAAGTTGCCACTGCCAGCAGACCTCGGGCGCACCATGTCAATGTCCTAAGCAATACAGTGAGGCGCATACAAAAGAGATTGTTGAAGTCTGCGCTATTTGTACGAAATCATGACGTGCACTGCAAGGGAGCTAGGGGTGTTGGTGTTTTTGCCAAAGTTGGTAGCGGGCATTGCCGGCGGTTTTATCTTTGAGCACGGTAAAACCAGGTGGTGTTGGCAGTGTGTTTTTTCGGTCCGACTCTATATACAGCAGACCATTCTGGCGCAGTGTGGCAGATTCTGCCAGCGCCGTCAGAATGGGTTCGTAAAGGCCTGAAGAGAAAGGTGGATCGACAAAAATAATATCAAAAGAGTCATCGCAGCGAGCGAGCCAGTCCAGTACAGACGCCTGCACAACCTTGGCATTATTGCATGTTAGTGTGCTCAGATTGTCCCGCAGGGCGTCGGTGGCTGCGCGTTGGTTGTCGACAAAATGACAATGGGCGGCGCCGCGCGACAATGCCTCCAACCCCAGTGCGCCGCTACCGGCAAAGGCATCGAGGCAGCGTGCGCCTTCTATGTGTGGAGCGAGCCAGTTGAAGAGTGTTTCCCGCAGGCGGTCTCCGGTAGGCCGCAGACCATCGGTCGCAGGGAAGCGCAGTTTGCGACCGCGCCATTGACCGGCGATGATCCGAACGGTTCCATAGTCGTGCTGTGCTTTATTGGCGGGAGTACGTTGATGCCGACCCATGGGCGCTGATTCCTCTGGTGTGACTTGCTACACTGTGCGGCTTTCACGGTAGCTGGCGTGTGATCAGGGCCGCATTATGCACAGACCTAACCACAGGCGTTAAGGGTAACAGAATATGGGGCAAATCTTTCTTGTTGCTGGGGCGATCAGTGGCTTTCTGGCAGTTGCTTTGGGCGCATTCGGTGCGCACGCCCTCAAGCAGCGTCTGACGGCGGATATGCTCGCGGTGTATGACACCGCCGTGCAGTATCATTTTTACCATACCCTGGCATTAATCGCGGTCGCTCTGCTGGCGGTGTACGGGGTGCAGGGCGCCTGGCTCAAAGCCAGCGGCTGGCTGTTTTTGGTGGGCACGTTGTTGTTCAGTGGCAGTCTCTATGCGCTGGCATTGAGCGGCATCAAAATGCTGGGAGCCATTACTCCCTTGGGCGGGCTGTGTTTTCTCGCGGCCTGGCTTTGCCTCGCGGTAGTAGCCTGCCGGGCACTGTAACTGCGGTCTCATACCCCGCGTAGCAATTGGAAATTCGATGAACGACGACACAGATAGTACCGAGGCCACTTTTTCAGAGAAGCGCTTGCGCCGTATACGCAGTTTTGTGCTGCGCACCGGGCGCATGACCAAGGGGCAGGAGCAGGCCTACGAAACGTATTGGCCTGTGGCTGGGCTAACGCTGCAGGGCGGGATGATCGATCCGGCCGCGCTATTTGGCCGCCGCGCACCCTTGGTGTTTGAGATTGGCTTCGGTATGGGGCAATCCCTGCTGGAGATGGCAGCGCGCGAGAGCGACAAAGATTTTATAGGCGTGGAAGTACACAAGCCCGGTGTAGGGCGTTTGTTAATGGGGATGGGCGAGGCCCAGCTGAGTAATGTGCGGGTTTACTGCGATGACGCCGTCGAAGTGCTGCAGACCTGCATTCCCGATGGTGCGCTGGATCGCGTACAAATCTATTTTCCCGATCCCTGGCATAAGAAGAAACATCACAAGCGTCGACTGGTCCAGCCGAACTTTGTGGCGGAGCTTCGACGAAAATTGAAAACGGGCGGAGTATTGCACTTGGCGACCGACTGGGAAAACTACGCCGAACACATGGCTGAGGTGATGGCGGTAGCGCCCGGCTATCGCAATCAGTCTGAGGTTGGCGTTTATGCGCCGCGCCCGGACTGGCGGCCACTGACCAAATTCGAGCAGCGCGGTCAGCGCCTCGGGCACGGGGTATGGGATCTACTTTTCGAGGCTATCTGACAATAACTGGAGAGGTGTCTGTATGAAGGTATTGAGAACGCCTGACGAGCGTTTTGACAATCTACCGGGCTACAATTTTTCACCGCAATATTTGTTTATTGATGATTGCGAGGGTGGGGAGCTCAGGCTGCACTACCTGGATGAAGGTCCGGCAGGAGCTCCTCCTGTTCTGCTGATGCACGGCGAGCCTTCCTGGTCGTATCTGTACCGCAAGATGATTCCGCCGCTGGTGCAGGCGGGTCATCGGGTCATCGCGTTGGATCTCATCGGTTTTGGCCGTTCAGACAAGCCCAGTGAGCGCAACGATTACACGTACGCTCGTCATGTGGGTTGGGTTCAGTCGGCGTTTGATCAGCTCAATCTGGAAAATGTGACGCTGGTGTGTCAGGACTGGGGTGGTCTGATCGGCCTGCGTCTGCTGGCCAGTCGCCCAGGCAAGTTTGCGCGGGCGGTTGCGGCCAATACCATGCTGCCCACTGGCGAGCAGCCACCGGGCGAAGCCTTTCTGGCGT
>NZ_JBFJTH010000079.1:0-17155 GCF_041625495.1 Litorivivens sp. | reverse complement strand
GTTTAAGTCAGGAAGATCGCGACATTGCTGGCATCACCGACAATTTAATTCGCGTAGCGGCAGGCCTGGAGTCTGTGGAAGACCTGAAGGCCGATCTGGGTCGGGGTCTCGCTGCGCTCTAACAGCGATTGCAAACCATGAAAACCGATGCCCTGGTTAACGCCGTAGGTTCTATTTTACTTGGAAAACAGCAGCAGGTTCGCTTGGCTATCTGCTGTCTGCTGGCCCGGGGCCACTTGCTGATTGAGGATCTTCCGGGCGTCGGGAAAACCACTCTGGCCCAGGCCTTGATGCGTGTGACAGGGTTAGACTATCAGCGCATTCAGTTTACCAGCGACCTGCTGCCGGCCGATGTACTTGGCGTGTCGATCTTTGATCGTAGGGAAGGGGGCTTTCAGTTTCACAACGGCCCCATTTTCACTCAGCTGCTGCTGGTGGATGAAATCAATCGCGCCAGCCCCAAGACCCAGAGTGCGCTGCTGGAGGCCATGGCGGAATTTCAGGTCACAGTCGAAGGGAAAACTCGACAACTGCCCCGGCCGTTTTTTGTTATTGCCACCCAGAATCCACTTTTTCAGTCGGGCACTTTCCCGTTGCCGGAATCGCAGCTTGACCGGTTTTTGATGCGAATTTCCCTTGGGTACCCGGATGCTGTATCTGAGCGGCAATTGCTGACCGGCACAGACCCTCGGCATCTGCTGGATAAACTATCCGCGGTGGTTACCCCGGATGAGCTGACAAAACTGCAGGCCAAGGTTGATACCGTTGAAGCGCGTGACAGCGTGCTCGACTATCTACAGCGGCTCGTGGCCTATACCCGAACCGACTCACACTTTGCTTACGGTCTATCAACTCGCGGCGCGCTGGCGTTGCTGCAGTGTGCCAAAGCCTGGGCGCTGTTGGCCGGTCGCGACTACGTATTACCTGAGGATGTGCAGATCGTGCTGGAGCCGGTCGCGGGCCATCGACTGCGGGAATCCCAGTCTGGCGGCGACAGTCGATCATTGATAGATCATCTGTTGGACGATGTGCCGGTTGTGGCCTGATCTTCCATGATTCGCGAGCGTATCCGGCAACGTTGGGAAAAGTGGCTGGCGGTGCGAATCAGGCCGGTCAACTCGGTGACGCTCGAGCAGAAACGGATTTTCATCTTTTTGTCGCGCACGGGGCTTGGCTATCTTGTGCTGCTGACTATTCTGTTGGCAATGGCCATCAACTATCAGAACAACCTCATTTTCGGTCTCACCTTCTGGCTCTTCAGTTTGTTGTTGGTGGTGATCTTTCACACCTACGCGAATTTTTCTGGTCTCGAACTTCAGGCTGGCGCTGCCAGCACCGCTTTTGCTGGCGATGTGGCAAAATTCACTTTGTTTTTGCGCAGCCACTCACGCGAGCGGGTTGCCATACAGGTCGGTTGGCCGGAGCAGGGTTTGCAGACCGTTTGGCTTAAGCCCGGCGAAGAACGACAGCTTGAGCTGCGGCACCCGGCGGAGGAACGTGGCCTCTATCGGCCACCGAGACTCCGTTTAGAATCCCATTTTCCACTGGCCTTGCTGCGCACCTGGAGTTGGGTTCAGTTGGACTGGAAGGCATTGGTTTACCCGAAACCCTATTGGCCCGGCGATATTCCCCCTCAAGCCGGTGACCAGGAGGGTACAGCGGTTACTGCTCAGTCCTGGGGTGACGATTTCGCGGGTTTTCATCAGTATCAGCCAGGTGATTCTCTACGCCGCGCCTATTGGCGTGCTTATGCGAAAGGGCTGCCACTGCTGATCATGGATCACGCCGAATCCATCGAGCAGGAAATCTGGCTGGATTGGAACGCCTTGCCGGCGCTGGGCATTGAGCCACGGCTCAGTGGATTGTGTGCCTGGGTATTACACTGCGAACAGGAAGACGTTCTGTACGGACTGCGATTACCGGGCACAGAGTTTCCCCCTCACAAGGGGGACCGTCACCGCGACGCCTGTTTAAAAGCGCTGGCGTTGTTTAACGGAGCAGTGCCATGAAGGCCGATTACCTCAGCAGGCACGCCTTGCTGTGGCTGTTTTTAGCGCAGGTGGTTGTGATCGTGCCGCGCCTCGATATTCTGCCGCTCTGGACCGCACTGGTATGGGGTGTCGTGGTGTGGTGGTACCTCAAGATATTTCGCGGTGACTGGCGTTTTCCCGGAAGAAAAGTCACTTGGGCGCTGGCGGCAATCGCGCTGTTGGGCATTGGTTTTGAGTACCGCACCGCGATGTCCCTGGAGCCGCAGGTAGCGCTGCTGATTACCGCCTTCATTCTGAAACTCCTCGAATTGAAGACGCTGAGAGACCACTGGTTGCTGTTGATGCTGTGCTACTTCCTGGTGGCCTGCGGTTTCATTTTCAGTACCTCCATCAGCACGGTGATTATCGCCGTGTGTCAGCTTTTGATATTGCTGATGGCGCAGCAGGCATTATTCCGACCTCAGGCTGCTGTGAAGCCCATGCTGGCCTCTACTGGCCGGGTTTTTGCGCAATCGATTCCACTGATGCTGATTCTCTTTGTGGTTTTTCCACGCTTCGGGCCGTTGTGGTCGGTGCCGCTACCGGGCGAGTCTGGCACCACCGGCGTTAGTGACTCCATGTCGCCCGGTGACGTGTCAAAACTGAGTCGATCTTCTGAGCTCGCCTTTCGCGCAAGCTTTACCGGCAATATTCCTGCCCAACCGGATCTCTACTGGCGTGGTCTGGTGCTCGACAGTTTTGACGGCAGGGAATGGACTCGCGATAGATTTGGCAGGCGTAGCGAGGAGCCTGGCACTTACACCGGGCCTGGCGTGAGTTATGAAGTCATTCTTGAACATGGCGTGCATGAATGGCTGTATGTTCTTGCTCCCGCAGAGGTTAGCAGGGAGGGTGTGAGCCAAGATACAAAGTTTCAATGGCTTACTCGTTCGGCACTGATTGGCCGCGTACGCTACGAGGCAACCAGTTACCCCGAAGCGGGGCTCAAGACTGCACTGGAAAACTATGAGCGCTTTAGAAACCTCCAGCTCCCTTCAGGTTATAACCCTCAGGCCAGAGCCCTGGCTGCAAACTGGCGTGACTTGGCACCGGCGGAGCGTGTTACTGCCGCACAGCGCTTTTTTCGCTCGGCTCCCTTCGTCTACACGCTTGAGCCGCCGGTGTTGGGTGAGCATTCGGTCGACGACTTTATTTTCGGCCAGCGCCGAGGGTTTTGTGAGCACTATGCCAGCAGTTTCGTGGTGTTAATGCGAGCTGCCGGGGTGCCAGCACGGATTGTGGTGGGCTACCAGGGCGGCGAGCGCAATGAGAGCGGCGGCTACCTGCTGGTGCACCAGTCGGACGCCCACGCCTGGGCTGAGGTCTGGCTTGAAAACAGTGGCTGGGTGCGTGTTGATCCTACCGGCTGGGTTGCCCCGGACCGCATTGAGCTCGGTGCGGATATCGCGCTAGCGGGGCAAAGCGGGTTTCTTGCCGATAGTGCGGTTTCATTGCGCCGTTTCAGCGGTTTGAAATTCGTGTACCGCTTGCGCTTGTGGCTGGATCAGGTCGAATATCAATGGGTGCGCTGGATTGTCAATTTCGATAGCGAACGCCAGTGGGATATTCTCAATAAGCTATTTGGCAGTATCGATAATCAGCGGTTGGCGTTAATCATTCTGTTTGCCTTGGCGGCACCATTAGTCATCAGTGCATTGTTGACGGTTTCCTGGCGCCGACGAAAACCTGCTGTGGCGGAGGTGCGCGCCTACCGGCGCTGCTGCGACAAACTTAAGGCGCAGGGCTTGGAACGCAGCGCAGGGGAAACCCCCGGAGATTTTGCTCGACGGGTTGCGTTAACAAAGCCGGAGCTGGCCGAGTGGATTAACGCGGTGACCGAGCAGTTTACGGCGGCGAGCTACCGGCCTGTCGGCGGGGTGGAGCATTCGGAAGCGGTTCAGAGTTTGCGCAAGCTCGCCCGACAGAACCCGCTCAATCGTCGACCCCGTAAGCCCTCATAAACACGTTCAGGCAACTTTCCAGATAGGCGGGTAACTCGCGACGGGCTTGATCTGTGGGCAGGCCGAGAACACCGCGCATATGTACATCCGATTTGATCATGAACAACAGCTGGTCGGCGGCAAATTGGACATTGTCGATGTGCAGCCTGCCACGTTTTACCTGCTCTTCTAAATATTGCGTTAACTGCTGCTTGATGGGCTCTGGTCCCGCATGCCAGAACAGCTCGGCAATCCGACTGGGTTTGTCGGCTTCGGCAATGCAGATCCGATGAATGCCGATACCGGCCTCGGACGTTACCAGATCATTGAAATGTTGAGCAAAATCATGAAGGTAGTCGCGAACTGGCCGATCGTAGTCCGGCGTATGGCTGTTGATCTCATAGTCAGCGCACTTTTTTTCAATGGCAGCTGAGAGAAGGGCTTCCTTGCTGCCGTAGTGGCTGTAAACCGTCTGCTTTGAAACGCCCGCGTGACGGGCGATCTGCGCCATGCTGACCGTGCTGAAGCCCTCATTGAGAAAGAGCGCGCCAGCGGCCTCCAGTATCTGGTTTCCCTTGTCTTCATCCTTGTTGCGACCTGGGGCTGCGCGATTGTCGAGCGTTGCGGTTTGGGACACTGCAGAAACCTTGTGCATGAATCAAAGTGAATTCACTTTAATTAAACTAGACTGGACTGTCTAGTCTAGGTTTAATAGCCTGGACTGGACAGTCCAGTATGAGTAGCTGTCGTTATTCGCTTTTTGGAGTTTCACATGATTTTGCGTGCCGTGGTTTTGGTGCTGACATTGGTAAATGCTGTGCAAGTGGTTGCGGGCGACGTCTACCGGCATCCGGTAAATATTGTTCAGGTCGCACCTCAAGACAGTTATCTGGCCAACCGCCGTTTTTCCGGTCGCGCGGTTGCTGCACAGCGCTCCGCACTGGCTTTTGAGCTCCCTGGCACGGTAAACGCTGTTCACGTTGAAAATGGCGACAAGGTCAAACAGGGTGATGTACTGGTTGAGCTGGACCGCCGCCTGTTAGAGGTGCAAGCCAACGAAGTGGCTGCCGCGCTGGCAGAGGTGCAGGCGAGTTTGGAGAAAAGTGAACGCGACCTGCGACGTCAGCAAAGTCTGCAGAGCAAAGGTTATTCAGCGCAGCAGTCGATCGATGATCTGAATGCCAATATCAAAATTCTTAGCGCCCAGCGCGAGCGTCTGCGAGCGCAGCAACAGGGCGTTGCCTTGCGGTTGGAGAAATCTGTGTTGGTGGCTCCCTTCGATGGTGAAGTCGTTGCCAAGGCAGTGGATTCGGGGGTGATCGTCAAAGAGGGGCAGCCAGCACTGGAGTTGGTGGAGACCAGCCATACTGAAGCCGTTATCGGTATCCCGGAAGTGATGAAATCCTCGGTTAGCGCTGGTCAGACTGTGACGGTTAGCGGTCTGTTTGGTACTACCGAGGCGGAAGTTGAGTCGGTTTCGGTTACGGTGAATCCCAATACGTTAACGCATTCCGTGCGCATACGTTTTCCAGCTACAACGCAAGTCGCTGACGGCAGCATCGTGTACATGCTGCTGGATCAGCGGGTAGAGGCTGAGGGCTTCTGGTTACCACTTTCTGCACTGTTGGAGGGCTATCGTGGCACCTGGGCGGTGTATACGCTCAATGATCAGAAGGTGCTGGAAAAAAGTAGCGTAACGCCGTTGTATCAGGTGGGTGAGCGAGTGTTCGTCAGTGCAGGTCTCGCGGCGGGTACACAGGTGGTAGCCAATGGCGTTCATCGTTACGCCGCTGGACAAGAGGTGGAGGTTGCCAAGCAATGAGCCGCCCATTGGAAAAATTACTGGGTAATCCGCGTATAGTCACACTGATCATTGCATTGGTGCTGGTTGCCGGTCTGGGTGCATTGCAGAATCTGCCGCGTATCGAAGATCCCTTTATGACCAATCGTCACGCGACGGTGGTTGTTCATTTTCCTGGAGCCAGTGCCGAGCGCGTCGAAGCGCTGGTGATTGAACCGCTTGAGCAGGCCTTGCGTGAAATTCCGGAGATCGAGCACCTGACGGCAACAGCCCGCTCCGGGGTAGCCTCACTGGTGATTGAACTCGAAGACGCGGTCACGGCGGAAAACACTGATGGGCTTTGGGCTGAGGCGAGAGACAAAATTCGGCAGGCGCGCAGCCAATTACCTGCCGAGGTTTCTGAGCCAGTACTCGATAATGATCGTTCCTACGCATTTACCTGGATAGCAGCTTTGTCGTGGGAAGGCGCTGGTAACAACATCGATGTGCTCAGTCGTCACGCCAGTGAGCTTGCCTCGCGCATGGTCAACACCCACGGTACCGCTCAGGTAAAAATATTTGGTCAGCCCCGCGAAGAAGTAAGGGTTGATATCGACCCGGTAAAAATTGCGTCTCTCGGACTGGACGCCAACGCGGTAAGTCAGCGTGTGGCGCAGGTTGATGCAAAAGGGGCATCAGGTGAGTTGCATAACAGCAGTCATCGCATGTCGCTGGAAGTATCGGGCGCTTTTTCTCGTGTTGAAGACGTGCGGGGCCTGCCCTTAGTCACCAGCGACGATGGTATTTCATTGCAGCTGGGCGACGTTGCTCGCGTCTATCGAGCGGAGGTAACGCCAGCAAACGACTATGCCATTATCGATGGCAAGCGTTCTGTTGTGATTGCGGTGCGTATGCTGTTTGATGTTCGAGGCGATCGCTGGACTGAAAAAATACGGCAGGTTGCGGCTGATTTTGAGCAGGGGCTGCCCCGGGAGGTAGCGCTTAAAGAACTGTTCGTTCAAGAGCGCTACAACCAATTACGGCTTGGGGACCTGCTGGAAAGCCTGGCACTGGGTTTTGTGTTGATTCTGTCGGTACTGTGGATAACCCTGGGCTGGCGGTCGGCGATTATTGTGGCCGCTGCATTACCACTGACTACGCTGTTTTCACTGGCCTGTATGAGGCTGATTGATTTGCCAATTCACCAAATGTCGGTGACGGGGCTTATCGTTGCGCTGGGTATTATGGTGGATAATGCGATAGTGGTCGCCGACACGGTGATGCGTTATCGGCGCGATGGGAAAAGCGTGGTGCAGGCGGCTGCTCTCACCTTCAGTCATCTCTGGATACCCCTGCTGGGCTCAACGCTGACCACGGTGCTTGCCTTTATGCCCTTGGTGTTGATGCCAGGTCCCGCCGGCGAATTTATTGGGGGCATCGCACTGGCCGTTATTGGCTCACTGGTAGGTTCCTGGCTGATATCACTGTTCGTGATTGCGCCTTTGGCCGGACGCTGGTTATCCAAGGGCCAGGCGCACGGACTTCAGGCGCCAGGTTTGGCCGCACTGTTTGCTCGCAGTCTCAATTGGGCTTTGAAGAAACCGCGATTGACCATGGTGGTTATTACACTGTTGCCGGTGCTTGGATTTGTGCAAGCCAGTAAGCTGCCGGAACAGTTTTTCCCGGTATCTGATCGGGATATGCTCAACGTGGAGGTATATTTGCCAGCCTCGGCTGGTATCGAAGCCACGCTGAATGCGACCCGCGAAATTTCCGGATTGATGGCGGAGTATTCGGGCATTACCGGGCTCAACTGGTTTGTGGGCAGCAGTGCGCCGTCGTTTTATTACAACCTGAAACAGGGCAAAGACGGTGCGCAAAACTACGCCCAGGCAATGATAACCACCAGTGACTATCGAGTTGCCAACCGCCTGGTGAAAGAGTTGCAACGCGAAATTGATGCGCGTTTTCCGCGTTACCAGGTGATTGTGCGTCGCCTTGAGCAGGGCCCCCCGGCCGACGCGCCAGTGGAATTAAGGCTGTTGGGTTCCGACATCGAACAGTTGAAAAAGGTTGGTGAGGACATTCGCCGTATCGCCTTGGCGACGGAGGACGTAATCCACGCGCGCAATTCTCTCGGTGAAGTTGTCCCAAAGGTCTGGCTCCAGGTGGATCCGGTGAAAGCACGCGTTGGTGGCGCTGCTCCTACCGACCTTTCAACGAAATTACGCGCTGACCTGAATGGTATTGAACGTGGCTCAATGCTTGAAGCAACAGAGCAGTTACCGGTGCGAGTTCGCGTCGCCGGCATTTCTGCGGTGGCTGTAGATGAGCTCGATCTGCTGCCGATAACCCTTGCCCGTGGCCCGCGCCCACTGATGGCGATTGCCGATACGGAGCTGCGTCCAGCGCCGGCACAAATTACTCGCCGCGACGGATTGCGTTTGAACAAGGTTCAGGTTTATCTCCGTGACGGTGTTTTGCCGTCGGTGGTATTGGCGCGGCTTAAGAAAGGGATCGAATCAGAAGGTGTAGAAATCCCGGCCGGAGTGCAGTTGCAGATTGGCGGGGATAGTGAAAACCGAGATCAAGCACTGTCGAAACTTCTGAGCAGCGTCAGCCTGATCGCGGTGTTAATGCTGGTTGCTGTTCTGATGGCCTTCAATTCCTTCCGTTTCTCACTGGTTGTTTTTATTGTGGCCGGTCAGGCAGCCGGGTTAGGGATGTTAAGTTTGTCTTTAAGTGCCTTTCCATTCGGCTTCACTTCCATCATCGCTCTGATGGGACTGATTGGTCTGGCGGTAAATGCGGCAATCATTATTCTCAGTGAGCTGAAAGTGAATGCGCGAGCAATGGCGGCCGATCGACAGGCTATCGTCAGTTCGGTGAGTGAATGTACTCGCCATATTACATCGACCACTATCACGACGGTTTTTGGTCTGTTGCCGTTGATACTTGGCGGTGGAGGCTTCTGGCCGCCGTTTGCCATTGTGCTGGCAGGTGGCACGGCTTTGGCCACCATTTTATCGCTGTATTTCGTGCCGGCGGCATTTATGGTGTTGCGAAAACCTTTTCTGCTTACTTTGCTAAAAAGAGAAAATGGTGTGCGGTCTGAAGGTCATCGCGAGGAGCGGCAGATTGTGGTCAACCAGTAGCGCTCCTTCTGCACGGTGGTGTATCAGCCCGGCGGATGCTGTTCTAGAAAGGCTCGGTACTGATCCAGGTCTTTGCGAACCATGCTCCAGCACAGGGCGAGCACACTGGCGTCGTCGACCAGCCCGAACATGGGTATCATGTCTGGCAACATATCCAGCGGGTTTAATACATAGAGCAGGGCGGCGACGATGGCGGCTATACTGCGCCATGGAATTTCCCGGTAGCGGCGGCTGCTGTAATCTCCCAATAACTGGTAGGCGAGATTGACGTCCTCGATAAAGGGTTGCAGTCGTTTGTTGTCACGGACCATTTGTTCAAGCTTTGGCCAGCGCGATAGCAGGCGGGTTACGTCAGCTTGCTTAACATTGGCGGCATCCCTTTCCAGTCGGTTATTAGCACTCATTGCTACAGCGTCACAGTTATCGCTTTGCTGGCATTGCTGGCCTTGTCCCGGGCAGCGCTAATACTGGTGTCACGCGCCAGCGCCACGCCCATCCGGCGCTTGCCAGAAACTTCCGGTTTGCCGAACAGTCGCAGGTCGGTGTCGGGTTCCGACAAGGCTTTGTCGAGTCCGGAAAACTTCACAGTCGAAGACTGACCGCTGACCAGCAGTACCGCCGACGCGGAGGGTCCATATTGTCTGATGGCGGGAATTGGCAGGCCGAGTATCGCTCGGGCGTGTAAGGCAAATTCAGAGAGGTTTTGCGAAATCAGAGTGACTAGCCCGGTGTCGTGTGGGCGTGGTGACACCTCACTGAAATAGACTTCGTCGCCGCTGATGAATAGCTCAACACCAAAGATGCCCCAGCCGCCGAGCGCTTCGGTGACGCGCGCTGCGATTTGCCGGCTTTTCTCAAGTGCCACGCCAGACATCGGCTGGGGCTGCCAAGATTCCTGGTAGTCACCGTCTTCCTGCCGATGGCCGATAGGGTCGCAAAAACTGACACCGTCGCGATGGCGCACGGTGAGTAGTGTGATTTCGTAATCGAATTCTACAAAACCTTCTACAATGACCCGGCCAGCACCAGCGCGTCCACCTTCCTGGGCGTATTGCCACGCTGCATCGATATCAGCCTCACTGCGGACCAGGCTCTGACCTTTGCCAGAGGAGCTCATAATGGGTTTGATGACGCACGGCAAACCAATTTCACTCACCGCCTGGCGGTAATCTGAGAGCGTGTCGGCAAACCGAAAGGGCGAGGTTGGAATGCGCAGCTGTTCGGCGGCCAGGCGGCGGATACCTTCGCGGTTCATGGTCAATTGAGCCGCCTTGGCGGTGGGCACCACCGTGAAACCTTCTTCTTCGAGCGCGACCAGTCGCTCCGTAGCGATCGCTTCGATTTCCGGTACGATCAGGTGGGGTTGTTCCTTACGGACAATCGCTTCGAGAGCTTCACCGTCCAACATGGAAAGGGTGTATGAGCGGTCGGCTACCTGCATTGCCGGGGCGTTGTCGTAGCGATCGGCGGCTATGACTTCGACACCAAAACGTTGCAGTTCGATTGCCACCTCTTTTCCGAGTTCGCCGGAACCGAGTAGAAGAACGCGTTTTGCCGTTTTGGAAAAGGGCGTGCCAATCGATGTCATATCTATTCCTTGGTTTTTGCCGTGGGTAGCCAGCCCTGTGCTCAGTGATTGATGGCTATGCGCAATCCTTGCAACAGCGCATTTCGCAGTTGTCGTGGATCTACAATCTCGTCAAAGGCCATGGTATCGGCTGTACTCCATGACGCGCTGGATTCCAGCGCCTGCATTTTCGCCGCCGTTTCCGGGTCCATGCCAGCGGCTGTGTCGCCGCCGCGAGTGGGCATGCCCCCGAGCATCACGCCCGGTAACGCCAAACTGATGGTTTGCCCGTCAAACGGGTTCATGGCCATCAGTGAGCTGCCAAAGCCAAATGCTTTTCTCAGGGTAACGTGCAGTTTCGCCGGGCGAAAACGGGTCTGGGCGCGATACATCTCTGCCGCTGCGCGCAGTGTGCCAGCCTGTTCAGCCTGACTGCCCGACATGATACCGGGATTATCAGCGAGGAAAAGAGCCGGGAGATTAAAGCGATCAGCGAGCTTGATAAGGTGGGTCGCCTTGTTAGCGGCCTCGGCCGTAATTGTACCGGCCATCACACTGGGTTGATTGGCTATCACTGCTATTGCATGGCCGCCGAGTCGACCCACACCAGTGATCATTGAGCGGCCGTAGTCGGGCTGTAGTTCAAAGAAACTGTCGCGATCCAGCAGTTCGCCGATCACCTTGCGGATGTCGTACGGAATTTGTGTATTGCGCGGCAGTGTGTGGAGAATATCGTTAAGTTCGCGCGCCCCAATATCGGTCGTAGTTTTTGGCGCGGCGCTGTGAGCGTTGGCGGGTAGGTAACTCAATAACCGGCGAATCTGCACGCACAAGTCGGCCTCGTCGGTAGCCAGATTATGCGCCACACCACTGTGACGGGTATGCATCTGCGCGCCACCGAGAGCTTCCTTGGTAACTTTCTCACCGGTGGCTGCCTCCACCAGCGGTGGTCCTGCGGCAAACAGCGTGGCATCAGCCGTCATCACAACAAGGTCCATCAGCAGGCCGCTGATGGCACTGTGACCTGCACTGGAGCCGACAACCCCGGCGATGGTGGGCGCAATGTCGTTGAGCCGGGCAATTTCGATCATGTCGTTGGGCGCATAGGGGTGCCGTTCGAGAGCATTGGTTGCTCTGGCGCCTGCGCCATCGAGTAAAAGCACGTAGGGAATCTTTTCTTGGGCTGCCAGCCGCGCATAGCGAACGCGTTTGGCATTGGCGCCGTGGCCAATGGAGCCGCCCTTTACAGTAAAGTCTTCGCAAGCCACGACAACTGGGCGGCCATCGATCGTTGCGGTTCCACCAATAATACCGTCACAGGGCAGGGTATCTTCACCGTGGTAACTGACGCCGCCAACAAGCGTCCCCAGCTCCATAAAACTGGCGTCATCGACCAGCAGGGCAATTATCTCACGGGCATTCAGCTTGCCCTGGCTCTGTCGCTTAGCGAGTTTCTCCGGGCCACCCATACGGCGGCCGGCCTGTTGGCGCTGCTCAAATTCCTCAAGCAGCGCTTTCCAGTCGTCGGGGATCTCAGCCATGCTGTGCGAGGTAGTCTTGCTGCAGCTGTTTTTTGAGTATTTTGCCCGTAGCGTTGCGTGGCATTTCTTGGTCACGAACCCAGACGTAGCTCGGTACCTTGAAACCCGCCAGGCGAGATTTCACATGAGCTTGTACGGCAGCAGCATCCACGCTTGCGCCCGAGTTTGGGGTAATGGCAACGGCCAGTTCTTCACCCAGCGTATCGTGGGGAATGCCGAACGCGGCAACTTCGTGCACTTCGGGCATTTCCAGTACGCAGCCTTCTACTTCGGCTGAGGCGATGTTTTCGCCGCCGCGGATCACCATGTCCTTAGCGCGGTCGACAATGAAGACAAAGTTTTCTTCATCGATAAAACCGATATCGCCAGTGGCAATCCAGCCATCGTGAAAAGTCTCCGCGCTGGCTTCGGGCTTTTTCCAGTATTCGCTGACATTGGTGGGCGATTTGATCCAGACCTCCCCGGTTTCACCTCGCGGTAATTCGCGCCCCTGTTCGTCCACCGTCTTGAATTGCACTATGGGCGACAGGGTGCCGGCGCTGCGCGGTTTGTATTGAAACGCTTCGCCGGTGCAATTGGAGCAGGTGGCGTTGGACTCCGTCATGCCATAGCCGGACCCGGCGTAAGGGTGCTCGATTTTTTCGTTCAACAGGCGGTTGAATTTGGGCGGGCACGCGGTGCCGCCACCGCCTATGGAGATCAGGCTGGAGGTGTCGGTGCTATCGAACTCTGGGTGTTCAAGCACGTCTATCACCATCGAAGGCACGGCACTTATAATGGTGATGCGTTCCTGTTCTATCAATTTCAGGGCTTGGCCCGGATCCCATTTGTACATCATGACAATACGGCGACCACCGCGCAGAGACAGCAGGAATAGGGCGTGACAACCAGAAACGTGAAACAGCGGAACCGCCAGCAGGGAGGTTGGAGCAAATCCGCAACTCATCATGATTTCAACCGCTTTGGGGTTGGCCATGGCGGAACAGGCAGCGTGAAATTCGAAGTTGATCAGCGCCTGAACGATATTTCGGTGACTGCTTAAAGCACCTTTGGGTTTGCCGGTGGTACCAGAGGTATACATGATCATCACCGGGTCATCGGCATCACAGGCAAAGGTTGGCGCGGTTTTGCCCAGCCCGTCCTCGATGAAATCAGCATAATGCTCGGCATTATCCCCGAGGGTGTCCTGGGTGCGCGTAACAACGGCTTTTACGCCGATGTCAGGCAGAAGGTCAGCAATAAAGCGATAGCGCTGCTCGTCGCAGAACACCACACTGGCGCCAGAGTCTACCAGGCCATATTCCAGCTCAGCGCGCTGTCCCCAGGAATTGAGCGGCACCACGATGGCGCCCAGAGAGACAATGGCGGTAAAGGCAATCATCCACTCCGGGTAATTGCGCATCGCGATGGCGATACGGTCGCCTTTTTGAATGCCGTAACGCTCTACCAGTTGATGGGTCAACGCGTCAACCTGACGAAAATAGTCACTGAAGGTTAGCTGTTCGCCCTCATAGACAATAAACACCGCGTCACCATGGGCGCGGCCGACGTCCAGCATTTCCTTGACGGTGGTCGGACAGTTTTTGTAAACGGTGAAGGGTATGCCGTTTATAGTCTGTTCACCGAGCTCAAAGGGCGAGCCAGGCTGCATGAGTTGTTTGGCGGATTCGTTTAAGCGGTTGACGATATCGGTCATGAACAATTCCTGAGCAAAGCTGGTGTTGTACGTTTTGATTAATCGCCCATGATAAGGCGGCCGATACAGGCGGGTCTATGCACGCGCCGGGAAAGTCGGCCTGGGTACCCCGAATGGCGTACCCTGAACCGGAAAGCTAGGCGCGGTGCCTGTCAATTAAGCGATTTCTGTTTATTCTGTAGTGCTCGGTTCTGGCTTAGCGAGGGGTATTTTAGGAGTTCGCTTACCTGCTGCCGCTGCTCGCCGACAGGGCTATTTTCCATAATGACCAGTAACTCGGCGATCAGAGCGTCTATTGCCTGTACCACATCCGGGTTACGTGGATGCAACGCATACGCTTTGTCCAGATAAAACAGCGCGCCGTTGATATCGCCAAAGCCCAGCGCCTGCTTGCCCTCATTGAGATTCTCAATAACGGCCTCCTGGGTCTCGGCCGGGAGTTCATCAAAGGGTATGTCTGGCCCGGCTTCAGGTTGAAATAAAACCAGGTAAGCACCAAAGGCGATGATGACAACCGCAAGGGCGCTCGCCAGTTGCTTGACGCGGCGACCACTGCCGGAAAATTGTTTGCGGAACTCTTCTGCATTCTGCCAGCGATCCTCGCGGCGAAATTCCAGTGCCCTGGCTATGGCTTTCCATTGGTAGCCGGGAAGGCCTTTGATTCGCTGGGGCTTCATGCCCTGAGACTGCGCGCGCGGCGCGCTTTTCCGGTCAAAGGGATGTTGACCTGTCAGCATTTCATAGGCGATCAGGCCCAGCGCGTAGACATCGTCTGCAGGGTGGGGCGGCTGGCGCTCAAACATTTCGTAACTGGCGTAGCTGGGGGTCAGCCCTGATATTTCGTCGGGGTCTGCTGCGGTTTTCTCGCCTTCTATCGCTGAATAGGCGCGGGCAATCCCGAAATCCAGCACCTTAAGCACGTTGTCTGCTGTGATGAAGATATTGGCGGGTTTTAGATCCGAATGCACGATACCCTTCTTGTGGGCGTATCCGATAGCGCTAGCCAGATCCTGTATGTAACCAACGGTTGTAGCCCAGGCGGCTTTGTCGGGATGATTGCCGATGTAACCGTCCAGCGTATTGCCGCTGAGCGATTCCATCGTCATAAAGAAAATAGACCCGTCCCGATCGAAGTCGTAAACGGTGATGATATTGGGGTGAGCGAGGGTCTGGGATTTGTCCGTTTCTCGCTGCAGGGCAACAAATGCACGGGAATCTCTCGCGAAATCACCAGTGATAACTTTGATGGCGACCGTGGGATCGCTGTTTCCGGTCTCGACCCTGCGCAAGTCAGTGGCCCGGAATACCGCTCCCATGCCGCCTTCGCCTAACTTCTCGCCCAGTTCAAACCGATCTTTTAGTGAATAGCCCGGTTGGAGCTGGGTAATGCCACCCTCACTGGCGCCGTCTTGCTGGCCGGTGTGCGCCAGTGTGTTGTCCTTTTCAGTGGAAACAACTTCCGTCGTGTCGATGACCTCGCTGGCATCAGACACTTGCGTCGAGTCGTTGGGCTGCTGGTTGCTGATCTGAGTTTTATCGTCGTTCATAGGATGCGGGTATTCCCCTGCAGTAAGTGGTCAGGGCAGCTCATAGCGAATCCCCAGATTAATGCTTTCGCGGTCGAAGAGCTCGTTGTCGGCGTAAACAGCGTAGCTGAAAAATGCTGAGGCGCCGCGTCGAAATTGGGCCACAAGGCTCAGTTCGATATCTTTATAGTTCTTAACCGGAGCTTCTGTTATCTGTACCTGAGCCTGCCCGGCGGCAGACGTTTCGATCGATTGGGCGCCAATATATTCGTGGATATAGGCAAAGGTGGCTGTGGGTATCAACACACCCCAGTCCGTGGGAGTCGCATAACTGACACTGATACTTGCCGAGGCGTTAAGTGATTCAAACGTTTGTGTATTGAAGGTGGTGGGTGTGGCTGTTCCCGCAGCGGTTTCCGTATAGCGATTTATCTTGCCTCGTGTGTGTGATAAGCGAACTGCGGGTGACACCGATAAGGCCTGCATGTGATGGTTGATGCCAAGCGAAAGGTCTGCGGTGTGAAAATTGCCGTCGGTACTGCCATGCAGCCGGTTGCCCGAAGCCCCACGTTCCGATTCAATGTCGAGCTCGCCGTAGCCAATAAAGGCGTCGAGATAGATCCCCCCCCAATACTGAGAGGCATACGCACCCAGCAGATAGCTTTCGGTCGCGGATTCGCCGAGATTGGCCTGAAGGTCGGTGTCGCCATCACTGTATGAGGCCACGCCACCTAGGATGCGGTCAGCGTTTAGCCTGTAATCAGCGCCAATAAGCAGCGACTTTTCTGTTTGCTCAAAAGCGACGCCTTTGCTTGTCTCGCGTTTGTCGGTCTCGGCACCATTGATAATAATAAAGGGCGACAGCCTTCCGCTGTCGGTAATCGAATCGGCGCTGGCGCCGCCGCCTTTTTCTCTTCTGTTGCCTTGGTTGCTATTTGATTTTTGACCAGAAGGGCTACCGCTTGGTCTTGATTGACTGCGCAATGCGCGCCCCATAGTTCCGACCGCTGTGCTGACAGATTTGCTGCTGGTAACGGCCGAGCCCTTTACGGACTCGAAACTGGATACTTCTTCCTCCTTTTTGCAGTCGTTTTTGCAGGCCGGTGCATCAGAGGTGTTTGATGGTTGGGAAGGGGGCGGCACATTGTGACCATCTCCGTTGGAGCCCGTTGCGCCGGTTTGTGCCTGAGCCAGGCTGATGCACAACAGGCAACTGACGAGCCCGAACAGGTAGCGTCCGTGTTTTTTCATGGTTCTATTCCTGGCTGCCAACGGCAGCTGCCTTAGGTACGTGGTGCTGGGACACGATAGATTGTCTCACCCAATGCTTGTCGGACGCCGATGTTGTCTGCGGAAAGTATTTGTCTTCTGCCAGCAGGGTTTTAAGCAGATCGGGCCAGTGTTCAAGCCAACAACAGCGATGGTTGTAGGATCCAAAAACCTGAAATTCACCGCCGTGACTTTTTGCGAAAGACTTAATCTGCTCTTTGGGTATTACCCGGTCGTGTTCGGCAGCAAGGTGCACATGGCGCACACCCTTGAGCGAAACAGTTTTTGCCGGGTTAAGGGATTCGTGTAATGGTAGATAGCCGTGATGGCTAGTCCAGCGGTCAATATCGAGATTGCCGGCGACCGTAATAAGTACGAGGTCGCCGTCCAGCCGTTCAGTCAGTAGTGTGGCCAGGGTTGCGCCGCCGCTGTATCCAATAAGCACGAGACGCTGACCCTGAAGACGCAACCGTTCAATGACGGCAAGCATACTGTTAACAACGGCCTCGTTATAACGGGCAGAGGTCCAATAACGCGGTTCACAAAGCTTGGTGGTAATCTGGTCAAAGTAGCAAGGGCGACCAATATAGACGCTGTTATAGGGCGATTTTGCCATCAACCGCAGGGCGAGAGGGTTCCTTGGTGTGGGGT
>NZ_JBFJTH010000078.1:0-17191 GCF_041625495.1 Litorivivens sp. | reverse complement strand
AGTAATATCGGGGAAGGCCGAACCCTCTATCTTGAGGTGGTGGATAATCGAGGGAAGGAGGCCATTGGCAGTCGCGGAGGCCTCTATAAAGACACCAGCCTGATCACGCCGGCCAATGATCTGGCGGACGCGATTCTGGCGGCATCAACGCGCAAGTTTCGCGAGATGGGCTTTGTGGTGCAGACAATGCCGCTTGCCAGCGCCGACATACGTATAGTGGTAGATACCCTAAGCTATCGCGATCCAGAAAAGTCCAGTGTGGGTTTCGAGGTTGAGCTAGAGAGCCTGTTGCGTGTTGAGGCAACCCAAAACGGTGACAGTTACACGGGGCGTTATCAGGTGAAAAACACCAAGACCTACGCCACGGTTCCTGGCAGGGACCGCAATGAAGAAATGATCAATGAGACTTTGTCAGCAGCGCTGCAAAGGCTGTTTAGTGATCCAAAGCTGCTGGCATTTACGTTGCGCTAGGCATAGTGCTTGGTTCCGGTGAGGGCTTGGTTTGGCCCTCACCGGAAAGGCCTTAGGCCGTTGCCAACAGTTCGCCGTGCTTGGCCGCTGGCAGTCGTGGCCCGTAGTTGCTGACCACCTCGGCCGCCGAGATGCTGGCCAGTCGACCTGCGTCGGCAAAGTTCAAGCCATTGGTGATGCCGTAGAGGAATGCACCTGCAAACATGTCACCTGCGCCGTTGGTGTCGACGGCTGACACTGCGCGTGGTTCTATTTCAATCAGTTGTTCACCATCAAATACCAGTGCACCTTTGGCGCCGAGGGTAATGGCGAAGGTGCGAGCGACCTTCTTCAGTGCCGCCACCGCGTCATTAAGAGTGCTTGATTGAGCCCAGCCGAGGGCTTCATCTTGGTTGCAGAATATCATGTCGACACCGCCGCCCAGCATTTCCTGAAGGCCGTCGCGGAAAAACTCCACCATGCCTGGGTCTGAGAACGACAGGGCGGTTTTGACGCCGTTGGCCTGTGCCATTTCGCGCGCTTCGATGGCCGCGGCGCGCCCGGTAGGAGAGGTTACCAGGTAGCCCTCCATGTAAAGGTATTCCGAGTCTTTCAGGGCAGCATGATGCAGCTCGCTGGCCGACAGGGTTTCGCTGATGCCCAAATAAGTATTCATCGAACGCTCGGCATCAGGGGTAATCATTACCAAGCAGGTGCCCGTCACACCTTCAACACTTTTCTGGCTGTAATTGGCATCCACGCCTGCTGCGCGCAGGTCGTTCATGTAGAATTCACCCAGCGCGTCGTCGGCAACCTTGCAGGAATAAAAGGTTTTTGCGCCAAAATAGCTGGCGGCGATGATGGAATTTGCGGCAGAACCTCCGCTGGCCTGTTTGGCGTGAATCAGGTGACCTTCAAGGGTATTCAGAATCGTTTCCTGGCGTTCCCGGTCTACCAGGGTCATCACGCCCTTGTCGACTCCCAGCATGGTGAGATCCTGATCGCTAACTTCGATTTCGGTGTCGACCAGTGCCGCGCCAAGGCCGTAAACATGATATTTGCGCATGATGTTTTCGCTGTATTTTGTAAGAAAGCAGCATTATCCGGTTTGACCCGGGTTTTGCAATAATGCGCCTAAACCGAAAGCGACCTAACCCAATAGATTTGAGCTAATGGCAAAGAAGAGAAGTACCCGAAAAGCGACATCATCGCGCCGTTTTTTTCGTTGGCAGACCCTGTTCAAGCTGCTGGTAGTGGCGGCGGTGGTGGGGCTCGCCTTTGTTGTTTACTGCGATATTCAGGTGCGCAGCGCCTTTGGTGAGGTGAGCTGGCAGCAGCCAGCCAAGGTATATGCGCGGCCTCTGATACTGGCGCCAGGGGTCACGGTCGGTGCGAGTGACCTTGAATATGAGCTTGGCCTGCTGGGATACCAAGTTGATGCGGCATTGCGTTACCCCGGCTCTTACTACCGACAGAATAATACCCTGGCTATCCACTATCGCGAATTCGCGTTTCCAGAGCAGCGTCGCCCGGCGGGGAGTGTGCTAATTCACTTCTCGCCAAGAGGGTTCGTGCAGCGGGTGGAGTCGATGTCGGGACGTCAGCTGGAAGAAGCGGTACTCGAGCCCACCGTCATCGGTGGTATCTATCCGAACCTGCACGAGGACCGCTTACTCATCCGGCTGGAAGATACGCCGCGGATGTTGCTTGAAGTACTGCTTCAGGTTGAAGACAAAGATTTTTACCAGCATTTTGGTATTTCACCGCGCAGTATTGCTCGGGCACTGCTGGCCAACCTGAAAGCTGGTCGCACCGTTCAGGGCGGGAGCACCATCACCCAGCAGCTGGTCAAAAACGTGCTGTTAACCCGTGAGCGAAGCCTGTGGCGGAAGTTTCAGGAAATGATCATGTCGGTGTTGCTGGAGCTGCACTACAGCAAGGATGACATACTAGAAGCTTATATCAATCAGGTGTATCTCGGTCAGGAAGGTTCCCGCGCGATTCACGGTTTTGCCCTCGCTGCGCGGCACTATTTCAATAAGCCGCTAGACGAGCTGAATTTGCCGCAGACTGCGATGTTGGTGGGGTTGGTAAAAGGACCGTCGTACTATGACCCGTGGCGGCACGGTGATCGTGCCCGGGCCCGGCGTAATTTGGTACTGGCGGAATTGGCTGAGCAGGCATGGTTAACCCCAGCTCAACTGGCGTCACTGGAGCGAGAGCCACTGGGCCTGGCGAAAAGCAGTGCGGTTGCCGGTGTGTTTCCCGCCTATGTGGATCTGGTGCGCCGCCAGCTGCGGCGCGACTACCAAAACAGCGACCTGCAAACCCAAGGATTGCGGGTTTTTACGCCTTTCGACCCGATCGTCCAGCGTCATGCGGAGCGGGCACTTACTCAAACACTGGAAGGTCTGGGTAAAAACTACTCTGAAGTGCAGGGCGCGGTAGCGGTAACCTCGGTGACAAACGCCGACGTGGTGGCATTGGTTGGTGGTCGGCGGCCGCGTTTTGCCGGTTTTAATCGCGCGCTGGATGCTCTGCGCCCCATCGGATCGCTGATCAAACCCGCGATTTATCTGGCGGCTTTGCAGCAACCTCAGAAATTCACCTTAGCCAGCTTTGTTGACGACAGCCCAATTGCGCTGCGCAACCCGGACGGCAGTTTGTGGCAACCCAGTAACTTTGACAATGAGGTGCATGGCCGGGTCATGCTGCACGAGGCGCTGTCACGTTCCTATAACCTTGCAGCGGCAAGCTTGGGCTTGGAGCTGGGGGTGGGTCAGGTAGTGGCGACGCTGAAATCGCTGGGGGTGCACCGGCCAGTGCCCGAGGTGCCCGCCTTGCTGTTGGGCGCCGCTGAGCTGTCACCGATCGAGGTCAATGCGATGTATCAGACTATTGCCTCGGGCGGCCGGGCGCAGGCGATGCGTGCCATATACGCGGTGACTGATCCTAAGGGGCACCTGCTGGCGCGCTACCCACAGAAGCCACAGCGTGCGGTGGACGAAGCAGCGGTACACCTGCTGCAATATGCTTTGATTGAAACGGTGCGTGAGGGCACGGGTCGTTCTGTATATCAGGTGTTGGATCCGGATTTTCGCGTGGCGGGTAAAACCGGCACCAGTAATGATTTCCGCGATTCCTGGTTTGCCGGGTTTTCGGGAGACTACGTGGCAACAGTGTGGCTGGGGCATGACGACAATAAACCCTCGGGGTTGACGGGCGCTAGCGGTGCGCTCAAAGTCTGGCGCAACTTTATGGCCAATGCGAGTCATGAGCCAATGGTTTTTCAGCCGGTAGAAGGTGTCTCCTACCGCTGGATAGATCCGGAAAATGGCAAAGGCAGTCACGCCTGGTGTGAAGGGGCGCGACAAATGCCTTTTATTGGTGGCAGTTGGCCAACCGTTGAATCACCGCGCTGTGTGCGCACCTTACCTGATCTCTGGCAGTGGTTTCGTAATGTCTTCGAATAACACAAATTTCGGTTCGCTTTTGGCTATCCAGGAGAGGCTGGCGCAATTCCGTCCGCGCAAGCGCTGGTGGCGGCGCTGGGTAAAGCGCTCGGCGGTGGCCTTGTTGGTGCGCGATGGCAAGATGGGCCCTGAAGTGTTGATGATCAAGCGCGCTGACCGCGAGGGTGACCGCTGGTCTGGTCACATGGGGTTTCCGGGCGGACGTATGGAAACCGATGATGACCACAGCAAGGAAACGGCCGAGCGAGAAACCCGCGAAGAAATCGGGGTCGATCCGGAAAACTTTGGTCGTTGCATTGGCCGCTTGTCCGATATCGCCACCAGCCCCCACAGTGGCTACCGACCAATGGTGATTACCCCATATGTTTATACGGTTAAGCGACTGCCAGAGCCTAAACCCAATCATGAAGTGGCTGAGGTGATCTGGGTGCCGCTGGCCTTTCTGGCCGATCACAATAATCGTACCGAAATGACCTGGCGACGCGGCCGGATGGCCATGCGCCTGCCCTGTTATCACTACCGGGAAAGGCAAATCTGGGGGTTGTCGTTAATGATGCTGGATGAGTTACTCGGTCTCCTGCAGTGACTCCAGCTTTTCCTCCAGCAGCTCTTCCCGGATTTGCTGGCGCAGAAATACGCGGGTGTCTGTGAGCAGTTCCTGCTTTTCTTCCGGCGGTTTGGCGGCTTCGGCCAGCAAAGTTTTGTCCGCACGGCCGTCAATGAAGGCCTTTATCAGCTTCAAGCTCACTGGCGATTTCTTTTTGTCGAGATAGAGCCAGCGGCGGGAATCATCCACGTTACCACTGAGGTAGCCATTGTGGTGTTTGAGCCAGTAGACGCCGCAGCGGCTCAAGGTATAGTCGCCTTTTCGGCCGAAGCTGTAGTTTGGCGTGCTGGGGTTAAAACCCCAGTCCGGAATTTCCTCTATGGACTCCAGCACCATCAGCCACTGACTGCCATCTTCGAAGTCTTTTACATCCGCCCGGCACAAATTGCCGATAGCGCCCCAGATGCGAATCTGCTCCTGAAATAATTTGCCTTGCAGTACGTCGGAAACTGCTAGATCCATGGAATTACCGCTGTGCTGGGTAACGGTGCCCAGTACGATGGTTTTTCCAGTTAAATCAAGTTGGGTGAAGTTGCCTTCCCAGATGCAGCGACAAGCATGGCTGTGAGTTGCCAGTATCAGCAGTACAAAAGATGTAAGAAATCGAAGTGCCGCCATGAATCACCTTTTACCAAGCGGCCAAAGACTACTTTAAAGGCAGGCGGCAGCTCAAGCCCCGGGTGTCGAAAAGCCAGGCATAAAAAAGCCCGGCTTGTGCCGGGCTCTGGTGACTGTCGAAATGGCTTACAGGTCGACGACGACACCGATAAACGCGCCATCTACTGTCATGTTGAACTCTTCGTCATCATCACCTTCCAGGTCCAGTACAAAGCTGCGCATTCCCAGCTCAAGGCCAACGATGCCCATGATTTCGTAGCCGAGACCAATTTTGGTGTCGATCAGTGAATTGCCGCTGTAGCCGATGCCGTGAAGTTCACCAGACGCGTAGAGGCCCGGCAAAAAGGGCAATGATACCCGTGCATTGGCGTAGAGCAGGGGCAGCGTGCCTTCGATTTCGGAGGACGCTGATTTCTGACCATCAGAGATAGTGGCTTCGCCGTCAAATTTGCGCGCGGTGAGGCCGACATCCAGCGATACGAAGTTATCCAGAATCTCGTAATACAGGGTGGCATCGACATGGCTCAGATCGATATCGGACGTCACTTGCTGGCCCTGATTATAGGTCTGACCTTCATAGTTGAAGGTGCGAGATACAGTGCCGGTTTCTTTAACTTCGATGCCGGTGCTGCCGATGCGGATGTTGGGCAGAACGGGAATCGGGTGCTCCAGGGCAACGAAAAAGACGTTGGCGCTGTCATCGTCAAAATTCAGGTCATCTTCCAGGTCAATCTCATCACTGCCTGTTTGTTCAGATCTCAGGTCTCCAGAAAAATTCTGGCTCCAGTTGTAAACGCCAGCCGTGACACCGAGGATGTCGGCTGATGCAGAGAAGGGCAGGGCAAGCGCCAGTGCGGCGAGCAGTTTCTTATTCACGTTATGTATCCTCAATTATGGAGCGTTATGGAGCGAGTTTATTCAAAAAAAATGACATTTCCTAGCGTCGCGCGCTATTTTTGGGCATTAACCTATGCCTGCGTGTTTAGCAGCATGGCCGCTTCTTTGGCGAAGTAAGTCAGGATTCCATCGGCGCCGGCGCGTTTGAAGGCCAGCAGGGATTCCATAATCACGGCATCGCGATCCAGCCAGCCCTTCTCAAATGCAGCGCAATGCATGGCGTATTCCCCACTCACCTGATAGGCGTAGGTGGGGGCGGCTAGTTCATCTTTGACTCTGCGCACAATGTCCAAGTAGGGCATGCCGGGTTTTACCATGATCATGTCCGCGCCTTCCTGAAGATCCAGTGCACATTCATGCAAGGCTTCATCGCCGTTGGCGGGATCCATCTGGTAGCTGTATTTGTTGCCTTTGCCAAGGTTGCCGGCAGAGCCCACTGCATCGCGGAAAGGCCCGTAGTAGCTGGAGGCGTATTTAGCGGAATAGGCGAGAATACGGGTGTTGACATGGCCCGCTGCTTCCAGTGCCTGGCGGATATCGCCGATGCGCCCATCCATCATGTCCGACGGCGCGACCACGTCGGCGCCGGCGTTGGCATGGGACAAAGCCTGTTTTACCAGTGTATCGACAGTGCGGTCGTTCAGAACGTAGCCCTTATTGTCGATGATGCCGTCCTGCCCATGGGTGGTGTAGGGGTCGAGCGCGACATCGGTGATAACGCCGAGCTCCGGAAACCTGTCCTTTAGTGCACTGACGCAGCGCTGGACCAGACCGTTGCTGTTGTAGGCCTCTTCGGCGAGTTCGGATTTCCCGGCCGCGTCGACTACCGGGAACAGCGCAATGGCCGGTATACCCAGTTCAATCAGGGTTTTTGCTTCCTGCAGTAGCAGGTCGACGCTCAGTCGTTCGATGCCCGGCATAGAGGCAATGGCCTCGCGCTGGTTTTTACCGTCCAGCACAAACATGGGGTAAATCAGATCGTCAGTGCTCAAGTGGTTTTCGCGCATCAGGCGACGCGAAAAGGTATCGGCGCGCATGCGGCGCATTCTGGTGTTGGGAAAGGGGCCGCGGCTTAGGTTGGTCATGAGTGAGTCCCGTCTCAGAGCGTTTTAAAGACGCGCTCAGCAGCGTCTATGGTGGCGTCGATATCGGCATCGGTGTGCGCCGCAGACAAAAAGCCTGCCTCATAACTGGCCGGAGCCAGATAAACACCTTCATTCAGCATGCCGTGAAAAAATCGGTTAAAGCGTTCGGTGTCGCAGGCCATCACCTGCTGATAGTTAGTGATCGCTTCCTCGTCGGTGAAGAACACACCGAACATGGTACCGACATGATTACTGGTCATGGCAATGCCGGCAGCCTGTGCGCGGTCGCGCAACCCCTGAATCAGTCTGGAGGTGCGTGCAAACAGGGGTTCGTAAAACCCCGGCTGCTGAATGGCCTTGAGCATGGTAAGTCCTGCGGCCATCGCCAGCGGGTTTCCGGACAATGTGCCGGCCTGATAAACGGGGCCGGCGGGGGCGAGCTGTTGCATGATATCTTCGCGGCCACCAAAGGCCGCTACAGGCATGCCGCCGCCCATGACTTTGCCCAGTGTGGTGATATCGGCGGTGACACCATAATGACCCTGAGCGCCGCCGGTGCCCAAGCGAAAACCGGTCATCACTTCGTCTATGATCAGCAGGGCGCCACTGTTATCGCACTGCGTGCGCAAACATTCTAAAAAGCCGGGTACTGGTGGTACGCAGTTCATATTGCCTGCGACAGGCTCCACGATCACGCAGGCGACCTGATTTCCGATTTCCGCAAACGCCTGCTCTACACCGGCAATATCGTTGTAGGTAAGCGTGATGGTGTGATCCGCCAACGATTTTGGCACACCGGGTGAACTGGGTACGCCGAACGTCAGCGCGCCGGAGCCGGCCTTGATCAACAGTGAATCCGAGTGGCCGTGATAACAGCCCTCAAACTTGATGATCTTGTCGCGCCCGGTTGCGCCGCGCGCCAGGCGGATGGCACTCATGGTTGCTTCGGTACCGGAATTCACCATGCGCACCTGATCCATACCGGGCACCAGCTGGCACAGGGTTTCTGCCAGTTCGGTTTCAACGGCGGTGGGTGCGCCAAAACTGAGACCCTTTTCGAGGGCTTCTTTTACCGCCTCTATAACCTCGGGGTGAGCGTGGCCCAGTAGCATGGGGCCCCAAGACAGCACGTAATCGATATAGCGTTTGCCGTCGACATCGTAGAGGTATGCTCCCTTGGCGTGGTCGATGAACACCGGGGTGCCACCGACGGCTTTAAAAGCCCGAACGGGTGAGTTTACGCCACCGGGGATACGTTGTTTGGCTGCCTCGAAAAGCTTCTCTGAACCTTGCATATTTCTCTCACTTCTTTGCGTGGGCGCATTATCGCTGATTGGTGGCGACTTTTCAGGTGCAGAATTATAACGGGCGAACCACAACCAGAATGACTGCGCCAAATAAGACAAACACCGGAGCTTCATTAAACCAGCGATAGAATACATGGCTGCGAACATTTGCGTCGGTGAGGAATCGTTTAACGAGCACGCCACAGTAAAGGTGATAGCCTATCAGTGCCAGCACCAATATCAGCTTGATCTGCATCCAGGTCTGCGAAAGATAGTACTGCCAGTTCTGGGACAGCAGTGCCAGCCCGAGAACAATCGTCAGCACCGCAAATGGGCTGATAAATCGATACAGTTTTCGTTCCATGATTTTCAGGTGGTCGCGGGTGGCCGCATCTTCAGCCATGGCATGATAAACAAACAGGCGCGGCAGATAGAAGATGCCGGCGAACCAGCACACCATGGCGATGATGTGAAAAGCCTTTATCCAGAGCATTGGGTTTAAAACCTTATTGGCAGATTGTAGTGATCAGATAGCGCCTCGCGGGTAATAACCCCTTCGTCAGGCGGGCCTCGGCGCTGCCTTCGGGCGCTGACAAACAGGCTATCCAAACCTTCCTGGTTCATGGTTTCGAGTGCTTCCATCAGGGTGCCGTTGATCTCAAAGTTGGCGGCACGGCGACGGTTTTCCAGCACGGCGAGTAGATCAATGCCAGCGTCCGCTTCAGTGTCTTGCGTCTCGCTAAGCACGGGAAACCAGTGTTCCCGGTGCACGATAATACGCTGACCTTCGGCGTTGGTAATCACCAGCCAGCGCACTGGCTTTTCCAGCAGTTTCTGTAGCTCATGACGGTCGGGCTTTTGTGAAACATGCTTGATATTGCGATCCATCACAGCGGCGGCACTGGTGCGCAGTAGCGTGAGCGTGAGCGGATTCGTGCGCACGGCCTGCTGCATGGCGAGCAGGGTAGTCTGGTGAGCTGATTGCAGCTTAAACAGTTCCCGGTGGACCAGTTGCGCGCTGATAACCGCGAGCATAGCCGGAAATATGATGTTCAGGTTGTGTGTCAGTTCGATGACCGCCAGCAGCGCAGCGAGCGGCGCATTGAGAATGGCGCCCATCAGCGCCGCCATTCCCATCAGCACATAAAAACTGTGATCCGGGGCGAGCGCGGGAACGGCGGCAGCGCCCAAAATGCCGAGTGCACCGCCGGCGAAGGCACCGACCAGTAGTGACGGACCGATAATGCCGATCGGCATTCCCATGCCGCAGGAGATGGCGGTTGCCACCAGCTTCAGAACCGTCAGTAGTAGCAGTAATTGCAGGGAGTAACTTCCATCCAGCGCGGCTTGCAGGCTGTCGTAACCGATGCCCAGTACCTGCGGCGCCAAAAGTGCACAGACACCGGTAACAAGGCCCGCAATACCAAGTCGGAGCCAGATCGGTTTATTGAGCCAGGTCAAACAGCGCTTCTGGATAAGCACAAATAGTGCTGACAGTGTGCCGCCTATACAACCGAGCAGTGCGATAAACGGCAATTCCAGCAGCGAGGTCATGTTTACATTGGTGGCGGGCAGGAAAACCACCGCGCCGAAAACTGCCTGAGACAGCGTAGTGGCGGTCACTGCGGCCAGTATAACGGGAACAAAGCCCGCGACAGTATATTCCAGCATCACCACTTCCATCGCGAAGATGACGCCGGCAATGGGGGTGTTGAATGAGGCCGCAATGGCTGCCGCTGTTCCGCAAGCTGTCATCACCCGCAGACTGTTATTCGGTAATCGCAGCGCCGCACCGAACAGACTGCTGGCGGCAGAACCGATATGCACAGCGGGTCCTTCGCGCCCGCCCGATTGCCCGCTCAGCAGGGCGACAAGGCCTCCGGCAAACTGAGTAAACAGATTGGCAGGCGGCAGACGACCTCGACCATTGTGCAGGGCGGCGATAACGTGGGGGATGCCGGTAAAGCGATGCACCGGGCTGACAAAGTGAAGACATATCCCAAGCAGCAAGGCGCCGCCGAAAGGTAGCAACAAATGCCAGTGCCAGCTCAGGGCTTCAAAGTTTTCCGGCGATTGGTCGGGAAGCCAATGGGCGAGTGGCCATTCAAGTGCCAGGCGAAAGACAATCATCAACACAGCGGTAATGGCGCCGGACAGGATGCCGAGCAGCGCGTAGGGTAGCGCTGCTTCGGGGCTGGCCAGTCGGCGCCTGAAACGGCTGAGGGTGCCTTCGGTCACAAGGCTGGGCCTGAGTTAAAGTCTACTGGTGCCGTATTCTGCGTCATCCTGCCTTCGCGTGTGCCGGTCAAATCCAGTATTATAAAGGCCCTTCTCGCTGCGCGCCTAATAGCGTTGTTTGCGGGGTATTCAATCTCTAGTGAAAACGGGCAGGAATTTAAGCGTGTTAAAGGTTGGTATTGTAGGTGGCACGGGCTATACCGGGGCTGAGCTGTTGCGAATTTTGGTAGACCACCCTGATGCAGAAGTGACCATGATTACCTCGCGCGGTGAAGCTGGTCTGGCGGTGGACGAACTGTTTCCCAGCCTGCGCGGCCGCTTGGATCTGCGCTTTACCGAGCCAGATACCGAAAAGCTGGGTGCCTGCGATGTGGTGTTTTTCGCAACGCCGCACAATGTGGCGATGAACACCGTGCCTGACCTGTTGAAGACCGGCACACGAGTGATTGACCTGTCGGCTGATTTTCGTATTCGCGACGCTAAGCTCTGGAGCGAGTGGTATCACGAGGAACATGTCTGCCCTGAGCTGCTTTCAGAGGCGGTGTATGGCCTGCCCGAGGTCTTTGCTGATGAGCTGAAAACTGCTCGACTGGTGGCCTGCGCAGGTTGTTATCCCACGTCCATTCAGTTGGGCTACTGGCCGCTGCTTGAAGAAAAGCTGGTGCACACCGATGGCTTGATAGCCAGTGCAGCCTCCGGGGTGAGCGGCGCGGGGCGTCAGGCTAAGGTGGGGTTTCTGTTTGCCGAGGTTGCTGAAAACTTCAAGGCTTACGGCGTTTCCGGGCATCGACATTTGCCTGAAATCAACCAGTGCCTTGGTTGGGCAGCCGGCGAGCCAATTAACGTGATTTTTACTCCGCACCTGCTGCCGATGATTCGCGGTATTCACGCCACTCTGTATGCGAGACTGCGTGATCCGGCTGTCGCCCTGGATGAGCTGCAGTACCTTTATGAACAGCGCTACAAGGATTCGCCCTTTGTCGACGTAATGCCGCTGGGGAGTCATCCTGAAACTCGCAGCGTAAAAGGCAGTAATAAGTTGCGTATAGCTCTGCACCGCCCGCCCAACAGTGATCACGTTGTGGTGTTGGTGGCAGAGGACAATCTGGTGAAAGGGGCTTCCGGTCAGGCAATTCAATGCATGAACATTATGTTCGGGCTGGATGAAAGTGCCGGTCTGGGTGCGATATCAGTCTTTCCCTAGGCCGAAGCTAAAGCTGGTATACTTGACCAAATTGCTTGGGTATTTAACAATCGTCCCTGATGTGCGGGCGTTACGAGGAGTGGTATGTCATCTGTCGAGCAGTTTACCCCGACAGTCATCAATCTGACGGCGAGTGCGGTGGACAAGGTTCGCGCGCTCAAAAGTGAGGAAAATAACGGCGACCTGAAGCTCCGGGTGTTTGTTACCGGCGGCGGTTGTTCCGGTTTCCAATACGGCTTTACCTTTGACGAGCTGGTGGCCGACGATGATACGGTGGTTGAAGTGGAGGACGTCGCTGTGCTGATTGATCCGCTGAGTTACCAGTATCTGGTGGGTGCACAGGTTGACTATGAAGAAGGCCTGGAGGGTTCACGCTTTATGGTCAAAAACCCCAATGCGAGTACAACCTGTGGTTGTGGCTCGTCCTTTTCTATCTGATGCGCTTCATGTCGCGCTAGGGCGGGAACACCGCGCCCAGCGGTACCTCACGTGCCGCGCCTGTCACGCTCGGCAAATTCCCGCTTAAGCCCCTAAGTCTTCGATACGCCAACCAGGCGAACGCCAGGCCTTCCACGTGTTGGGGGTCTGCTCCCAGTGAAGCTGTGCTTGCAATCTGGGCCGGGTGTAGCAGTGATTCCAGTCTTTGCATCAGTGCGGTATTAAAGGCACCGCCCCCGCAAACGTAGATTTCGTTTGGGCCGGGTGACAGAGCCTGCAGCGGGCGGGCGATACTTTGCGCGGTGAGTTCGAGCAAGGTCGCCTGTACGTTTTCTGGAGCGATGTCTCTGTCGGTCTGATCGATGATCGCAATCAGTTGTTTCAGGTCGAAATCTTCGCGGCCTGTGCTTCGTGGGCCCTGTCGGTTCGCGAAGTAGGGATGTGACAGCAATTGATCCAGCAACGGGGCATCGACTTTGCCGCTGGCAGCAAATAGCCCTCGATCATCGAACGCCTGCCCGTTGTGCTGCTTGATCCAGCCGTCCATCAGCACATTGCCGGGGCCGGTGTCGAAACCGGTGCATGGTCCGTTTACCGGCAACAGTGTCAGATTGGCCATGCCGCCGATATTGATAACCGCTCGATCGTGCGTGGGCGATGCGAAAACGGCGCGGTGAAACGCTGGGGCGAGTGGCGCGCCTTGACCGCCTTCGGCGATATCGCGGCGTCTGAAGTCGGCCACCACGCAGATGCCGGTGCGCGCCGCCAGTGTGTTCGGGTCGCCGATCTGTAGTGTAAAGGCAGTGCTGGCGGCCTGTTCAGGCGTTGGTGGCCGGTGCCGGATGGTCTGGCCGTGGCAGCCAATGGCTTCAATCTGGGGGGCATTCAGCGAGGCGGAGGCCAAAAGTTGTTTTACTGAGTCGGCGTAAAGTGTGGCCAGTGCCCGGTCTGCCCGCCCGAGCAGTTCAATCTCATTGTTGCCGGGTTGGCAGAGCTTGCGCAGAGTCGTTTGCAGCTCTGCCGGGAACGGCGTATTCAGGTGGTGAAGGTAGCGGGGCGCGCCATCGTCACCAATCTCACACAGCAGTGTGTCGACACCGTCCAGGCTGGTGCCGGACATGATGCCAATATAAAGCCCCATTAACCGGAGCCGACGGAAGATGTTGACGGACTGCGGTAGCCGGCCTGAACGGAATAGGTAGAAAGCTGCAGATGCATACCCTGTACCGAGTTTTTGAACATGGCCATTTCCGTTGCTGTAATCTTTCGGGCCTTGGGTAGCTTCTCAATAATGGTGCTCGGGTTGCGGTGTACACCGTTCAGCAGAAATTCGTAGTGCAGGTGCGGGCCGGTGGCAAATCCGGTAGACCCAACCCAGCCTATGGTCTGCCGTTGATCAACTCGGTCACCTTTTCGAACGGCTTTGCGATCCAGATGCAGGTATTTGGTAATGTACTGGGAGCCGTGCTGGATAATCACGTAATTGCCATTGGCCTTGGTGTATCCGGCTTCGATGATTCGGCCATCGCCAGCAGCGTAGACAGGTGTGCCGCGCGGTGCAGCATAGTCGATGCCACGGTGAGGGCGCACGGTCTTGAAAATCGGATGCAGGCGGTTTGGGTTAAAGGGTGAGGATATGCGGGAGAATTCGAGCGGCGCACGCAGAAAAGCCTTTTGCATACTCTCGCCGTTCAGTGAATAGTAGCCAGTTTTGCCCAGTGCATTTGTATAGCGGAAAGCTTGGTAGCTGCGTCCGCGGTTGACGTATTCGGCTGCCAGAATCTTGCCGGACTTGTAGCGCTGGCCGTCTATGTAGAGCTCTTCGTAGAGCACGATAAAGTGATCGCCGGCCCGCACGTCATAGATAAAGTCCATAACACCGCCAAAAATGTTGGCCAGCTCCATGATGAGGCCGTCTGGCATGTCCGCATCTTCGGCTGCTTTATAGAGTGAGGACGAAATGGTAGCGCTGGCGATGCGTGGACGTACTTCCGGTTCGCGAACCAGCTCGGTGGCGCTAAAGCCTTTGGCGGTGCGTTCGTAAACGAGGGAAGTCAGAGCATTCTGCTTGAGCTTCATGGCCAGCAATTGACCGTCCTGAATGTGGAAGGACAGCTGCTGTCCGGGCTTGATCCGGCTCAGGGGCTTCACTTCGGTGGTGCCGGTTATCAGTTCGTGTACGTCGCGGGCGGTTAGTCCGACGCGCTGGAATATATGGGACAGGCTATCACCGGGTTGAACGGTAACATCATCCCAGGGAGTGATTGGTGCTAGCGGCTCCTGTTCGATGTCGACAATCACGCGATCTATGTCAGAAGGCGCAATTTCGAGCGAGAGCGGGATGGCGGTGCGTTTGGCCTCGGCCTGTTCGCCGGGCAAGAGCAGCAATAGTAAAACAACGGCGACAAAGGTCGACATGGCTGCTACCACCTGCTTTTTCGGAGGGTGGGGCAGATTTTGTCTGTTGTTGCGAGTTCCGAAATGCATCCGTCGGGCCTGCTGTTTTTTAAACATCACTATAACGCGTCGTTTTCAATTTGAAAATAGATTTAAATTGAGCAATATGAGTCACTTAGCGTGGTAACCTCTAATAAAGCATCAAACAATAGCTGCAAAGTGCCAACTTACCCCGCATCGCTTGCAATTCGGGGAGGGTGCTGTATTGTGCCAGCTCTTTTGCTTGGGGCTATAAGAATTTATCCGGAGTGTGATCGTGGTAAATAAAGATTTAATCGCGGATCTGCGCGCACGTGGGCTAATTGCGCAGATGAGCAGCGACGAGGAGCTGGAAAAGCACCTCAACGAAAGCCCCCGAACACTCTATTGCGGTTTCGACCCAACGGCCGATAGCCTGCATATCGGCTCGCTCGTGCCCCTACTCACCTTGAAACGTTTTCAGCTCGCTGGCCACAAGCCGCTGGCGCTGGTGGGCGGTGCGACCGGCTTGATTGGCGACCCCAGCTTTAAGGCTCAGGAACGCAAGCTCAATACGCCGGATGTGGTGGCGGGTTGGGTCAACAAAATTCGCGCTCAGGTCAGCCAGTTTATCGATTTTGATTGCGGTGAAAACTCCGCTGAAGTGGTCAATAATCTGGACTGGATCGGCAGTATCAATGTGTTGGACTTCCTGCGGGACGTGGGTAAGCACTTCGCCGTGAATGCGATGATACAGAAGGAGTCCGTCAAACAGCGGATCGAGCGTGAAGGTGAAGGTATCTCCTATACCGAATTTACCTACATGATTCTCCAATCATACGATTTTGCCGAGCTTAACCGCCGCAACGCCTGCACATTGCAGATCGGGGGCTCTGATCAATGGGGCAACATTACCGGTGGTATCGACCTGTCTCGCCGGTTGAATCGGGCACACGTATTCGGTCTGACCCTGCCTCTGGTGACTAAGGCAGACGGTACCAAATTTGGCAAAACAGAGGCTGGAACGATTTGGCTTGATCCTGCCAAAACCTCTCCCTATGCCTTTTATCAGTTCTGGCTAAACACTGCAGATGCAGATGTTTACAAATTCCTGCGTTACTTTACCTTCCTCTCACCGGCCGAGATCGATGATATCGAGGCCGCGGACAAGGCTGCGCAAGGTCGACCTGAGGCTCAGGGGATTTTGGCGCGCGAGGTGACCCGGCTGGTTCACGGTGACGCGGGGCTCGCAGCAGCCCAGCGCATTACCGAGGCGCTTTTCAGTGGCAATGATGAAGCTTTGTCGGAGGACGATTACCAGCAGTTGCAGCTCGATGGCTTGCCGAGTTCAACACTGGATCGCACTACCCTGGCGGACATTCCATTGACGCAATTGCTGGCCGATGCGGGAATGGCGGCTTCCGGGAAGCAGGTAAAGGATGCGCTTGGGCGTAACGCGGTCGTCATTAATGGTGTGGCCGCTGGTGCTGCAGACATGATGAACTCTCCTGCCCTGTTTGCGTCTGAAAGTGCGCGTTTCGGACGCTTCTATCTGGTGAAGCTGGGCAAGAAAAAATACCACCTCTTTGTAGCCCCCTGAGTGACTGTCGTAAAAACTTGCTGGTGAACGCTGCTGATCAAGAGGTCGTCAGCGGCGTTTGCAGGTTTTTGCGGAGCCATTCACCAAAGGCTTCTTCCGGCAGCGGTTTGCTGAACAGGTAACCTTGAAAATACTGGCAGCCCAGTGCGCAAAGCGCGCTGAGCTGAGTGCGGTCTTCAATGCCTTCAGCGACAACCGTCATATCCAGTACCGTGCCGATGTTGATAATCCCCTCCACCAATTGCTGCCCTCGGGTGCTGTCGAGGTTGTCTACAAACTGTTTGTCTATCTTGAGTACGTCCAGCGGCAGATCTTGCAGGTAGGCGAGTGACGAGTAGCCGGTACCAAAGTCATCCACGGCAATACTGACACCAAGCTCCCGTATAGCTTGCAGCTGCTTTCGGGCAGTGACTAGCGAATCTACCAGTGCGGATTCCGTCAGTTCGATTTCTATCTGGGGGGCGGGGATGGCGGTCGCCTGAAGGGCGCTTTGCAGCGTAGATGGCAGCGTTTCCTCGCGCAGTTGCCAGGGGCTGACATTGACAGATAGTCGCCCTGGAAGGTGAGTGTTCTGCTCGCGCAGTCGTCCAAGGAAGGCGCAGGCCTCATTAATTACCCAGGCGCCAAGTTTTGGCATAAAGCCGGAGCGTTCCGCCAGTGGAATAAAGATGGCTGGCGAGATGAGGCCCTGGTTGCCGTGGTGCCAGCGCAACAGCGCTTCGGCCCCGCAGCATTGTCCATTGGCGTCCACTTTCGGTTGGTAGTGCAGCGAGAACTCATGATTTTCCAAGGCTGATGGTAAGGCATCCTCGAGATCGCGATCGCGCTGGATCTGCTCCTCGAGCAGGTCATCGAAAAACACGGCCTGGTTGCTGCCTTT
>NZ_JBFJTH010000077.1:0-17929 GCF_041625495.1 Litorivivens sp. | reverse complement strand
CGTGACAGGCCGGCATTCTAACCAACTGAACTACCGGTCCGCATAACAAACAAACTCGTTAATTGGTGGGTGGTGACGGGATCGAACCGCCGACCCTCTGCTTGTAAGGCAGATGCTCTCCCAGCTGAGCTAACCACCCCCCGAACGAGTGAGGCGCATTCTACCGAAAACCCGAGGCTTGTCAAACGTAACTACAAAGAAATTTAAAGTTTTTTTGCATTTGCATGAATGCTGAACAATTCGTCTGTTATTTGAGCGAAATCAGGGGATTGGGAAACCTGTACAAGCCACTCCATCGCCTTTACCATAGCCGCGTTTTCATACAGGTAAGTCTCGTGGACGTATTCAAGGAATTCACATTCGAAGCGGCACACCACCTTCCGAATGTGCCGGAAGACCATAAATGTCGTCGCCTCCACGGACACAGCTTTCATGTAAGGCTAACCGTAAGTGGCGAGCTGGATGCCAACGCCGGCTGGATCATGGACTTCGCCGATCTCAAACGCGCCTTCCAAGCTACCTACGAGCGCCTGGACCACCACTACCTGAACGACATTCCCGGCCTGGAAAACCCGACCAGCGAAAATCTGGCGATCTGGATCTGGGACCAATTAAAGCCCACCCTGCCCCAACTCAGCGCTGTCGAAATCAGAGAAACCTGCACCAGCGGCTGCATTTATCGCGGCTAGCGCCCCATTTACTCGCACAGTGCCCGCTAAGTGTTACCGTCAGGCGACGCTATGTCACAGTTTTTTCGTTATGTGCGGTAACACGTTACATTTTTTGATCAGATTGGGTAACAATTATTCACAAGGTGATTAGGGATTTATCATCCGCGCCCCAAAACCGCCCCCCACTGACACCCTGCATCAACAAATTAACGTAACCCAATGTTTTTATTGGAATTTGTTTCAATGTTGAAAAATTAGCCAATTTGCTGAGGTGCACTTGCCGCGCGCTTTCGCGAAGGAAGTCGACATTTTATTCACTGAGTTATCCACAGATATTGTGGAAAACGTCACGAGAGATTCACAGTTACGACCCTATAACCCAAAACGCCTTTCTACCTAGCCCCCGTCGCTGCTACAATTTCGTGACAATAAAGTGTCACCTATATGAACAAAAGTTCTTACTTTAATATTTCTGAAACATTTTATTCACATAATACGCTCCGAGATCTGCCTCGGCGCAACCTCCGACGATCTCAACAATAAACGGCACCTAGCCAACCACATAGATGGAGACTGTGAAATGAAACGCAACCTGCTGGCCCTTTCCATTGCCGCCCTATCGGGCAGTGCCCTTGCCGGTACCGTAACCACTGAGGGTGACGATCTTGTTATTGGCTCCAAGGGTGACCTGAGCATCAAGAGCGCCGACGGCAACTTCAGCTTTGCAATCGACGGTCGCCTGATGTGGGATTTTGATTCCTATGACGGCGTACACCACAGCACTGGCGGCGATGCGCTGGAAAGCGAAGTACGCCGTTCACGCGTGGCTTTTAAAGGCTCTCTTTACAAAGATTGGCACTACAAACTGCAATACAGCTTCAATGTAGACAGCTCGGCCAAAAACCAGATGGAAGATGCCTACATTATGTACACTGGCTGGAATGTCGCGGACGTCACCGTCGGCAAATTCAAGATTCCCTTCGGCCTGGAAGAACTGACCAGCTCCAAGTACATCACCACAATAGAGCGCTCAGCGATGTTCGAATATGTGTCAGCTGGTCGCAACTACACCAACGTGCAACTGAGCAACGGCGGAGACAACTACAGCTGGGCCTTTGGCGCTTATGAGGGCTCAACAGACGACGAAGGTAGCGAGCTCTACAATCTCGGTGGCCGCGCTACGTTCGCACCAATTGCAAGCAAAACCCAGGTTGTTCATCTCGGCGCCGCCTATTTTCAGTCAGACATCGAAAAAACTGTCCCAGTAACTGCAGAATTTGATCAGCGACTTGCTGTGCACACTGCCGAAAAAATCCTGCTCACATCGCCCGGTGATTTCAACGCCACCGACCACGACCAGTTTGGCGTGGAAGCAGCCTGGATGAGCGGCCCCTTTTCAGTACAGTCAGAGTATGTTGCATCTACCTGGGAAAACGATGCCAACGAAGTTGAGTACTCCGGCTACTACGTACAGGGTGCATGGACTGTCACCGGTGAATCGCGCAGCTACAAAGCAGCCGATGGCATATTTGATAAAATCAAGCCCGCCGGTGCGAAGGGCGCCGTAGAGCTGGTCGTTAAATTCGAACACGGCGAGATCGACGATGACCGCACCGGTGCAGTTGAGAACGCGTTCGACAACATCACAGTAGGCGCTAACTGGTATGTGAACAATAATGTTCGCCTGTCACTCAACTACATCACGACTGAGCTAGACGAGAAGATTACTCGCGGTGTAAGCCAGGAAGATAGCGGTGACGCCATCTCCACCCGCGTACAAATCATCTGGTAGGATCTGCCGCATAAAAAACCCGGCGACAGCCGGGTTTTTTTACTCCATAGCCTCTGCTTATTAATAACTCCACTTGGCGCTAAGCCCCCAGCTTCGACCAACTTCCTGCTCAATAATCGCGACGTTGCGTCCAGACGCATTGTCCTGCTCAAACTCGCGCTCTTCTTCGAGAATATTCTGCACTTTTACGCTGAAAGACAGTGTATCTGTCGGATAGAATGTGTAGGTCAGGTCCAGTGAGTGGAATGGCAATTCAAAGGCATCATCGTTACCCGCCACGCCCGCAAAATAGATACGATCACCAAACACGTTGTAGATCAGTGACGCACTGTGCACACCGTCGGGCGAATCGAATCCGAGCTGCGCGTTCATTACATATTCCGAGTGACCGGTCAGACGACGGGAGTCATTCGTCAGTACATTGTTGGTGGTATCAATTTCAACATCCGAATCGCTTAAAGCAATGTTCCCGGAGATAAAGAACCCATCCACACCAACCATATCTGCGGGCAACGTCAACAGGCCTTCAACCTCAACACCGACAATACTTCCGGAATCAACATTTTGATAGGTCAGGACAACATTGTCATCCGAGCCCGGTTGACGCACTGTTTCAATTGGCGCTTTGATATCTTTATAAAACAACGACACGGTGAAATTATCTCCGTTTTCGTAGAAAAACTCGGCTCTCAGATCGACGTGATCGATATCCGACTTTTCGACAAAGGGATTACCGCGAACACGCTGATTGATCTCGGGATCAATATAGACAACCTGGGCAGTTTCACGCAGATCAGGGCGAACCGTCGTTTGTGCAAAACTGGCACGCAGCTGATATTCCTCAGCGCCAAACATCCCCTGATCCGCATAGGTCAACGCCGCGGAGTGATACCAATCATCTTCGACAAATGCAAAACGCTGGTTCGGATCAGCCAGCGCTTGTGCCTGCGCCTGCACTGATGCGCCAGTAAAATCCAGCAGGTCGACAGTCAACAAAGCCTGCTTGTATTCTTCCCAGCGCGAACCCAGCGTAATGCGCCAGTATTCATTCAGGCGCCAATCCAGCTCGCCAAAGTATGCATTCAACTTTCTCACTGCAACATAGCTTTCAGTACCGAAGTTGCTTCCCAGCGATGCAGAAAAGTTGTTATCCAGATCACCTAGTATGGGATCGGACATCACACGGCCTGGGCCGCCTGACAACACGGAACTAGACAGGCCGGTAGTGTTTACATTGAAGGTATACTGGTAGTACTCACGCAGCTTCTCAGATGCAGCATAACCACCTCGAACGGTCAGCTCACTGCTATCCAAAAACAAGGGCAACTCAAAATCCCCCCCCCAACTTTCCTCGTCATCATTGAGCTCAAGAAATGTGTGTTGCCCCGCCGCCGGAGCCGGAGAAATCTGCGTAAATCCAGTGCCCAGGTCTGTTGTACCGTTATAATTCGATTGATTAGGCACATCGGTTGTCACTTCCGCATCCGAATAGAACCAACTGACACGCAAGCTCTCCAGAAAACCAAGCTGGTCAGTCCAATTGTAAACCGGCTCAAGACCTTCCAGGCTATGCTTCCCCGTCAGCTGATACATCTGGAGCTGGCGTTCTTCAGCGCGGGTTTGATATCTAACAACTTGGTCGCCGTCGGCCTGTGAGTTATTCTGATCGAAGCCACGTGAAATAAATGCATCCTTCACGTCGTGCTGTATATCAAAGTAACTCAAACCCAGAGCATGCGTATTACCGTACTCCACACCAAACGTAGCTGAGTACGTTTCGCGGTGCTCCTCTGCCGTACGTTCAACTTCTGAAAACCGCGACTCCGGATTTCCAATTTCACGTTTTACCTGATCTTTATTACGAAATTGATCACTGACCGAAGCGCTGATGGAACCGCCAACCAGCCACTGGTAGCCCACATCGAAAGCGTTACCGAGTGCAAGCTTATAATCGCTATCCAGACTTTCCAGATCTTTTTCTATTGCTACGTTACGCGGCAGCGCTAAAATCAAGTTACGCTGAATCAGCTCGGCCTGCTGTGCGGTTGTATTGTTGCCGGCATTATTTTCAGTCGCAAAAATATTACTCTGGGAAATATCGCCACGGTAGCGAGCAATACCATCAGCAATCGCACCCGGCAGCGGCTTGATACTACTATCACTGTATTGCAGCCCACTGCTGCTTACGCTGTTGCCGCCAGCACCCACGCTAATACTAAGCAGTGGCGCCTTCGGAAAGCTCTTGGTACGAATATCAATTGCGCCCCCTCCGAAATTGGCCGGCGTCGAAGAACCAAACGCCTTTTGCACTTTGATCGACTCCACAATCGAGGTTGGGAAGAGATCCAAAGGAATAACGCTACGCGCCAGATCGGGGGACGGCACAACGGCCCCATTAACGGTTACGCTCGAATAGCGCTCACCAAGGCCTCGAATGTAGACAAACTTGCTATCAATCAGCGTAAGGCCGGGCAGACGGCGCAGGGCTCCTGCAATCGTGGAGTCGCCGGCTCGGGAAATCGCCTCAAAGCCGAGAAAATCAGCTGAGTAGGGAATGTCGATACGCTCATCGACAATGGACGCCGCAACACTCTTGAGTCGTCCTGTTACCACCACCTCTTCGATGGAGCCCGGAGGTGTTACCTCAATGGCGGCGCCATTGATTTCTTGCGCCAGCGCAGATTTAGCAGCCAAAGCGGTTGCAAGTCCCACGGCCAGCGACAAACTATTTCGTTTAATTTTTTCCATGATAAAAACCCACTGTCCTGGATAAGCCTGAAGTAACGTGGTCGATTACATGAAGGGGCGCGTTAGCGCCCCTTGCTTGTTTTTCAACCTGCTTCGTGAAGTAAAGACAGCCATTACGGGGTCAGGGGTTTATCGAAGCCAACTGCCCAGCCAGTCAACCAGTCATCGCTGGCATTTGCGCCGCCGAGGTAGGTCGGCTTCTTAAAGATTGACCCCAGAGAGGAGACATCAAAAAGCTGTGAAGATTGATCAAATACGGTGGTGCCCGCGCCATTTTTGATTGCGGAAGCTGTCAGATAGTCACGTTCTTGTGAGCTATCGACCAACACAGAGCCGATGGCGCTTGCTGCCACATCGCTACCAGTGATCAACACATTGTTGGTATTAGTGTTGGCAGGCGTCGCCGCATTGGCTCCACCACCCGCTAGCCAGTTAACGAGATCGAACCCTGTATTTGCCGCGTCGGCACCGACCTTTGTCGCCTCACCACAGGCGATCACATTGCTAGAAGCTTTACTGATGCCCGCCTGCGCAGCGTCAATAGTTTCCGGGCCTTCAGAATCATCCAGCTCAAGGCACTCGTTGCTCGCCAGTGATGTCGCATAGGAAGTGACCAGCGAGTTGTACATTTCAAAGAAAGCGCCTTCGCGGAACAGCGGACCTTCGGAATCACCTTTTGCGCTCACGTTAGTACCAGCATTCTCGTCAATGTTGCTGGTTACGCAGGTGAGGTTAGATATGCGCAGTTTGGTTGTCGGTGTGAACGCATCACTTCGGCTACCCCCCGTGTTGTCGCCTTCAATACAGCGGTTGGCGCCAGACGTGTGCACCACCACAGCGTACTGAATGTCCCCGTTGTAACCCTCAGAGTAGTCGATAGAGTCATCACCCACGTTGACGGCGACAATGTGATCCATATTGACCGCGCCGCCGAACATTTCAAAACCGTCATCCTGGGAAGTGTATGTCTGAACATGGCTGATCGTTGTACCACTACCTACCGCGTTGAGCGTGAGAGCATTGAGTTCATCACCGTCAACCACCTCAAAACCAGCGTGCTTGATAACCACATATTTCAGCACACCCGAATTCTCAGCATTGTTGTTACCACCGTAGGTCGCAGGACGACCTTCAGCGGTTACATGGCAGTTGTGAACATTGTTAGCTGTGGCAGCAAAATCGCTGACCGTGCTTGGTGCACCCGAGCCTGTTGGCGAACCGTCGTGGCATTTGTTGGTCCGACCATTACCATTGATCTGAACCCCGCCCCACAGACCGCGATCGCTTTCGGTCGCCGTGCCCAGCATGGCGTCTTCATCAGCGGTGAACACGATTGGACTATTGGCGGTACCTTCTGCGAAGATCTGTGAACCACGGGCGATACGTACGTAGCTGTCGGGTTGCTTGAACACCATGGTTACGCCAGCGGCAATATTCAGACGAGTACCTTCGCCTTCCTGTGGGATGCGCTTGCCGGATTGTGCAGCAGTGGCGTTGACGTCTGCGCCGATAAACAGGCTATCTTCAAAAATGTGTTTCCCACCAAAGTTGGAAAACGTAATGGAAGACACTGTGATCGGTTTGCTGTCGCTGACGAACAGTGCGCCGTATACGCAATCTTGTCCGTCAAAGTTTCCCTGGAAGGTCTGACCTGATTCTGTATAGCTTGCACATACATTACTGCCCGCGCCGTCCCCGGTGCCACTGCCTGAACCATTACTAATGGTAGTGGGCGACAGGTTAACGTCACCGCTGTCTGTGCACCCAACCAGCGCGCCAGCGACTACCCCAGAGACCAGAATTTTTTTCAACATTGATGTTGCTCCCAAATATCATCGATTTTTCAGTGTGGGTTTCAGTTACGCGTGATTTCCGGCAGCGAGCACCTGAAACCACCTCCACATTGGTAACTGCGGCAAAGCCTACGCCCGGCAAGTGACCGATTTGTGACAAATAGGCGACACTCTTATGAAGCTTTCTTCCGACGTTTTGGGGGTGCGGCGACAATGACAATGTAACCAATTGATATATAAGGGAGTAATAACGAAGCAGAAATGAATGTTTTTTGACAAACGGGATTAGAGGGGGGAGCCCGTGCGACAGCCGTCGCAGGGTTTTCGTGACAGTGAAATCAAAAAAACGGGGGCGGCTAATACAGTTTCCTTGCGCCCCCGCCAGATTTAAACCTTATCCATAATCCAGCCGAGAACATTGGCCACGGCGTTGAAGAACATCATTTTGATCTTCATCCACCAGGATGGCGTTTCACGAATTTTACGGTCTTCCTCAGCTTGGGTGAGTATGTAGGCTTTGATCAGTCGCGAATCTTCTTTATCAAGCACATCGCCGAAACCCACCATACCCGCCTTGCGCATCATGCCGTCGAGCACGACCTTGTCGAAGTTTTCGTAAAATACGCCAGGCAGATGACGAAGGTCTGGGACCGCACCATTCGATACTGCATCGGTACCATGACAACCCGAGCAATATTCATGATAAAGCGTGCGCCCCGCTTTTAGCTCTTCTGCACTGACCTCCGGCGGCTCAGGCGCTTCAAACAGCGTTTTCTCCGGGTTTTCTGGCAGCACTGCCTCACCGCCAAGCTTGAATGTCAGAACACGACTCGGCGGGATACCACCCTCCTGTTCATAGCCGGATATCAGGCCAAAGGCGCCGCCCCAGCCGGCCAGTACGGTGACATACTGTTCGCCGTCTATGCTGTACGTTACAGGCGGTGCAATCACTCCAGTGTGGGCATCAAACGACCAGCGCTGTTCGCCGCTATCGGCGCGATATGCACGAAATTCACCTTCCGCCGTACCCTGAAATACAAGATTACCGGCCGTTGCAAGCACGCCGCCATTCCAGGGTCTTGCGTATTCCACGACCCATTTCGCCGACTGTGTTTTGGGATCCCACGCCAGCAGCGAACCAGTGGTCACCTGCTTCAGCATCAGCTGGGCCAGGATATGATTCGGCGCAGCGTCCTGCTCAAGCACAACCCCAAGATTCCAATGGCCCCACTTATGCAGATACTGTTCGACATCGCCGTACTTAAACAACGCATCAATAGCCGGAATATACACCAAACCTGTTTGCGGGCTGTACGCCATCGGATGCCAGTTGTGCGCCCCCATCGATGACGGCCGGATAAACTCTGCACCATTGCGATAGCGAGCCCTATCAGTTTCCACAGGTCGTCCGGTGCTCATGTCGTAGTGCGTGGCCCAATTGACGCGGGCATAAGGTTCTGCAGAAAGCAGCTCGCCGCTTTGCCTGTCGATAACAAAAAAGAAGCCGTTTTTGGGTGCCTGCCAGATGACTTTACGCTGCGTGCCCTGCCACTCCATATCAGCCAGCATGATGTGCTGGGTGGCCGTAAAGTCCCAGGATTCGCCGGGCGTCTGCTGATAATGCCAGAGGTACTCTCCGGTATCGGGATCGAGCGCGACAATCGATGACAGGTACAGATTGTCGCCGCCATCCGGACTACGGACCTTGTGGTTCCAAGGTGAGCCATTGCCTACACCCAGGTACAGTTGATCCAGTTCAGGGTCATAAACAATGGAATCCCAAACGGTGCCGCCACCGCCCATTTTCCACCATTCACCGGTCCAGGTTTCAGCGGCCTGTTTCATCGCTTCATTTTCGAAACCATCGGCAGGGTTGCCCGGAACCGTATAGAAACGCCAGACTTCTTCACCGCTATTCACATCAAACGCGGACACAAAGCCGCGAACGCCATATTCGGCGCCGCCGTTTCCGATAACGACCTTATCTTTGAAGACGCGGGGTGCGCCTGTAATGGTGTAGGGGTATTCCTTGGTATCTGCCGCCTGCACTTCCCACAGCTTTTTGCCCGTGGCTGCATCCAGCGCAATCAGTCTTGCATCCAAGGTTCCGAAAAACACTTTGCCCTGGTAAACCGCCACTCCACGGTTTACCACATCGCAGCAGGCCATCTTCGCCCATTCGCGCGGCACCTCAGGATCGAAGCGCCAAAGTTCCTTGCCTGTGCGAGCATCAAGCGCGTGTACAACACTCCAGTTGGCGGAGACAAACATCACGCCGTCAACGACAATGGGGGTTGCTTCAAGGCCCCGATTAAAATCAGTATCGAACGCCCAGGCTAAACCCAGCTTGCCCACGTTTTCGTCATTTATCTGCGTCAACGCGCTATAACGCTGTTCGTGATAATCCTTGCCGTAGCTTAACCAATTTTCGGGTGCGCCCTCGGCGATGGCTTGGGTGCCAACCCGTTCGGTGGCTGTGCGGATTGTCGTTTCGGCAGGTGTGCCGAAAACCAGCGTACTTGCCAGGCTGATGCCCAGCACAGCGCATATAAATTGACGCATTCGTTACCTCAGGAAAATCTTATTTTAAAGTGGTCGTTCCTGGGCGGGTGCGGGGATCAGCCAAATTCAGGACGAATGCCCTGCTTGTCACTGTAAAAGTCCCGGATCGTCGCAAGATCGACATCGTAGTCTCCGGTAGTCTGTACCAGAGGTCCAAAACCGACCGTTTTCGACTTCGTATCCAGAAACGCCAGTTGAATAGGCAATTCCACTCGGGTGGCAATATGGTAAAAACCCGCTTTCCAGCGATCTACCTTGCCGCGGGTACCTTCTGGTGCAATCAGCAATACCAGTTTTTCCGAGCGGCGAAAGGCATCAGCCGCCTGTTCTACGGTGTTGCCAACCGCCGTGCGATTGATCGGGATTCCTCCCAGCCATCTCACGAACCAAGCGATGGGAAAAGGAAACAACGTGTGTTTTCCAACCCAATGAACATCCAGCTTGTATTTCAAGACTACCGGTAACATCACCAGAAAGTCCCAGTTACTGGTATGGGGCGCCGCGATCAACACGTACTTATCCAGTTGCGGCGGCTCTCCCACTGTTCGCCAACCCGTTACCTTCAGCGCCAGAAAGGACACAGCCCGCATGATTTGCGTTATTACTGGTGTGCTGAAAATGGTCAGCTGCTTGCGCTTTATCAACCCTGCTACCGCCCTGTGTTTACGTTAATAATCATATCAAACCGTTGCCGCGTTACATTGGTGCGAACGGCCACCCTAGCTGTCAAACTCTGCCACCTTGCCTTCCATCCGCGCGGTCAGCGCCTTCATCACATCACCCTGACTCAACATGCCGGCGTTCCAGGTGGCGATAAAATTCAACCCGTCAGCCACGGAGTGATCGCGAGTATAGACCAGCATCTCCTTAGTACCACGGATCGCCAGCGGTGATTTGCTGGCAATGTCAGCAGCAATTTCCAACACCGATGCCATCATCGCCTCGCGGCTCTGGTAAACGTTGTTAACCAGACCAATGCGCTGAGCTTCGTCAGCTTTGACGTCACGGCCGGTATACGCCAGCTCTCGCACAACACCCTGCGGTACGATATGGGGTAGTCGCTGCAGCGTGCCGACGTCTGCGGTCATGCCAATATCGATTTCTTTGATGGAAAATTTAGCATCCTCTGCGCAGTAACGCATGTCGCAGCAGCTAACCATATCGATACCGCCGCCAACACAGTTTCCGTGGATCGCCGCAAGGACTGGTTTTCTACACTTTTCAATGGCCGTGAGGTTGTCCTGCAGGCGCAAAATGGTCTGCCTGAGCTGCTCTGCCGCACGCGCAGGATCTGATTGGGCATCTCCCACTACACCGGCAAACATATCCAGATCAATACCAGCGCAAAAATTCTTACCCGCACCGCTAAGCACAACAACCCGTGCGTCCTCTGCGTCAGACAAATACTCGAAGCAGACCTGCAGCTCTTGCCACATAGGCAGGTTCATCGCATTCGCTTTCTCCGGTCTGTTCAGTTGCACGTGAGCAACGTGGTTTTCGATCGATACGGAAAGTGTTTCGAAAGCAGGGATCATGGGTGTGTTCCTCTTTTTCAATTCAGTAACGCTGGGACCAACGCAAACTACATACCTTATACTTGACTACAGCTGATTCAGCCGGGCCAGCGAGTCACAAATTGCTCTGCGTCATAGTTTGGCAGGGGCTTGGCTCGCCCCTCGCGGGTACCAATGTACAGGTAGCCGACCAGCGATTCCCCGGCAGATAACCCTAAACCCTTAAGCACATTGGGATCAAAAGCATTGGCTCCCGTGCGCCAGATTCCGGCCAAGCCCATCGCTTCTGCCGCCAGCAATATGCCGTAAGCTGCGCAACCGGCAGACAGCTGCTGCTCTATTACTGGAACTTTGGGATGCTCAACAAAACGGGTCACAACAGCGATAACCAAGGGGGCTCGCAAGGCTTTGGACCTGGCCTTTTCCAGCTCGGCTTCTGTAACTTCGGGGTTGCGCTGTGCAAGCGCTTTGGCAAACAGATTACCCAGCGCATTGCGCGCCTCACCTTCAATGACCAGAAAACGCCAGGGCGTCAAACGCGCGTGATCAGGCGCGCGCATCCCCGCTTGAATAAGGGTAGTAAGCTGCTCCGCATCCGGACCGGGCTCGGTGAGCTTAGCTGCGGAGTTTCGCTGCTTCAGTAGAGTCAGGGCATCCATGGCATCCACACTATTTCGCTTTGAGGTCAGCTTTGATTTGTTTCAGTTTTTCTGGCGTCGTCGGCTCGCCACTTTCGTAGTAGGCTTTCATGCTCAGGGCTACATCGCGAATGACCGAGCGAAATACATTGGCCAGCACGCGGCGATGCAGAAAATCGCCCAACCAGCCCCAGCGCATGGTAAACAATAAAGAGGTGGTCAGCGCCGTCTGGTTATTGCCAGCATCGTCTAACTGATAACGAAAATAGGCCTCTTTAAAGGGTGGCTGAGAACCGTGTTCGCCCCGGTGAAGCTTGATAAGGAAACCGTGCCCCTCATCCCATTCCACCACGGTTTCATCGAGGGCTCGGGTCTCTGATTGATAGACTTTGCGACTGGCGCCCACACCTTCTTTCTTTGCGGTGGTAATTTCGGTTTTGATGATACCGGGCACGTAGTTATGTGCCTGGCCCAGATCACGTAAACGCTTCCAGGCCTGGTCGCGCGGTACTTTCATCACTACCCGCGCTTTGGCTTCACCATTCATTAATACTGCCTCCCTCCTCAGACTGATACGAAAAACGCGCAAATTATCACCAATTGCGGCTTTTCGACGGAGAACGGGCGGTTTCAGCCCCTTTTCCGGCGACACATTCAATCATGAAAGTGGCGGCTTGTCTTGCCGGGAGGGCCAACCTTGATAAATTTTTAGGTGGACGGGCGGCCTGAGGCCGCCTCCATGGGATCAGACCTTATTCAACCAGTCTGCATAGGGGGTTTCCACTGCCAATGACACCGGCTGAGCATATCCGGGCAGTGATATTTCAGTGTCACTCAGGGTGAGCTCTTCACCCGATAACACTTGATGGTCAAAACGATAGATTACGTTGGCGGTTCCACTTATGGCTTTATCATCGTAACGCGCCGCCTCCACAGCAACGGCCTCTTCTTTCGCCTGCCATTGCGCGAGTACCCTTTTGCCGTGTTTTGCCTCAAGCAGTCGTCGGGTAGCCGCCGGGGAAAATGCCGTCGCGGTCGCGTTGTTGCCGCCAAAGCCTTTGGAGTTTAACAGCGCTATATCGCAATCGATTTCACGATGCGCCTGGCTCAGACTTAAATTTGAAGTGTGTATGTCGTCGGCAAAGCGGCTGACCGTTGCGATACCCGGTAAAATACCCTCCGCCCACACACCAAGTGTGGCAGCAAGCTGATCTCCACTGGCTGAAGATATGGTATGCCCCAGATAGGCCTTGATCGCTGCTACTGGCCAACTGCCAATTCCAAACGCTTTGGCTACTTCATTAAGAATATGCGATTCGGTCAATCGGTTCTGCGGGGTACCGGTACCGTGAGCTTGCACAAAACTGCGTTCACGCAGCGCCGTGTCCCCAAGGATTTCACGCGCCAACGATGCCGCTTTGGCCACCGTAAGGTAATTACCTGCCCCCGGCGAAGAGATAGACTTCTTGTAGCCATCGGCATTGATGAAGACATCCGGCACCGAGCCATAAATCATCGCCCCCTGCTCCAGCGCCAACTCGTCATCCATCAGCACCACAAACTGAGTAGCTTCGGCAATGGTAAACCCACAGTTCTCAGCAAAGGGGCGACAGGCACGTCGATAATCCGCCTCGCTCAACCGATCGGTGCCGTCGAGCTTCATCAAGCCCGCATCCGTAGCCAAGGCTCCCATCGTCGCATAGCCGTCAATGACATCGGGATTTATCGGTGCTTCAGCAGCGCCCACGATCGCGATGCGCGCCCGCCCACTGCGAATATCTTGCACGCCCGCGCGCAGGTTGTAGAGAAAGGTCGCACAGGCGCCCAACGACGGCCCGGTACTGCCGATATTGCCCAGTACATAGGCATTGACGAAATCGGAGGGCATATCGGCCAGTCCCAGCGCCAACTGTTTGGAGGTAACCCGTTTGCCGCTGTGGCGGGCGGACAGCAGACCAGCGAAACTATTATCATCGAGCTGTGCCATCGCTGAACTGGCATAAACTCCAACCTGATCTGGCCGCACTGCAGACAGCAGCGCTTGCCACTCAATCCCCACCGACTGTATGGCATCTGAAGCACCGTAAATGGCCAGCTGCAGACCGCGGGGGTGATTGCGCGACGGGTACAATGCCGCTGGATCAAAACCGCTCGGCAACTGCCCTGCAGCACGCACTTCGCTGGTTCGCGTGGTCTGCACCAGAAAATCGCTGACGCCACGCATATCAACCCGCACCCGCCCCTTTTCCACCTCGGTAACAGTCCAGCTCTCTGGCAGGGTTTCCGGAAGGTTGCGCGCGCGAGTAACAAAACTCACGGCTTCTTCGGCCGGTGCTAACGGCATATGCCGGTTGCAGGGAATCGCTTCGGTATCAAACCAGTCCCGTTCGATTTTACGAATCAGGGTATGGTTGAGAATGTCATCGCGGTCATGCACGGAGCGGCCCATGAGCGCCGCCAGACTCTGCAGCGTGCGCTGCACCTTGCTTTCAGGCAGAGCATCGAGCACCAATCGGCGGTAGCCGTGGTGGAAAGATGATCTGCCCGCTGGATTAATGCCCCCAAAGCCTGTTATTACCGGTAACCGCGCCACAATACTAATCCTGCCCACTTCATCATTATGTGGCAGCTATTTTAGGAAAGGCGGCGGCGCCGTGATTAGTATAATATGGCCACTTTAAGAGATAATTAAGCCATACAATATTAGCATGGTAAACATTGCACTGATCGCACTTCCCAACGCGCTCACCTCGAGCATCAGCCTGCCAGCCGAAATGCTTAACGCGGCTGCCGACCAGTTGCGCATACAACGGCAACCCGCGCCGCGAGTGTCACTGGTGGGGCTTACCCGGCAAAAGGTCAATACCGCTGGCGGACTAGTGCTTGAGCCCGACCTTACGATAGCCGCATCGAATACCTATGATCTGATCATCCTGCCCACGCGCTGGCGTCAGCCGCTCAAACATATAAATGTGGCCCGGCTGTCGCCCTGGTTGCGATCGCAATATGACGCCGGAGCCACCCTGTGCACGGTGGGCACCGGCAGCTACCTGCTGGCCGAAGCGGGCCTGCTGGAAAAACGGCCAGCTACGACCCACTGGCACTATTTTGATGATTTCGCCCAGCGATATCCGCAGGTTGAACTGATCCGCAATTACCTGATCACGGAATCTGAGCGGATTTATTGCGCTGGCAGCATCAACTCCATCGCCGACCTTCTGGTACACCTGATTGGCGAACGCTGGGGAACCACCGTAGCCCATCGGGTGGAACGCCAGTTTTCACCTGAGATCCGACGTCCCTTTCACTCCCACGCCTACCGTGTTGGCCAGACCGATCTGCATCGCGACGAAGCCATTGCCGCGCTGCAGTCTTGGCTGGCCAAGCATCTTCACCAACCAATCGCTTTGCCAGATCTTGCGGTCGAAAGCGGTCTTAGCACACGCAGTCTGAGCCGGCGATTCAAGCGCGCGACCGGTCAATCACCGCTCGATTATCTCAACACTCTGCGCTTGCGCGCGGCACGCGAGCTGCTGCAGCAGAGCAATCTCGCGGTGGGCGAAATCGCCCAGACGGTCGGCATTGGCGACCCCAATTACTTCTCCCGCTTGTTTCGTCGGGAGTACGGAGAAACACCCGTCAATTACCGACGCAATGTACGCGACAAACTGTTCCGAGCTTGAAAAAGATTACAATCGCGTCAGAATGGGTAACACATGTGTACTTTTAGCTGAGCCGCGTTCGATAATCAGGCACATCAACCTGGTTTTATTCGATAAGCCTGATAGCGACAGTGCTGTCTGCGCAAAGCATAAGAGAGAGTCAACCATGGAAAATACAGCCCAACTTCCCATCCCCTTCGGTTGGTACTGCGTATCCCTGTCTCGGGATCTTCAGCCCGGCGAGGTTAAACCACTACGCTACTTTGACCGGGAAATGGTGATGTTCCGCACCGAAGCGGGTGAAGCTAAAGTGCTTGATGCCTACTGCCCGCACCTTGGTGCCCACCTCGGTCACGGCGGCAAGGTCACTGGCGAAAACATCGCCTGCCCGTTCCACGCCTGGGAGTTTTCCGGCGAAGGTGTCTGCAAAACAGTGCCCTATGCGGCCAACATGCCCCCCAAGGTAGCCAACGGCAAACCCTGTATTTACGCCTACCCTACGGTTGAAAAAAACCAATCCATCTGGGTCTGGTACCACCCGGAGCAGATTGCACCGCTATTTGAGGTAGAAGAACTTCACGAGCTACACAGCGACGACTGGACCGACATTTCCACCTACGAGTGGACCTTCCGTTCGCACATTCAGGAAACCGCTGAAAACGGCTGTGACGCTGCACACTTCATGTATGTCCATGGCAACCAGGATGTACCCAAGGGAGAAGTGAAGCACGAAGGTTTTCAGCGCCACGCCCATTTCGTCAGCAAAGCACCGGAGATTTTTGAAGACGGCACATTCGACACAACCGGCACCCTCTTCCGCGACTCATTCCTGGACACGTCAAGTAACGGGCCCGGCCAAACCTGGCAGCGCTTTAGCGGCGTATTCGAGACTTTTATGATGGGTACAGTTACGCCGATTGACGAGAAAACCGTTCACCTGCGGTTTATTTTTACCCAGCCCAAAGAAATGAACGAAGGGCAGGAAATCATGTCGCAGGCAGTGATCCAGAATGTTGCCCTGCAAGTTCAGCAGGATATGCCTATCTGGGAGCATAAAGTCTACCGCCCTCAACCGATACTCTGTGATGGTGACGGCCCCATTAATCAGTTCCGGAAGTGGTTCAGCCAATTCTACGCAGACGGCAGTGGTAGCAGCGAATCCAAAAAAGACACCAAGGCCGCCTAATTTCACAAGCCCGCAAACCGGCGCTTACGAGCGCCGGCCCTGCCCCCAAAAACCCCGCCTACCCTTGCCTACAGCGCCTCACCATGGCTAAATGCGCCCTCATTTTATATACCGAACAGCAAAGCGAGGGCCTCGTATGTCATCCGATTCCGTTTATATTGTCAGTGGAGCAAGAACCCCGATGGGTGGTCTTCTCGGCGCACTGAGCGGCGCGACAGCCGTTGAACTGGGTACCACCGCGATCGCCGAAGCCGTTAGCCGCGCTGGTATCGATGGCAAAGACATCGAAGAAGTGATTATGGGCTGCGTATTGCAGGCTGGCCTGAAACAGGGTCCTGCCCGCCAGGCAGCACTGGCCGCTGGCGTCCCCAAAACCACCGGCTGCGTGACCGTCAACAAGCTGTGCGGCTCAGGCATGCAAACCACCATTTACGCCCACGATATGATCAAGGCAGGTAGCTGCAATATCGCGCTGGCTGGCGGCATGGAAAGCATGAGCAACGCACCCCACCTGGTCAATGGCGCACGTGGCGGCGTAGGCACCGGCAACAAAGGCCTGGAAGACCATATGTTTTTTGATGGTCTGCAGGATGCCTATAAAGGTGGATTAATGGGCGCCTTTGCCCAGCAAACTGCTGACGACAATGGCCTTACTCGCGAAGCGATGGACGACTTCGCCATTGAGTCACTCAAGCGCGCACAACAAGCGATTGAAAACGGCAGCCTGGACGCTGAAACTGCACCGGTTACGCTTAAAACCCGTAAAGGCGACGTTGTGGTAAAACACGACGAACAGCCAGGAAAAGCCAATCTGGACAAGATTCCCACCCTGAGACCGGCGTTCAAGAAGGACGGTACGGTAACAGCGGCCAACTCCAGCTCCATCAGTGATGGCGCTTCTGCGCTGGTGCTAATGAGCGGCGCCGAAGTAGAAAAACGGGGCATCAAACCCTTGGCGCGCATCGTGGCCCACAGCCGCAACTCACACGAACCCGAGCTGTTCACCACCGCCCCAATCGGCGCCATCGAAAAACTCTATGCCAAAACCGGCTGGACCAAGGACGACGTGGATCTTTGGGAAATCAATGAGGCCTTTGCCATGGTGACCATGCTGGCCATGCGTGACCTGGAGCTTGACCACGCCAAAGTGAACGTACACGGCGGCGCCTGCGCCCAGGGCCACCCGATTGGCTCAACCGGTGCGCGTATCATCATCAGTCTGATCTACGCCCTGCAGAAATACGGCAAAAAACGCGGTATCGCAGCACTGTGTATTGGCGGCGGCGAAGCACTGGCCACAGCTATCGAGCTGGTATAAAAAAACCGGGGTCGTATCGAATAAAAAATACTCGATCCGACCCCG
>NZ_JBFJTH010000076.1:0-17999 GCF_041625495.1 Litorivivens sp. | reverse complement strand
GCTACTGTAGTCTGTCTCAGCTCGAGTAACACTGCGGTAAATCCTTCAATTACAAGGATTTACCAAATGAAAAGAATGCTCATTAACGCCACGCAGCCAGAAGAGTTGCGTGTCGCCCTCGTCGACGGGCAGCGGCTTTACGATCTCGACATCGAAAACCGTACTCGTATCCAGAAAAAAGCCAATGTCTACAAAGGCACGATCACCCGCGTAGAACCCAGCCTTGAAGCCGCGTTTGTTGATTTCGGCGCCGAGCGCCACGGTTTTTTGCCACTGAAAGAAATCTCCAAAGAGTACTTCTACCGCTCACCCTCCGAGGTTGAAGGCCGCGTCAAAATCAAGGATGTCGTCAAAGAAGGCACCCAAATCATCGTGCAGGTAGAAAAGGAAGAGCGCGGCAACAAAGGCGCTGCACTCACTACCTTCATCAGCCTCGCGGGCCGCTACATGGTGCTGATGCCCAACAATCCTCGCGCAGGCGGCATATCACGTCGCATTGAAGGCGAAGATCGCACCCAGCTGCGCGAAGCTCTAAGCTCCATCAGCATTCCCGATGGCATGGGCGTGATTGTGCGCACCGCCGGCATTGGCCGCTCTTCTGAAGAGCTGCAATGGGATCTGGATTACCTGCTGCACCTGTGGAGCGCCATCAGCAAAGCCTCAGACGAAAACAAAGCCCCCCTGCTGATCCTGCAGGAAAGCAATGTCATCATTCGCGCCATCCGCGACTACCTGCGCGACGATATTGACCAGGTTCTGATCGACAACGAAACCTCTTTCGAAGAGGCGAAAGCCTTTGTCGAGCAGGTAATGCCTCAATACAAGAACAAGATCCGCCTCTACAAAGACCCGGTTCCTCTGTTCAACCGCTACCAGATTGAAAGCCAGATCGAATCGGCTTTCCAGCGCGAAGTGCACCTGCCCTCTGGCGGCTCTGTGGTGATCGACCCAACGGAAGCACTGGTTTCCATCGACATCAACTCCGCACGGGCAACCAAAGGCGGCGATATCGAAGAAACCGCCCTGCAGACCAACCTCGAGGCGGCCGATGAAATCGCTCGCCAGCTGCGCCTGCGTGATATTGGCGGCCTGATCGTCATCGACTTTATCGACATGATGGCGCCGCGCAATCAGCGCGAAGTGGAAACCCGCATGCGTGATGCACTGGAGCCAGACCGCGCGCGCGTTCAGCTTGGCCGGATTTCACGCTTTGGCCTACTGGAAATGTCGCGCCAACGCCTGCGCCCCTCACTGGGCGAAACCAGCGCGAAGGTTTGTCCGCGCTGTGAAGGGCACGGAACCATTCGTGATACCAAATCACTGGCACTGTCTATTCTGCGCCTGCTCGAAGAGGAGGCTACCAAAGAAAAAAGCGCCGAAGTTCGCGCTATCGTTCCAGTGACCGTGGCGTCTTACCTGTTGAACGAAAAGCGCGTGCCGATTCATGAAATCGAAAACCGCGCCGGAGTACGGGTTGTTGTCATTCCGTCCATCAACCTCGAAACCCCACATTTTGAAGTGCAGCGCCTGCGCGAGAGCGACGTTGGCGAGGAAGAGTTGGTCAGCTACAAAATCACCAGCGAACTGGAAACTGCCCAAGAAGAACAGGAAGCCAAAGACGAGGAATTGCCGCCCATTCAACAGGCCGCTGTTTCCGGACTGGCGCCCCGAGCACCCGCCCCCCAGCGCAGCGAGCCGCAAGAGCCTGCAGCAACAGCTACCCCAGCACCGGCTGCGGCCAGCACAAGCCAGGAGAGCGGCCCTGGGCTATTCAAGAAAATAGTGTCCAGCCTCAGCACCTTCTTCCAGGCCGAGGAAATCGATACCCGCGTGGCGCCCACACCAAAGACTGAGCCCACACCTGAACCCGAGTCTGACACGAACAAACCACAGCAGCGCAACCGCAATCGCAACCGTAATCGCAACCGCAACCGTCGCGATGGCGAGGGCCGCAGCAGCGACAACCGGCGCAATCGTGGCGATCAGACAAACGACAGCAGACAGGCTGAAAAGCCCGCTAACAAAAACACCGACAAGCCCAGCGAGCCTCGGCAGAAAGATGACGCTGCAAACGACAACGACAAGCGCGATGAAAATCGCCCGCAGCGCCGTCCAAGCAATCGCAAGCCGCGTCAAAAGAACGATCGCAAGCGCGAGGAAGCCATTGCATTGCCCAACGATGCTGGCACACCCGCTGCCCAGACCGAAGAGCAGCCCAAAGCAGATCCGGTTAGCGCCGAGCAGTCAAAGTCTACGGCGCCGATAGCGCAGCAATCACAATCGCAGGCCGAACCACAACAGGAACAGGCCACCACCAAACCAGAAGTTAGCGACCCCAAACAGGAAACGCATAACTCCAAAGAGGAAACTGTCGAGCCCAAGCCGACGAAAACCGAGCCCAAGCCCGCAGCAACCAGCGAGGAAGAGCCCGCTGAAGCAGCCGCAACTGAGAAACCAAGTACCCCAGCGGTGGAGACAGAGGTAGCTGCAGAAAAGGCGCCTGAGGCCGCGCAAGCAACAAAAGCCAGTAGCGCCGCAGCCGAAACGTCGGCACTGGACAACGCTGCCGACGCTTCGCGCGAGGAGCAGCCAGCCCCCAAGCCGGCAGCACAGGCTCCCGTCAGCAAAACGGCAAATGAGCCGGCACCAACTCGGAAAGCAGTTGTTCCACCCGCCGCACGCGGTCGGGCAGCGAATGATCCGCGCGAGAACCCCAAGCCGGTTACACAGGTCAGTATTTCGACCAGTTCGCCTCTACCCGCTGAACTGGACAGAAGCGCCATGGCAAGCCCGGATCCGGATCGGGAGATTCCACCGCGCGCGATCAACGATCCACGCAATCGCTGATTTCAGCACTCCGGAAAATACTGCATTAAACGGCCGTTAGTCACACTAACGGCCGTTTTTCTTTTCTCTCGAATACACAGACTGTAAAAACCGGCTCATTTCAGCATTAACCTCCTCGGCCTGTTCCTGCTGCACCCAATGCCCGGCACCATCAACGATCCGCACTTCCAAACCTGGTACCCGTTCGGCCATAAAGGCGAGCGCACCCTCCCCACTCATGGTTAATACTGGATCATTACTCCCTGCAATAAAGCTCACCGGCACATCTATGGATTGGCCAACGTAACGCTTATTGAGCTGCCAATTGATATCTGCGACCCGATACCAATTCAATGCGCCGCGAAATCCGGTACGCGAAAACATGTCTGCGTACACCGCAAAATCAGCCTGACTGAGCCACGACCACGGCAGATTCATACCTGCCGGCGGTAAAACGTCAAGGTACCCTGCCGTACCCGGGGCCGACGCAAAGCTGCCTAGTAACGCACCCCGAGCACTCAGACTCCAGAACAGTCGACTTAGAAAACGACTACAGTTCGCATCGAGCTCCCGCTCCGCGACACCTGGCGATTGAAAATAGTGGGCGTGAAGAAAATGCTCTTGCGCCACCTGCGAAAACTGCTGCGTAGGCGGCATCGTTGACTGAGCAGGCGCCAACCCTCTGCGACCGTAATAGTCAAAATCGTAGGGCACACTGAGGACCACCAATGCGACTACAGATTCAGGCTCATGCAACGCCATATTCCACACCACTGGCGCGCCGAAATCATGCCCTACAAAAACTGCTCTGGAGCGCCCAAAATGCGCCAGCACAGCAAGCAGATCGTGACGTATATGATCCAGCGAATAGTCCGCCACATCCTCCGGCGCACTGCTGTCGCCATAGCCGCGCATATCCAGCGCCACTGCTACGTAGCCCGCACGCGCAAAATAACGCAATTGATGGCGCCAACTAAAAGCCAGCCCGGGGAAACCATGACAGAAGAGCAACAACTCGCCTCGCCCGTCGCTGTGATCCGCCACTAGGCAGGAAATCTGCTGGTCGCGCCCGACATTGATCGTTTTTCGTTCCATTGCACCGTCGCCTCGGCCACACGCTTTCCCGCGCACTGCTCAGTAGTTAATCAAAAACTCTACTTTCCTTACTAAAGTCACTGAATCGTCTGTTCTTATGCTTGTTTGTCGAAACGAGCTCTGTATAATTGCGGTCTGCCGCGGAGGGGTGGCAGAGTGGTTGAATGCACCGGTCTTGAAAACCGGCGTGGGTTAACGCCCACCCAGGGTTCAAATCCCTGCCCCTCCGCCATCTTTCTCCTAGTACCCAATCCTCTGAACTTCCCAGCAAATCCAGCCTCTAAATCAAGAGCTGATTCAAATGCTTAGCGCCCTCCTATAAACCTTGCTTTTGGCGCTGCGCACAGTATGATTTAAGCAATTCGAACCAATCGCGGAGTTTTCGATGCAAGATAGAACCGTCGCTCATTCACCTGCCGGCATTGAAGTCGTCGGGACCAATAAGGTACTGAAAAATACTTACATGCTGCTGGCTATGACGCTTGCCTTCAGCGCATTCACTGCCTTTCTCGCACGCGGCGCAGCCCCACTCAACCCATGGGTGTTTCTGGGCGGCTTTATCGGCCTGTCGTTTCTGGCGCAGATGCTGGCCAACAGCGCCTGGGGCCTGCTCGCGGTATTTGGCTTCACCGGCTTTGTGGGCTATGCCATTGGACCGCTGATCGGTGCTCTCACGCAAAGCAGTGTTGGCTCAGAATTGGTCATGCAAGCGCTGGGTGGTACTGCCGTCATCTTCCTGGGTCTATCAGCCTATGCGATCACCACCAAAAAGGATTTTTCCTTCCTCGCGGGCTTTATCACCGCGGGCGCTATCGTCCTGCTACTGGGTGTCGTCGCCGTGCTGGTCTTCAAAATGCCGGCACTGCACCTGGCTCTTTCTGCCGGCTTTATGCTGTTTTCCAGCGCACTGATCCTGTTTCAGACTGGGCAGATCGTAAATGGCGGTGAGCGCAACTACATCCTTGCGACCATCACGCTGTATGCATCCATTTACAACCTGTTTATCAGCCTGCTGCATATCCTGATGGCCCTGTCTGGTGACGACTAGGTCGCCGGCCATTCAACCGCACCCAAAAGCCCCGGTAATCCGGGGCTTTTTGCACAAATGAAATTTTCCCTGCTTATTCTCGGCTCACCACAATCGTCGCCGGCGGTGGCTTCAGCGCTCAAGTTCGCCCAAGCCAGTATCGCCGGCGGCCACGAGCTGTTTCGTGTTTTTTTCTTTCACGACGCGGTAGCGACCGGCAACCGACTTACCGTCGCGCCACAGGATCAGGCCTGCCTTCCTCTCGAATGGCAAGGCTTCGCGAAGCAACACAACGTGGATATGGTGTTGTGTGTTTCCAGCGCTTTGCGCCGTGGCATTGTCGATCAGCGCGAAGCCGAACGCTATCGATTAGACGGCAGCAACATGCTGGAAGGCTTTGAATTGTCAGGATTGGGCCAATGGGTCGAAGCCATGCTGCTATCCGATCGTATTGTCACATTTGGAGGCTAGCGCATGTCATCGTTGCTCATGATTTGCAGAAAAGCCCCTTACGGCACCAGCTACGCACGTGAAGCCATCGACATTGCATTGGCGGCGAGCGCTTTTGACCTAAAGGTTGCAATGCTCTTTACCGATGATGGTGTGTACCAGTTATTGCGCCATCAGGACACTACCGCCAGCGGCAGCAAGAATGTGGAGTCACTTCTATCCTCCCTGCCGCTCTATGACGTGGGACCCCTGCTGGTTAACCAGCAATCACTGGACAGTCGCCACCTATCACAAAAAGATCTTTCTATGCCGGTACAGCTTTGCCAGCCTTCAGAAATAAGCCAGCTGTGTGCCAACTATGACAGGGTGCTGACCATCTGATGGAAGATGCAATCGTACACCTTGTGCAAACCTCGCCCAGCGCTAGCAGCGCCTACCGCGACTGCCTTAGGGTCTGTCACGCCAATGACCACATTGTTCTGATGCATGACGCCGTTTACGCCGGGCAAGGACCCTCAGGGGCGGCCATGAATCTTTATGCACTGCGTGACGAGGTCGCAGAGAGAGGCCTTATCGAGCGCATGCACGCCAGTGTGAAGCTTATCGACTACAGCGAGCTGGTAGAGCTCTGTGCGCAACATCGCCACACGCAAAGCTGGTTTTGATATGCCATTGGCCACCGACGATGAAGGCTACCTGCTTAACCTCGCAGATTGGAACCGTGATGTCGCGACCCAATTGGCTGCAGCCGAATCTATCATCCTGACCCCAGAGCACTGGGAGCTGATAGCACTGATTCAGGCGTTTTATCGCGAGTTTGACCACTCGCCAGCCATGCGCCCTCTGGTAAAATATGCGCAGCAGGAACTCGGGCCGAACAAAGGCAACAGCCTGCATTTTCTGAAACTTTTTCCGGGCAGCCCCGCCAAGTTATTGAGCAAGATAGCCGGCCTGCCCCGCCCTGAAAACTGCCTGTAGGCTTATCAATACCATGTCCGAACACGCATTTGCGCCCTATGTGCGCATTCTGGGAAAAGGTAAAACCGGCTCCCGGTCGCTGGATTTTGAGGAAGCCCAAGAGGCTTTTGGCATGATTCTGCGCGGAGAAGTGGAGCCCGTTCAACTTGGCGCCTTCTTGATGCTTTTGCGCGTCAAGGAGGAAAGTCCCGAAGAATTAGCCGGCTTTGTCAGCGCAGTACGTGCGCATATCCAACGCCCCAGTTTCCAGGTCGACCTCGACTGGGCAAGCTACGCCGGAAAACGACGGCAACATCCTTGGTACCTGCTGGCAGCACTCACCCTTGCCATGGCCGGATACCGTGTATTGATGCATGGTGCTGCAGGCCATACCGCCGGACGCTTGTATTCTGAGCAAGCTCTCGGCGCGCTGGGGCATGCGCCCTGCGAAAACTGGGCAGACGCAGAGGCCGCACTAGCCCAAAGCAACTTCGCCTTTGTTCCGCTGCGCAGCTTCTGCGAACCACTGCAGCGCATCATCGATCTACGCAATCTGTTTGGTCTGCGATCACCAGTCAATACACTAACCCGACTCATCAACCCCGTCGGCGCGCGGTGCTCTATGCAAAGTATTTTTCACCCCGCGTATGCAGATAGCCACCAGCGGGCCGCGCAGTTGCTGGGGCAGGAAAATGCCGTTGTGTTTAAGGGCGAGGCCGGCGAGGCTGAACGTCGCCCCGAAGCTGACCTTAAACTGCATCTGCTGCTAAACAACAACCCCACTGTTGAAGAGTGGCCGCGCTTGCTCTCCGGTCGCCAGGATAAACTCGACACTCTGCCTCTGGACTACCTGAAAGCGTGCTGGCAGGGCACCGCTACCGACACCTATGGCGAACAGGCCGTTATCGGTACGCTTGCCATTGCCCTGCGTGCACTGGGCAAGACCACCAAACCCGACGAGGCCCATCGCCAAGCCAATGATCTTTGGCAGTCGCGCCTGGGCCAGCGCATTTAACTATTGCCTATTGAGCCACCAATGCCACTTAGTGATTTCAACCCCGCCAACTACAATGAACTGCTGAAGGAAAAGGTTGCACGCATAACACCGGAGTTTCAGGCTTTAGGGGCACCGGAAGCCGACATTTTTCCATCTGCACCAGATCATTTTCGGATGCGTGCAGAGTTTCGAATTCAACACATTGACGGCGAGCCCCGTTATGTCATGTTCCGCAAAACCGGCGACCGCAAGGCAGTCGTCATCGAGCACTTTCCAATTGCCTGTGAACGTATCGCCAACGTCATGGAGCCCTTGCGACAAGCCATCGCGCAATCCGAAGCTCTGACGCACCGTCTGTTTCAAGTCGAGTTTCTGTCCGGACTCAGCGGCGAATTGCTCGTGACACTGATCTATCACCGACCACTGGACGATGCGTGGCAACAAGCAGCCCAAACATTAATGGAAGCCTTTTCAATCTCAGTGATCGGTCGCAGCCGTAAACAACAACTGGTCCTGAACAAGGCTTTTATCACCGAAACGCTACACGCTGACAATCGCGACTTTACCTTCAGGCACTATGAGAACAGCTTCACCCAACCTAATGCACGGGTAAACGAGCAAATGATCAGCTGGGCCTGCAAACAGGTGAGTGGTGCCAGGGACGATGACCTGCTGGAACTGTATTGTGGATGCGGCAACTTTACCTTGCCCCTGTCGCGCTATTTCGACAAAGTGCTTGCCACAGAGGTTTCCAAAACCGCTACCCGAGCAGCCATTGAAAACTGCGAAATAAACGCTATAAGCAACATTGAATTTGCCAGGCTGTCGGCGGAAGAAATCTCTCAAGCGCTGAAAAAAGTACGCCCCTTTCGCCGATTAGCGCACCTCGACCTTGACGATTACAAGCTCAACACTGTTTTCGTCGACCCTCCGCGCGCTGGCCTAGACGACTTTACCCGCGAGTTTATCGGCGGGTTTGAGCGAATACTGTATATATCCTGCAACCCGGTAACCCTGGCGCGCGATTTAATGTATTTGTGCCAAGATCATCACATACAGTCACTGGCTTTTTTCGATCAGTTTCCCTATACAACACATATGGAATGTGGCGTTTTTTTGGAGCGTAAAACCCTATGACAACCCGATTCAGTGAATCCCAGCTACAAGACGTAATGGCGGAACTGCCAGGCTGGACTGTGCGCGAAGACAAGCTCTACCGTCAGTTCAAATTCCGGGATTTTGTAAGCGCCTTTGGCTTTATGTCACAGGTTGCCATGCTTGCAGAAAAAATGGACCACCACCCCGAATGGAGTAACGTCTATAACCGGGTAGATATCGAATTGACCACTCATGACCTGGGCGGCATCTCGATGCGCGATATCACACTCGCCAAACAGATTGACGAGCACTTCACCACCGAAACTAACTAAACTGCACCCCATATTTGAGCAGCTGGCGCGGCATAACATCGTCGAGCTGCTCAATATCCTCCGGGTGCAACTCAATACTGTTCAACCCTAGTTTTTTGTATATCTCAGCGCGCCGCATCTGGGCTTTCAAGGACGTTGGGCTCGCATCAGTCGCCCAAAAGTCGATATAGACTTGCTGCCCTGGCAAAAAGAAATCCGCTACCAGATTTTCCTCTACGGGCAAGGTGCGTCTGGTTGCATGCAACACCCCGGCGAGATAGAGCCACTGGCAGATTTGCTGTAGCTCAGATCGCTCATGCGTGTGCCCATCAATGCTGACGACGCCCTTCTCACCCGCAAACAAGTCGTTTTCCATGTCACGCGAGCCCGCACAAGCCACTTCCTGTAATCGCCTTTTCAGCACGCTGTTGTCTGTTACGGTCTCCGGCCAAAGCACATAGAGCATGTCACTCTGACGGTTTTCCAGCTGCACCCCACCCTGCTGCTTACCGCTCGGCAGCAGCATCCAACCATGAGCATCTCGGCGCTGCCAGCCCAGCTCCGCCAACACCCGATTGACGGCCCGGCCGCTAAGCCCGTGCGGTTGCCCCAGCGCAGCCCCGGACAGCATTTTATTGTCTTCCAGCGCCCGCAGCATCGGGTGCTCTTCAAGCGAAACCGGCCAGACAATGTAGCGACCATAGCGCTTACTGTTGCGGTACTCACCACCTTCAAACTCACCTTTGGGCGTCAACGCCCAGCCATCCGCCACTTTGCGAATCCAGTCGTAGTCTTTCAGGGTGCCAAATAATTGTTGAACCGGCACTTCAAGCGCCTTTGCCAGTGCGGTTGTGGAAACCTTGTCGTCACTCATGGTCAGGGCCAGTTATTGAGATCACTGAAGATTACTGGATATACATCCAATAGACAATCAAGCGGACCTCGAACACAGACGGCCAACACTAGCTCGGTTCGTCCTCGTCGACAGGGATATCCTCCAGCGCCAGATTACTCAACCGGGAACTACCCTGGCCGCCACCGGAGTCCAACTTGATTCGAAGTCGCAGATTGTTCGCAGAGTCTGCATTTTTTATGGCTTCGTCCAGCGAAATACGACCTTCTTTGTATAGTTTAAACAGCGCAGAATCAAAGGTTTGCATTCCCAGCTGCTCGGACTTTTCCATGATTTCTTTAATGCTGTCGAGCTCACCTCGCAGTATAAGCTCCTGAATGGTGGCAGTGCCCAGCAAGACCTCCACCGCCGCTGCGCGCTTGCCGTCCACCGTGCGCACCAGTCGCTGTGAAACAAAGGCGCGCAAGTTCATCCCCAGATCGGTGAGCAACTGGGTGCGCCGCTCCTCTGGAAAGAAGTTAATAATACGATCAAGGGCCTGGTTGGCATTATTGGCATGCAGGGTTGAAATGGCCAAGTGGCCCGTTTCTGCAAAGGCCAGCGCATGCTCCATGGTTTCCCGGTCACGGATCTCACCAATCAGAATCACATCCGGCGCCTGCCGCAGGGTGTTCTTGAGCGCCGCGGCAAAGGAGCGAGTATCAACGCCCACTTCGCGTTGATTGATAATAGATTTCTTGTGCTTGTGCACAAATTCGATGGGATCTTCAATGGTGATGATGTGGCCACCGCTGTTGCTGTTTCGGTGGTCAATCAGCGCCGCCAATGACGTGGATTTACCGCTGCCTGTGCCACCCACAAAGAGCACCAGGCCACGTTTTGTCATAATCACATCTTTCAGGACTTCCGGCAGTTTCAGGTCGTCGAACTTGGGAATCTCGGTGACAATGTTGCGCGCAACAATCGATACCTCATTGCGCTGCTTGAAGATATTGATACGAAATCGACCCACGCCTGGCACAGAGGTTGCTAGATTCATCTCCAGCTCCCGCTCAAAAATTTCCTGCTGCTCTTCGTCCATGATCTCGTTTGCAATGTCCTTGATCTGCCCAGCCCCCAGCCCCTCCTTGGATAGCGGCTTCAACACCCCCTGAAACTTCGCACACGGCGGTGCGCCGGTACTTAGGTAAAGATCTGAACCGTCATTTTTGGCGAGAATCTTCAGGTAATCGGTGAATTGCATACGCGCGAATCCCCTACTGCTTATTGTTGGTGTTGGAGGCCCGACATTTTCCCCCTATTTAAGGCTCGATGCCAGCGCAGATAGGCTGACGAACTCGGCGCGCGCATCTACACTTCAGGGAAAGCCACAGTGTGCGGGGCTATTACGTGGGACAGGAAATTGAGAGCTGCGAATTTACGACAGCCGATTTTATGGCGTTTAAGAGCCAACTGTCGCAGGAGACCGCCCTGCTTCGGGAATGGCTGGAGTCAGGGCGAACCGACAGCCACACCGGCACATCTGGCCTGGAGCTTGAGGCGTGCCTGATTGATAAGCACCTGCGGCCAGCCAGCCAAAATGAGCTCCTCATCAAATCACTGAACGACCCGATGGTGGTGCCGGAACTGGCTAAATTCAATATCGAAGTGAATACCCCGCCGTTCGCCGCTGACACCAATATGCTTAGCGCTATTGCGAGCGCGCTAACCGAGCGCTGGAATCATTGCCTACAGGTGGCAGCCCAGCATAACCTCGACCTTTGCCTGGCCGGCGTACTACCAAGCTTACGCGATGACGACCTGCATATGGGCAACGTCTCGCCGCTGCGACGCTACCAGGCACTCAACCAGCAAATCCTGAAAGGTCGACGCTTTCGCCCCCTGGACATTCATATAGAGAGCGACTACGACTCGCTGACTGTGCAACACAACGATGTCATGACTGAAGCATCCACGACCTCTCTACAAATCCATCTGCAACTGGCACCCGACGACTTCGCAGCTTACTACAACGCAAGCCTGCTCGCCTCTGCACCTCTAGTCGCGGCCTGCGCAAACTCTCCACTGGTCTTTGGCAAGTTACTGTGGGATGAAAGCCGGATACCCCTGTTTGAACAATCGGTCGCAGTACCGTGTTTTCTCGGCGAACACGGCGAAGTTGTGCAGCGCGTAAACTTTGGCAGTAGCTACCTGAAGCATTCTGTTATCGAGATTTTCGAAGAAAATATGGTGGCCTACCCGGTACTGCTCCCCTTCCTTTTCAATCAAAACCAGAATGCACCCTTTGCTCACCTCCAGCTTCACAATGGCACCATCTGGCGGTGGAATCGGGCATTACTGAAGGTGAACGACCAATCACAACTGCAATTCAGGTTGGAACACAGAACACTGCCAGCGGGACCAACGATCACCGACTGCGTAGCAAATATCGCCTTCTTTTACGGCCTTGTCGGATGGCTCGCACACAGAAGACCGGCGATCAGCTTTGCCGCTGCAAGACAAAACTTCTATCGCGCGGCGCGTTACGGTCTGCGCGCCAAATTAAGCTGGGACGGCCGCGAGCAGGTGCCACTAGACAAACTACTGCTCGACGAGCTGATCCCTGCTGCCAGAAAGCACATGGAAACGGTCGGCTTTGACCGTGCCGACGCCAACTACTATGTAAACGAAGTGGTCGGTGAACGCGTGCGCCGCCAACAAACCGGCGCCATATGGCAACGCAACTTCTATCTGTCGCATAACCGAAACTTGCAGCACTTGATGGCGGCTTATCTGGAAAACGGCAAACGGGGAGCGGTGTACACGTGGTAGCACTCTCATTACTCACAACCCTTCCGGAACGCCTGTTGAATTGTCGCGCCACTGAGCTACACGCCATACTGGGCGGGCCGACACTGATCCACCTGAAAGGTAAGCAAGCTGCACCACTGTTCGTTTCCATTTTGCTTCACGGCAATGAAACAACGGGCTTGCCCGCTGTACAGGCTTTGTTGAAATCCAAGGCAAGCCTGCCAAGAGATCTGATCATCTTTGTCGGCAATACTGCCGCCGCTGAAAAGGGTGCAAGAAGGCTGAAAAACCAGCCGGACTACAACCGGATCTGGGCTGGGGGAGAACTGGCTGAACACCGCCTGGCCCAGCAGGTACTTGATTACGTTGCTAACACCGGCCCGGTTGCCGCCGTCGACATACACAACAATACCGGAAGAAATCCCCTATACGCCTGTATAAACCATGTCGACAGACGCTTTGTGAGCCTGGCCCAGTCTTTTAGTAACACTATCGTCTTTTTCTCCGAGCCTCATCAGGTACTGGCCAACAACATGGCCCGATACTGCCCCGCCGTTACCCTCGAGTGCGGATTGGCCGGCGAACCCTCAGGCATTGAGCAGGCGATTGCGACGCTGGAATTCGGACTTTACGGTGACCTGGACGTCGCCACGTCTGAGTTAGAGGATTGCTCGGTATTTCACACGGTGGCAAGAATGCGCGTCCCGGCAGACAGCAGCATTCATTTTGCCGACTCTCCGTCCAGCGCAGATTTCACCCTGCCAATGTCGCTGGATAACTGGAATTTCACCCGACTGAAACCCAATACGCACTTTGCCTACTGCAACAGTGAACATGCGACCCTGAGTGTTTCAAATGATGCAGGACGCGATGTCACTGGCGAGTATTTTTATCGTGACGGCAATCGATTGTTCACGCGTCGTCCCTTTATACCATCGATGCTTACGCTCGATGAAAAAGTGATACAACAGGATTGCGTGGGATATATTATGGAACCCTACCCGTTGGCAGGATAGGCTATCCGACCTGCCTGGACACAGACAGGTCGGAAGTCAGGTCAGGAAAGCAAGGCTGATGCGGCGGCGTTTCTTGCGGCGCCGGCGTTAATATTGGCTCCCTCTTCGATCAATACGGCTTCCAGCGCATCGAGGCAAAGCGATACATTTTCGGCATTGGCACTATGCCCCATCAAACCGATGCGCCACACTTTACCAGCCAACGCCCCCAGACCCGCACCTATCTCAAGGTTGAAATCCTTTAACAACTTGCCTCGCACGGTAGCATCGTCGATACCTTCAGGAATAGTGACTGCATTGAGCTGAGGCAAACGGTAATCAGCGTCAACCACGAAGCCGATACCCAGAGCCTCCAGACCCGCTGCAAGTGCTGTGTGCATCTTCGCATGCCGCGCCCAAGCATTCTCCAAGCCTTCTTCGCGCAGAATAACCAGCGCCTCGTGCAGACCATAAAGCGCATTAATCGGCGCCGTATGGTGATAGGCACGCTTGGCACCGCCGCCCCAATAACCCATGACCAGATTCATATCGAGAAACCAGCTTTGCACAGGTGTTTTGCGATTGCGTATAACGTCTGCTGCTTTATCGCTAAAGGTGACCGGTGACAGACCTGGCGTACAGGACAGGCACTTTTGCGTTCCGGAATACACCGCATCAAGCCCCCACTCGTCGACCTTTAGCTCCACTCCACCAAGCGATGTAACCGTATCGACGATCGTCAGACAGTCGTGCTTTTGAGCTAAGGAGGCCAACGCCTGCGCATCTGAACGCGCACCGGTAGACGTTTCAGCGTGAACAAAACACAGCACTTTTGCATCAGGGTTGGCCACCAATGCAGCTTCTACTTTAGCGGGATCAACAGGCTTGCCCCAATCGTCCTCAACAGTTACTGCGGTAGCACCGCAACGCGTAACATTTTCAACCATGCGATTGCCGAATACACCGTTGATGCAAACGATGGCTTTATCGCCGGGCTCCAGCAAGTTGACAAAACAGGCTTCCATACCCGCAGAGCCAGGGGCTGAAACTGGCAGCGTCAGCTCATTTTTGGTCTGAAAGGCATACTGAAGAAGCTGTTTGATCTGGTCCATCATCTCGATAAACTGCGGATCGAGATGACCAATAGTGGTTCTGCCCAGAGCTTCCAGAATGCGCGGATTCACATCAGACGGGCCGGGCCCCATCAAAGTACGTGCAACAGGTTTAAAAGAACTGATCATGCTGTCTCCTTACTCGGTAAGCTATCTGTCAGGCCGGCAATGCCAGCCGGATGTATTCCGGGCATCACTGCCGCGCCAATCGTCTAAAGGGTCTACTGTTTTCATGCGAAGAACGCAGCGGATTAATATCCAGACCACCTCGCCGTGTATAGCGGGCGTAAACCGTCAGTGCTTCAAGGTTCAGGCGCCGACTGATATCTGAAAACATACGCTCAACACACTGCTCATGAAATTCGTTGTTCTGGCGAAAGCTGGTCAGATAAGCAAGCAGCGATTGAGGATCTGGCAATTCTCCACGACACTCTAACTCTATGGTGGCCCAATCTGGCTGCCCGGTAACGGGACAACAAGAGCGAAACAGCTCGGAAAAGTAACGAGCCTCACCACGTTTGCCCGAACGTTTAATCAACGCTGCATCTGGCGATGCTGCAATATCTGTCAGTGACAGGCCATCCAGGCAGATTCCATCGGCTGCACTCACGGCATAACGGTCAGCCCAAGTTGCGGGCAATAGCACCTCTACCACGACTTCACCATCAACCACTGCAGATAAATCGCCCCGTAGTGTTTCCGTCAACTTCTCCAGCGAATCAAAGCGTGTCGAGTTCAGGGAATTCAGGTACAGCTTGAACGATTTTGACTCTACCATATGCGTAGAGTCAGCCGAAAAAACAAACTGCCCGCAGGCTACCTGCGGCTTTCCGTCAGCGTCGAGCCACGACAGCTCATAAGCATTCCAGCAGTCACTGCCGCGCATGGGCAACGTGGAAATCTCCAGCCCGGCTCGCCCCTGAGCGCGCGGAATAGGTCTCAACTGCCCTGGATCATACTGATCCGGGTACTGCGTGTGCTTGCCTAACGGCAGATCACGAAAATCGACCATTTACTGTCTCAGGCGTTTGCTGTTTGCCAGCAGGTGCATACAGTACACGTAAGCTAAAACGGTAAAGCACAATACCATGATGAATGCCCAACCCACATTTACATCGGAAACCCCGAGAATGCCGTAGCGAAATGCGTTCACGATATACAGCATGGGGTTAAGCTTTGACACGCCAGCCCAGAAATCTGACAGCATATCGATGGAGTAAAACACGCCCCCCAGATACGTTAGCGGCGTGAGCACAAATACGGGCACAATGGATACATCATCAAAACTGTTAGCAAACACAGCGTTGATAAAGCCTGCCAACGAGAAAAATACGGAGGTTAACGTAACAATGGCAATCGTTACCCAAACGCTATGTAGGTTCAACTCAGTAAAAAACAGCGACAACAAGGTTACGATCAAGCCCACCAGCAAGCCGCGAGCCACACCACCAATCACATACCCCCACAGAACGATGCTGTTCGACATGGGAGAAACCAGTATTTCCTCGATAAAGCGCTGAAACTTTGCTCCGTAGAATGACGACACCACGTTGGCATAGGAATTGGTGACGACCGACATCATGATTAACCCGGGAACGACAAATTGAATGTAATTGAACCCACCCATTTCACCGATACGAGAACCGATCAGCGTACCAAAAATCACAAAGTACAATGTCATGGTAATAGCTGGCGGCAACAGCGTTTGCATCCAGATCCGCATGAAACGACGCACTTCCTTGCGCACGATAGTCAGAAAGGCTATCCACTTCTCGTTAAAGCTCATGCTTTCCCCCCTTGCGCCAACAAACCGACAAACAATTCTTCCAGCCGATTGGCCTTGTTCCGCATGCTGGTGACCTGTAATCCCGCTCGTGTCAGCCGGTCAAACACCTCATTCAGACTCACTGACTTATCAATGCTCAGCTCAAAAGAGTGCTCGTCGATACGATGCGCCTCAAAACCTTCCACCTGAACTGGATCGGGGAGCTCTCCGGCCACATCAAAGATGAAGACCTCACGCTGCAATTGCTTCAGCAACACTTTCATATTGGTATCTTCGATAATCCGCCCCTGATCTATTATACCGATATGGCGACACAGGCTTTCAGCCTCTTCCAAATAGTGTGTCGTCAGAATAATCGTAATGCCCTGACGGTTAATATCCCGCAGAAAATCCCACATCGAACGACGCAGCTCTATATCAACACCGGCAGTGGGCTCGTCGAGTATCAGCAGCTTAGGCTCATGCACCAAAGCCCGGGCTATCATCAGACGACGCTTCATACCGCCTGAAAGCATGCGCGCTGCGTCGTGCCGCTTGCCCCACAGCCCAAGTTTCTTCAAGTATTTTTCAGTTCGCTCTTCCGCCAGTTTGCGCGGCAGACCGTAATAACCTGCCTGGTTACGCACAATGTCCCACAGTGATTCAAAATTGGAGAAATTGAACTCCTGCGGGACCAAACCGATAAATTTCTTTGCCTGAGCAGGTTCCTCAGTAACGGACTTCCCAAACACGTGCACGTCGCCGCCCGATTTCTTGACCAGCGAGCAGATAATGCCTATGGTGGTCGACTTGCCAGCACCGTTAGGCCCCAGCAAGGCGTAGAAATCCCCCTGCCCAACATCAAGGTCTATACCCTTAAGGGCCTCGAAGCCGTTGTCGTAGGTTTTGCGCAAACCGCGGATGGATAGAGCTTTGATCATAAAGTTCATCCGTATTGTCATGATGGCTTAGTGAATGTCGCCGAGCATACCCGACGAGAAAGTCGGCTATTTTGCCACGGCAGGCAACGGTTCGATACACTGCACACCCGCAGAACTGAGGTGCATCGCGTGAAAGACCGTTTCGACTACCACTTGCAAGTTTTCCAGAGCTTCAGCAGCACACTGAACGCGTTTCTCAATCAAACACCGGATCACGATGAACAAAGCCGCCAGGAAACTGCGGATTTGCTAGCCCTCACCGGCAGTGCGCTGGAAGAGCGCAGCGAATATCTGGAACTGGGACAACGCCTGCTTAGCCGACTGGTCAGTCACTTTCCAGCATTTACGCCGCACATCCCACGCGAGCTACTCTGGTTTTTTGGTGGCGACTGCCTGCACTACCTCGCCGACGACGAGATCGAAAAATTTCAGCTGCTCGAAGAGCGCTATTACGAGGCTGGTGAGAACGCCGATTACAGCGATCTCCGCGCCCAGGCCTTCGGGCTGCACTGAACAATCGCGCCGCTTGCCATTGCTGGATAGAGAAAGGCTGGCGGCCATCGCCGCACCGATATTCCATTTACTGCAGGCAAAAAAAAAGGTGCTATTGAGCACCTTTTTTATTTGGCCTATCTTTTTTCTTGGAGCGGGAAACCGGGTTCGAACCGGCGACCTCAACCTTGGCAAGGTTGCGCTCTACCAACTGAGCTATTCCCGCCAAAAATAATGGCGTCCCCTAGGGGACTCGAACCCCTGTTACTGCCGTGAAAGGGCAGTGTCCT
>NZ_JBFJTH010000075.1:0-18192 GCF_041625495.1 Litorivivens sp. | reverse complement strand
GTTTGTTGCTCTCGTTGGAGCAATTCATTTGATGGGTCCATTCTAGGGAGCGCGCGGGCAGCGCAATATTCGGGGATACTGAAGGTGGAGTAAGGGGTTTCTCGTAGGCGAATTGCGCAATCCCGCTATAGTGTGAAGTAGTGAACAGAGAACAGGTTGTCGTCATCCAGCCAGCAGGCCTCGGGCTGAAAGCCAGCGCTGGCGGCAAGTTCGGTGAATTCTTCCACGGTATACTTGAAGCTGTTCTCGGTATGTACGCTGTCGCCGGGACTAAACAGAAAGGCGTCGCCGTTGATCTTGACCTGTTGTTCGCGCTGGCTTACCAGATGCATTTCGATAGCACCCTGCGTTGGGTTCCAATAGGCACGGTGCTGCCAGTGCTCCAGGCAAAAGTTAGCGCCTACTTCGCGATTCAAGCGTTGCAGCAGGTTAAGGTTGAATTGTGCGGTAATGCCGCGACTGTCGTTATAGGCTGCTTCCACACGCTGTCGATCCTTTTTCAGGTCGACACCCACCAGCAGGCCTCCGGGTTCCTGTCCTTGTTGAGCAAGCGCCGCAAAGCGGCGCAGTAAGCCCAGTGCCTCTGCAGGCGCAAAGTTGCCAATAGTGGATCCCGGGAAAAACACCACCGTACGTCGGAAGTTGTGGGTCGGTCTGGGTAGTGACAATGCGCTGCTATAGTCTGCACACACGGGCTGGATATCGACCGCCGGGTAGCTCTCGCTCAGGGCGTTGGCCGCGCGCTGTAGTTGTTCGCGTGATATATCGATGGCGGTGTAGGCCGCGGGCGAGCTGAGGGCGTCCAGCAGCAGGCGAATTTTCAGCCCTTCGCCACTACCGTACTCGACAATACGTGCCTGCGGGCCAATATGCTGGGCCATATCCGGCAGATAGCGCCTGAGGATGCTTATTTCGGTGCGGGTGGGGTAGTACTCAGGCAGTTCGCAGATCTGTTCAAACAGCCTGGCTCCTACCGCGTCATAGAAATACTTGCAGGGCAGATGGCGCGGTGTTGCCTTGAGGCCGGCCAAGGCCTCTTCGAGCAGTGTGCGAGTATCGGGTTTCAGGTCAATCAGTGGTGCGGTCACGGGCCAGCCTTAGTCCGGCAAATTGCCAGCGTTGCTGTGGATAGAAGAAGTTTCGGTAGGTGGTGCGCTCATGGCCTGGTGGCGTAATGCAAGCGCTGCCACGCAACACCATCTGGGATGACATGAACTTGCCGTTGTATTCGCCCAGGCTGCCGGGCAGAGGTTTGAAGCCGGGGTAGGCTTGGTAGGGCGAGCTCGTCCACTGCCATAACTGGCCGAAAAAACCATCGCCGCCGGGGTGCAGCAGGTGTTGGTGCGACCCGGGCCTAGCGGCAACCTCCCACTCTGCCTCGCTCGGCAGGCGGGCGCCCGCCCATTCAGCGAAGGCGGCGGCCTCGTAGTAGCTTATATGAGAGACCGGCCGGTCTGGGTTGAGTGTCTGTAGGCCATGCAGTGTGAACTCGAGGATTTCGTCGTCATACACCCAATAGAGAGGTGCAGCGATATCGTTCTGCTGACACCAGTCCCAGCCCTCCGACAACCACAGGCGCGGGGTGTGATAGCCACCGTCTTCGATAAAGTCCAGCCAGTCGCCGTTGGTAACCAGAGCGTCGGCCAGCGCAAAGGGTTCAAGCCAGACCTTGTGACGGGGTTGCTCATTATCAAACGAAAAGTCGGCGCCGTGATGGCCAATTTCTACAAGCCCGCCGGGATGCTCTAACCACTTCCCAGTCTGGCCTGTAGCGAAAGCTGCGGGCATTGGTGTTTTACTGTAGGCGGGAAACAGCGGGTTGCAGAAAAACACGTGTTTGATGTCCATCAACAGCAATTCCTGGTGCTGCTGCTCGTGATTCAGTCCCAGTGTAATGAGGGTGTCAATGGTGTCTGGCGGGTCGCTCTGCTCCAGCCACTGGATCAAACGCTCATCAATGGCGTGGCGGTAGGCGAGTATCTCGTCCAGTGTGGGTCGCGACAGCAGGCCACGCGCGGGTCGTGCATGGCGGTCACCCTTGGAGATATAGTAACTGTTGAAAAGGTAGGCGTACTGGGGGTGAAAAGGCTGGTAGCCCTCACAGTATTCTGCGAGGATAAATTGCTCAAAAAACCAGGTGGTGTGCGCTAGATGCCACTTGCTCGGGCTGACATCCGGCATCGACTGAATACAGGTGTCTTCGGCGCTCAGGGTGGCGCAGAGCTGCTCACTGAATTGTCTCACCGTGCGGTAAGACTGAAGGCGTTGCGGCTGTGCGCTGATAGCGGTTTCTGCCATGGGCATAAACGGGCCTTGCTCTGTTGGTTGAGTTTACGCTGCTTTATCAATGACCGATCACCACACCATAAACCGATAGTGTGTAAGAAGGGTTAACCTGCCTTTATGATGAAAATATATCAAGTCGACGCCTTCGTCAGTGACCAGTATCGCGGCAATACTGCCGGAGTTTGCCTGCTGAAAGAGTCCTTGCAGGCCAGTCAGATGCAAGCAATCGCCACTGAAATGGGGTTTGCTGAAACAGCCTTTGTGGTGCCTGAAGGCGACAAGCGCTGGAATATTCGCTGGTTTACCCCGGCCGTTGAGGTCGATCTGTGTGGCCATGCCACGTTGACCGCTGGCTGGGTGCTGGCCGAGATTGCTGGCGAGGAAGGCGAATTGACCTTTTCCAGTCGCAGCGGTGATCTGTCGGTGACGGCGGAGGGCGATTACCTGACCTTGAACTTTCCGGCGCAGCGGGTCGAGCCGGTGACATTGCCCCCTGAAATTCTTGAGGCGATTGGCCTCGACGGTGAGATTCAGGGGTTTCGCGCCTGTGTAAACGCCGGCAATTGGATAGCACAGGTGTCGACCGAAGGAGAGGTCCTAGCAATAGATCCGGATATGGAGCTGCTACGCAAGGTTCCTGAGGGCGGGCTGATTGTTACCGCGCCGGGTGAACGCTGTGATTTTGTGTCGCGTTTCTTTGCGCCGAACTACGGTATTGACGAAGATGACGTGACCGGTAGCGCCCATTGTTCGCTGGCGCCCTACTGGGCGAAAAAACTGGGTAAGCAGGTCCTGCTCGCCCATCAGTTGTCTGACCGGGGAGGCGAGATTCACTGTACCGTGCAGGGCGAACGGGTGTTGCTGAAAGGGCAGGCCCGCTTGCGCACAGTAAGGCAGCTTAGTGGATCGTTTTTCACCAATGAATTTGTAGAGGGTGAGGGGCGGGCGTCCTAGGCCTGCTCGCGTGCGCTGCGCACTAGCGCAGCTTGCGCTTGGTGCCCGTTTGCCGCGATCCATCTATCGCGGTTGAAACACCCTGAAAACCCTTGCCATCGAAGGATGCCCCTCGGGCCCAATTATTGTACAATGCGCGCCTTTTCCAGCCGGGTTCAGCCACTATTGAGGGCAGCACCCCTATCACTTCTGTGGGAGACCGTGAATGTTTTCAAAAGACATGGCCATCGCCGGTTATGACGACGAGATTTGGACTGCTATCCAGGAAGAGGAAACTCGCCAGGAAGAGCACATCGAACTGATTGCCTCTGAAAACTACACCAGCCCGCGCGTGATTCAGGCGCAGGGCACGGTGCTGACCAATAAATACGCGGAAGGCTACCCCAAAAAACGCTATTACGGCGGATGTGAATACGTCGACAAAGCCGAAGAACTGGCCATTGAGCGTGCCAAGGCCCTGTTCGGCGCCGACTACGCCAACGTTCAGCCGCACTCCGGTTCTCAGGCCAATTCGGCGGTTTATCAGGCCCTGCTATTGCCCGGTGAGACTGTGCTCGGTATGAGCCTGGATGCTGGTGGCCACCTGACTCACGGTGCTAAGCCCAATTTCTCCGGCAAGATATACAACGCAGTGCAGTACGGTTTGAACCCTGAAACGGGTCTGATCGACTACGATCAGGTGGAAGCACTGGCACTTGAACACAAGCCGAAAATGATTGTGGCGGGCTTCTCTGCCTACAGCGGCATCGTTGATTGGGGCCGTTTCCGCGAGATTGCCGACAAAGTGGGCGCTTACCTTATGGTTGATATGGCCCATGTGGCCGGACTGGTTGCCGCGGGCGTTTACCCCAACCCGGTGCCGTTTGCCGATGTGGTAACCACCACAACGCACAAAACCCTGCGCGGCCCACGTGGCGGCCTGATACTGGCCAAGGCCAATGAAGCGCTGGAAAAGAAATTCAATTCAGCTGTTTTCCCCGGTGGTCAGGGCGGCCCCTTGATGCACGTGATTGCAGCTAAAGCGGTCAGCTTCAAAGAAGCGATGGAGCCCGAGTTCAAAACCTACCAGGCGCAAGTGGTGAAGAACGCGCAGGCGATGGCAGCTACTTTTATAGAGCGCGGTATCAATATAGTTTCGGGCGGTACTGAAAACCACCTGATGCTGGTTGATCTGATTGGCAAACCCTATACCGGCAAAGACGCCGATGCGGCGCTGGGTGATGCCAATATCACCGTGAACAAGAACGCCGTGCCTAATGATCCGCGTTCACCCTTCATTACCAGTGGGTTGCGTGTTGGTACACCGGCAGTGACCACCCGCGGCTTTAAAGAAGCCGAGTGCAAAGAGCTGGCCGGCTGGATGTGCGACGTGCTGGAAAGCCTGGAAAATGGTAACGCCGAGCAAGTTATTGCCGAAGTTAAGGGCAAGGTGCTGGAAATCTGCAAGAAATTTCCGGTTTACAAATGAGTCGGCCGTCAGGCGTCTCACGCCTGACCGGTTCTTCGTAGCGGCGCCAGAGTAGATAAGCTCTCTTCTGGCCCGCGATTGACTCAAACAGAGGCTCCACCCATGCGCTGTCCCTTCTGCACCCACGACGATACCAAAGTCATTGATTCGCGCCTGGTCGCTGAGGGTGGGCAGGTGCGTCGCCGTCGCGAATGTCTGTCCTGCGCCGAGCGCTTTACCACCTACGAATCCGCTGAGCTGTTAATGCCCAAGGTGATCAAGAGTAACGATCGCCGGGAGCCCTTCGACGAAGACAAATTGCGCGCCGGTATTTTGCGGGCACTGGAAAAACGCGCTGTCAGCGTGGAAAAAATTGAAGCGACGCTTACCGATATCAAGCGGGTATTGCAGTCTAAGGGTGAGCGCGAGATTCCATCACTGTTGATCGGTGAGCTGGTCATGGATCATTTGCAGAAGATTGATCACGTTGCCTATGTGCGATTTGCGTCGGTTTATCGCAGCTTCCAGGATCTTGATGAATTCCGGGCGGAGATCGACAGGCTGTCGGCCAACCCGATTCCGTCAACACCGGAGACGAAAGGTCAGTAATGTCTGCCGCCACTGATGCGCGCTGGATGGCGCGCGCCATCCAGCTCGCCGGGCGCGGTCACTATACGACCAGCCCCAACCCCAAGGTGGGTTGTGTACTGGTGCGTGACGATACGCTATTGGCGCAGGGCTGGCATATCAAGGCCGGCCAGGGGCATGCAGAGGTCAATGCGCTGGCCCAGTGTGCGGAAGCTGCAGGCGCCACCGCCTACGTTAGCCTGGAGCCTTGCTCCCACCACGGCAAGACCCCCCCCTGCGCAGAAGCCCTGATTGCAGCTGGAGTAGCGCGAGTGGTTGTGGCAATGCAAGATCCCAACCCGGAAGTTTCCGGGCGTGGTATTGCTCGTTTGCGTGAGGCCGGTATAGACGTGGTAGTCGGGATTGCGCAGGCCGAAGCCGAGGCCCTCAATCCCGGCTTTATTAAGCGGATGAAAACGGGTTTGCCGCGATTGCGCGCCAAGCTGGCGATGAGTCTGGATGGTCGTACCGCGATGGCGTCCGGGGAAAGCCAATGGATTACTGGAAGCGATGCGCGTCGCGACGTGCAGCGCCTGCGCGCGGCGAGCTGCGCGATTGTCAGTGGTGTAGAAACCCTGTTGCATGATGACGCCGCGTTGACCGTTCGCCCAGAGCAGGCGGGTTTGCCCGCCGAGCAGTGTCGCCAGCCGCTGCGCGTTATTCTTGATTCGCACCTGCGCACTCCGGTGGCTGGCAAGCTCTTTCAAGGTGGTGGCCCGATCCTGATTATCGGCGCCGAAAACGCGCCTGAGTCGCGCAATAAACTTGAGGCCGCCGGCGCTGAAGTGTTGCTGATGGCGGGTGCTGATGGTCGCGTAGATTTGACGGCAGTGGCTAAAGAACTGGGCCGGCGCCAGTGTAACGAGGTGCTGGTGGAAAGCGGTGCGACGCTGGCTGGTGCATTTTTGCAGGCAGACCTGTTGGATGCCTTGACCGTGTATATGGCGCCAACGCTGCTTGGCAGCATGGCTCGCCCCCTGTTTGAGTTGCCGCTGAATGACATGAACTCCCAGCGTCGCCTCCATATAGACAGTGTGCGCGCAGTGGGTAGCGACTGGCGCTTCGACGCGACTTTGCATACGGTGGCGCACTGATGTTTACCGGTATTATTGAAGCCGTAGGCGAAATCGTCACCATAGCAGACACGGGTGGCGACAAGCGTCTGACCATTGATGCGGGTGCACTTGATATGTCCGCGGTTAAGCTCGGTGACAGTATCGCAACCAATGGGGTCTGCCTGACGGTAACGAGCCTGAATGGCAGCCGCTTTACCGCAGACGTGTCGCGTGAAACCCTGTCCTTGGCGACTTTGGGCGCACTCAAGCCTGGCGCCTCGGTCAATCTGGAGCGGGCCATGCCAGCCAACGGCCGGTTTGACGGTCACATTGTCAGTGGCCATATTGACGGCACAGGGCAGATTTCGAGTCGGTCTGAGGATGCCCGCTCTGTCCGTCTGTCGGTGGCGGTACCCGCGGCGCTGCGCAAATACACGGCGCACAAGGGCTCAATCTGTATAGATGGCGTGAGCCTGACCATCAACGCCTTGAGTGCAGATGGCGTAGAATTGAACATTGTGCCGCATACGGCGGCGCAGACCATTATCACCCACTACCAGGTGGGGACAGTGGTCAATCTTGAAGTCGATGTGATTGCCCGTTATCTGGAGCGGTTACTGACGGGTGAAGCACACACGGAACCCTCGCGATTGAGCGAGGCTTTTTTGGCAGAACATGGATTTACCGGGCGCAAACGCTAGCGTTCGGCAGCAACGGGAAAGGTTATGAATCTGAACACGGTGGAAGAACTCATTCAGGATATTCGCCTCGGTAAGATGGTGATACTGATGGATGATGAAGATCGCGAAAACGAGGGCGATATTGTGATGGCCGCTGAGTGTGTGCGGCCACAGGATATCAACTTTATGGCGATGCACGCGCGCGGCCTGATTTGCATGCCCATGACCCGTGATCGCTGCGAGCGCCTCGGGTTGCCACTGATGGTGGATCGCAATGCGTCTGGTTTTGGCACCAAGTTCACCTTATCTATCGAGGCAAAAGATGGTGTTACCACCGGTATTTCAGCGGCGGATCGCGCGCATACCGTGCGAGTTGCGGCTGCGAAAAATGCCACGGCGGCGGATATCGTCCAGCCCGGCCATATCTTCCCGCTGATGGCGGAAAGTGGCGGCGTACTTACCCGCGCTGGCCATACCGAGGCGGCCTGCGATCTGGCGCGCTTGGCGGGTTTTCAGGCCTCTGGCGTTATCTGCGAGATCATGAATGACGACGGCACTATGGCGCGACGGCCCGACCTGGAAAAATTCGCGGAAAAGCACGACATCAAGATTGGTACGATCGCCGACCTGATCCATTATCGGGTGGTCAATGAACAAACCATTGAAAAGCTGGCTGTAGAATCGATAAACACAGATTTTGGCGAATTCCAGCTGCACAGCTACCGCGATAATGTGAACGATGATGTGCACTTTGCCGTGGTAAAAGGCGAGATTGATCACAATACTCCCGCACTGGTGCGGGTGCACTTGGGCTCATCCATTCGCGATCTGCTGCATATCCAGCTGCCGGGTGAAAACAGTGGTTGGAATATGAATCGCTGTCTCAAGAAAATTGCAGAAGAGGGCGGCGCGGTCGTACTGTTGGCAAACAGTGAATCGTCAGATGATCTGATTAGCAGTCTGGATATTGCCCGTGGCAATCGCCCGGCGCCGATGGGTGATAGTGCCCAGCATCAGAACACTTATATGAATGTGGGGCTTGGCTCTCAGATTCTGCGTGACCTGGGCGTCGGCAAAATCCGCCTGATGGGCGCGCCGATCAAGTATAATGCGATCTCAGGTTTCGATCTGGATATCGCGGAATTTGTAAGCGCCGACGGTGAAATCACCCCGGCCGAGCACTGAGTAAGAAGGGACAGGAATCGATTATGAGCACAAACAAACCTATCGAAGGCACCTTTGCCAATTGTGAAGGCAAGTATGCCATCGTGGTCGGCCGCTGGAATGCTTTTGTGGTCGAGAGCCTTCTGGAAGGTGCAAAAGACTGCCTGATTCGCCACGGTATTGCCGAAGGCGATGTCACCGTGGTGCGAGCTCCCGGTGCGTTTGAAATTCCGCTGGTTTGCCAAAAAGTGGCAGAAACCAAAAAGTACGACGCGATTATCGCTCTTGGTGCGGTGATCCGTGGTGGCACCCCGCACTTTGAATATGTGGCGGGCGAGTGCACCAAAGGTTTGGCGCAGGTTTCCATGCAGTATGGCCTGCCAGTTTCCTTCGGTGTGTTGACCGTCGACACCATCGAACAGGCGATTGAGCGCGCCGGTACCAAAGCGGGCAACAAGGGTGAAGAAGCCGCCCTGTCTGCGTTGGAAATGGTCAGTCTGCTCAAGAATATTGGCTGAGGTTTCTGTGTCGCAACCCCCGGAAAGTAACTTACCCGCGCTGCGCCGCAAAGCGCGGCACTACGTATTGCAGGCCCTTTACCAGTGGGAAATGGCCAAGCAGCCGCTGCATGAAATTCAGGCCCAGTTTCTGACCGACTACGATATGAAACATGTCGATACAGAATTTTTTGGTGAGCTGTTACATGAAATTCCCGCCAATTTGAATGAACTTCAGGCGGAGTTTGAGCCGTTGCTCGACCGCAAGCTGAGTGATCTGGATCCAGTTGAGCTTAATCTGTTGAGGATGGGGGCGTATGAGCTCAAGCACCGTATCGATGTGCCCTATAAAGTAGTGATCAACGAGTGCGTCAATCTTGCCAAGCGTTTTGGCGCTACCGATGGCCACCGTTACATCAACTCCGTACTGGACAAGGTGGCCGCCCACACTCGCAAGATAGAAGTGGCTGCCGCGCAGAAATAAATGGCGCTCTGCGAATTTGAACTGATTCAGCGTTACTTTACTTCCTTTCAACAGGGCTCGGCGGTGGTTACCGGTATCGGTGACGACTGCGCAGAGCTGAGCCTTTCCCCCGGACACACCCTGTGCACCTCCATCGACACGATGGTGGAGGGGGTGCACTTTCCGAAAAAGGTCGATGTGAGTGGTCTTGGCTGGCGCGTGCTGGCGGCTGCGGTGAGTGACCTGGGCGCCTGTGGTGCCAAACCACTTGGTTTCTGTCTGGCGTTGACCCTGCCTGAAGCGAACGAAGCGTGGCTAGCTGATTTTGCCCGTGGGCTTGCCGACGCCTCAAATGCGTTCGGGATTCCACTGGTTGGTGGCGATACCACCAAAGGCCCCTTGTGCCTATCAGTGCAGGTATTTGGTGAGACCCCTGCCGGCAAAGCCCTGCTGCGTAGCGCTGCTAATAGCGGTGACGATATCTGGGTGACCGGTACGCTGGGCGACGCACGCGCTGCACTGGATTGTCTGGAAAAGAATAGTGTTAGTGTGCATGAGCAGCATTTTCTGACCCAGTACTATCGCGCCGAGCCACCCCTGAAGTTTGCGGCTGAGCTGATCGGTATCGCCCGTGCCGCGATCGATATATCTGATGGTCTCGCGGCAGATCTTGGGCATATACTTCATGCCAGTAAGTTGGGCGCGGAAGTTGATTTGTCTCGGCTGCCTGTCTCAGGCGCGCTGGCGCAAAGTTATCCGCGTGAGCAGGTGCACCACTATGCACTGACCGGTGGGGACGATTACCAGTTATGTTTCACGGCAGATTCAAACGCCCGAAGCGCCCTGAGAAAGCTTGCGGCGCAGTTCGATATTCGCCTTACCCCGATTGGGGGTATAACGGGTGGGCGGGAGCTGGTTTTACAGTGCGATGGCAAAGCCGTCGATCTGGACGTCTATAAAAACAAGGGATATCAGCACTTTCAATGAATACCTACGCGCTTTGCCGCAACCCCATTCATCTGGCCAGCTTTGGCTTTGGCTCCGGCCTTGCGCCCAAGGCGCCCGGCACGTTCGGTACATTGCTGGCAGTGCCATTGTGGCTGGGATTGAACCAGCTGGAGTTACCATGGTATCTGGCCATGTTGGCGGCGACCTTCGCCTTCGGTGTGTTCTGTTGCGGCTATACCGCCAAGGCCATGGGGGTGCACGACCACGGCAGTATTGTCTGGGACGAGTTTGTGGGCTTCTGGATAGCCATGATTGCGGTGCCTGCTGAACCGCTGTGGATTGTCGCAGGTTTTGCCCTGTTTCGGCTGTTCGACATCGCCAAGCCCTGGCCGATCAAATGGCTGGATAAGAAAGTGCATGGCGGTTTTGGGATCATGATCGACGATGTGCTGGCGGGCGTATTTGCGGCGGTGGTGTTGCAGTTACTGATTTACTCCCTCGCCTGAACGTATGCCGTGGTAGCACGCTGTTAGCCTGTGTTTCAGTGGGTTCGCAGCCAGTCCCGAAGCGCGTCGTTCATTCTGGATTGCCAGCCGGCCCCGTCTTTCTGGAAGGCCTCAATGATATCTCTGTCGAAACGGATCGTTGTGGACACTTTATTGCTGCCCGCCGGGCGTCCGGGGCCGCGTCTTGAAGCCGCTGTGCCGCGTTGAGCATTAGCGAACATTTCTTCAGTCCATTCAGGGTTTTCGGCGTCTGTTTTTTCAGGGTCGGGTCGTTTGCTCATAACGGCGTACCTCTCTTTTATTTGCCTTACGCAAACTGATAATTCGGATGACGTCGCTGCGCAGGGTGTAAACCAGTGCGTGCAGGCGCTTGTCAATATAGCCCAGCGCAAAGTAGCGGGTTTCGCCGTCGCGATAATCTTCAACTTCGAGGGCGCCATCAAAATCAAAGCCGGCAGCCAGATCGAAACTTATACCGCGCAGTTCCACATTGCGCTGACTCTTCCTTGAGTCAAATTCTATCTCCATAGCGTAATTATTGTAGTAACAAAAAATGACATAATGCAAGCAGTCATCGCAGGTCCTGATTTTATGTGAGCGCGCACTGCGGGCACATTGAAGTTCCTGAGCTTCGGCGCCAAACTGAGGTCGTTGTTAAAGGAGGGTCTTCGAGTTGTCAGACAGTCAATGTGCGCCAGGCATCAACCCGCAAGACCGCGTTATTCTCTTTGACGGTGTCTGTAAGCTTTGCACTGCCTGGTCACGTTTCCTGATTCGCTACGATAAGCACGACAAATTTCGGCTGGCGACAGTGCAGTCGCCGCAGGGGCAGGCAATACTGAGGTGGTATGGTCTGCCCGCCGATCATTTTGAGACGCTGTTGCTGGTGGAAGGCGGCAGGCTCTATTGTAAGTCGGCAGCCATTATCCGCGTGCTGCACCAGCTACCTCTTCCCTGGCCGTTGTTTGCCTTGAGCTGGATGGTGCCGCGCCCCCTGCGAGATTGGCTCTACGACCGTATTGCCCGTAATCGCTATCGGCTGTTTGGTCGCTATGAACACTGTCCTTTGCCCGACACAAAGCACCAGGGAAAATTTCTCGATAACAACTAACGCATCATGGGGCCGCGCGCTCCCGGTTACTGCCTGAGTCAACAGTATTGTCCACTTGCCTGTTGCTACCTCGCCCGTTTCAGCGCTACACTGCCTGCTCTTGTCGGGGTGCCGGTTTCTCACAATAGAAGCTGGCTGAGAATCACCCGCTGAACCTGACCTGGATAATGCCGGCGTAGGGAACAAGAACTCTTCCGCCACTGCGGCTGCCCTTCGTTCCTCGCCCTCACTCCAGGCTCCACTGCCAGCGCGCGAGGGTACCATGTCATCATCTTCTGAATACCAGTTTCTGCGAGAGACCGCTCAGGTCGACCACGATTCCGTTCAACCATTTCCGGCGTCCAGTAAAATTTACGTTGAGGGCAGCCGCGGTGTTCGCGTGCCAATGCGTGAAATCAAATTGACGCCGACCCCGGTTGCCGGGGCTGATGGTGAAACCCGTCTGGAGCCAAACCCACCGGTACGGGTTTACGATACCTCAGGCCCCTACACCGACCCGGATGCCGAGATCGATATCCGTAAAGGGCTGGCACCGGTTCGTGAGCAATGGATTATTGATCGAGATGATACCGAGGTGCTCAGCGGCGACAGCTCTGAATACAGCCAGAAGCGTGCCGCCGACCTAACCTTGGAAAAACTGCGGTTTGATCTGAAGCGCAAACCGCGCCGTGCCAAGGCAGGTAAAAATGTGTCGCAAATGCATTACGCCAAGCAGGGCATTGTGACACCTGAGATGGAATATATTGCCATTCGCGAGAACATGGCGCTGGCGCAGGCAAAAGAGCAGGGTGTGCTGGAACAACAACACCGGGGTAATTCCTTTGGCGCCAGTATTCCCGACGAAATCACCCCGGAATTTGTGCGTGATGAAATCGCGCGCGGACGGGCCATTATCCCCGCCAATATCAATCACCCGGAACTGGAGCCAATGATTATTGGCCGTAACTTTCTGGTAAAGATCAATGGCAATATTGGAAACTCGGCGCTGGGCTCAAGCATCGAAGAAGAAGTGGCAAAGCTGACCTGGGGTATTCGCTGGGGCGCCGACACCATGATGGATTTGTCCACCGGTAAAAACATTCACGAAACCCGCGAGTGGATTATCCGCAACTCGCCGGTGCCGGTGGGCACTGTGCCAATCTATCAGGCATTGGAAAAAGTGGATGGTGTGGCAGAAGACCTGACCTGGGAAATCTTCCGTGACACGCTGATTGAGCAGGCAGAGCAGGGCGTGGATTACTTCACGATTCACGCTGGTGTACTACTGCGCTACGTGCCGATGACCGCCAAGCGGGTGACCGGTATTGTTTCGCGCGGGGGCTCGATTATGGCCAAATGGTGTCTTGCGCATCACAAGGAAAATTTCCTCTACACCCACTTTGAAGATATCTGCGAAATCATGAAGGCCTATGACGTGTCCTTCTCGCTGGGCGATGGCCTGCGTCCGGGTTCGATTGCTGACGCCAACGATGAGGCGCAATTCGGTGAGCTGGAAACTCTGGGTGAGCTGACAGAAATTGCCTGGAAACACGATGTGCAGGTGATGATTGAAGGTCCCGGCCATGTGCCCATGCACATGATCGAAGCCAATATGAAGAAACAGCTCGAACACTGTAAAGAAGCACCCTTCTACACGCTTGGGCCTTTGACGACTGATATTGCCCCGGGCTACGACCATATTACCTCTGGTATCGGTGCAGCTCAGATTGGTTGGTACGGCTGTGCCATGCTGTGCTATGTGACACCGAAGGAGCACCTTGGGCTGCCCAATAAAGATGACGTTAAAGAAGGCATCATTACCTACAAGATCGCTGCCCATGCCGCAGATCTGGCGAAGGGTCATCCCGGCGCGCAACTGCGCGACGATGCCTTGAGTAAAGCGCGGTTTGAATTTCGTTGGGAAGACCAGTTCAACCTCGGTCTTGATCCGGATACGGCGCGTGCTTACCACGACGAGACCCTGCCCAAAGAGTCCGCCAAAGTGGCGCATTTCTGCTCCATGTGTGGTCCCAAATTCTGTTCGATGAAGATTACTCAGGAGGTCCGCGATTATGCGGCCCAGCAAGAGCTGGACGCGGAAATGGCGAAAAAATCCGAAGAGTTTAAATCGCAGGGCAGTGAGATTTATCGGAAGGTGTAATCTGGTGCATCGTGGGTCAGTGAACGGCGAAGTGCGGGACGTGAAATACAGCGATCAACTGCAGCGCGATCGTTATGTGCCAGCATTGCCCGCCGGTTACGGAGTTGCGTCATGAATATCGCCATTGCCGGCGTCGGCCTGATGGGGCGCCTGATCGCCTGGCAGCTACAGCGCCGGGGGCATCAGCTTACCCTGTTTGATGCCGGCGATGAGCAGGGCACGCTGAGTGCGGCCTATGTTGCGGCCGCCATGTTGGCGCCCTACAGCGAAGCGGTAACCAGCGGCGCGGAGATGTTTGCGCTCGGGAAGAACGCAATAGGGCAGTGGCGCGAACTATTGCGGCAGTTGGCTGAAACCGGCGCCCATACCATAGACCTGAAAGACAGTGGCTCTGTGGTGGTTGCGCACGAACTGGACCGCGCCAGTCTTCAGCATTTTTCCCAGAAGCTCAGGGCGGTGGTGGGCGACGATTCCAGCGTAAAGGCGTTGGATCGATCGGGCATTACCGAGCTTGAACCCGAGCTGCCGCAATCGTTTCGACAAGGCCTCTGGCTGGCGGGTGAAGGCTGCCTTGATAACCGTGCATTGCTGAGTGCGCTGCGCGATACCTTGGTGGCAGGTGGAGCCCAATGGCGCAGTCATGTGGCGGTGCAGAGTGTCGAGCCCGGTGTGTTGCACACCGCTGCCAGAGCTGAGTCATTTGACTGGGTTGTTGATTGTCGTGGTTTGGGGGCCAAAGCAGATTGGCCGGATGTGCGTGGCGTGCGCGGTGAAATACTCTGGGTGAAAGCGCCTGAAGTGCGATTAAGTAGACCTGTTAGGTTGATGCATCCGCGCTATCACCTGTATATAACGCCCAAGCCTGGTGATATTTACGTGGTCGGTGCGACAGAAATTGAGAGCGAATCTCAGGCGCCGGTGACGGTTCGTTCAGAACTGGAATTGCTATCTGCCCTTTACAGTGTGCACTCGGGTTTTGCCGAAGCGCATATCGTGCACAGCTTTGCGCGCTGCCGACCGGCACTGCCAGATAATCTTCCGCTGGTGCGGGTGATAGATGGCTTGTTACAAGTAAATGGTTTGTATCGACATGGGTATTTGCTGGCGCCTGTCGTATTGGCCTCAGCGTTGCGGGCATTTGAGGGTGATTGCAGTGCGCCTTTTGTGTCGCAGATGGCGCAGAATACTTTCGCGTGCAAGACAGGCTCCGGCCGTTAGCTCAGCGTGGGAGCTTGTCCTTCACACGAAAAGGATGGACGTAGATGATAGAAGTCAGTGTTAACAGTGAGCCCAGACAGATAGAGCAGAATAAAACGCTCGACGTCCTGCTTGGCGAGTGGGGTTTTGAATGCCAGCGCGTCGCCGTAGCAATCAATGAGGATTTTGTACCCCGCTCAACGTATGCTCAGGTGTCATTGAAGTTCGGTGACCGGGTGGATGTGGTAGCGCCAGTACAAGGCGGTTAGACCAGCATTTGCTGGTGGATGAAAACAGATCAGGTATCAGCATGACAGACCAGTGGACGCTCTACGGACAACGCTTCAGCAATCGCCTGTTAATTGGCAGTGCGCTTTACCCCTCACCGCAGGTGATGGGCGATGCTATTGATGCTTCGGGTGCGGAGATCATCACCGTGTCCCTGCGTCGTCAGTCGCCGGAAGAAGCGGGTGGGCAGTCGCTGTGGACGCACATCCAAAAGCTCAATAAAGCCCTGTTGCCTAATACGGCCGGCTGCCACTCGGTTAAAGAAGCGATTACCTTGGCGCAGATGAGTCGCGAAATGTTCGAAACCGATTGGATCAAGCTGGAGGTGGTGGGCGATGACTACAATCTTCAGCCCGATCCGATCGGTACCGTTGAGGCGGCAGAAAAGCTGATCAATCTGGGTTTTAAAGTCTTTCCTTATTGCACAGATGATCTGGTGATCTGCCAGCGACTGCGCGACGTAGGTTGTGAAGTGCTGATGCCTTGGGGTTCGCCCATAGGTACCGGACGCGGTTTGATGAATCCCTACAATCTGCAAACGATTCGCGAGCGCCTGCCCGATATGCCGTTAATCGTGGATGCCGGCATTGGCAAACCGTCCCATGCGGTGATGGCGCTGGAATTGGGGTACGATGGGATATTGCTGAATACGGCAGTGGCGCAGGCAAGTGATCCCGTGCTGATGGCGCGAGCGTTTCGCGATGCGATTGCCGCCGGACGTCAGGGCTATCTTGCCGGTGCCATGCCGGAGCGCCAGACTGCTAGCCCCAGCACTCCGACGTTGGGCATGCCTTTCTGGCATCAGCAATAATCAGGCTCCCTCTTTCTGTCAGGCCAAGGACATTGCATGAGCAAAAAAAAAGGTCCCCGCAGTTTTGGAAATGTCGCTTTTCCCTCCGCCGCTGAAGACGCGACCTATGCCAAGGAAATAGAAGAAACCCCGCAAACAAAAGCCTCCGCCTACCGCCTTGCCTTTGCTGATGACGAGTTTCTGCTCCGAAACGAGTTACGGCCAGTGCGTCTGCAGCTGGAACTGTTAAAGCCAGAAATGACCATGCAGGAATGGGAGATAGACGCAACAATTGTGATGTTTGGCAGTGCGCGCATCCCTGATCCGGCCACCGCAGAGCTGCAGGTCAATGAAGCCCAGGCAGCGTTAAAGGCCGACCCTGACAATGCGTCCAAGCAGAAGCTTCTGGTCGTGGCAGAAAATCGCCAAGCCCTCAGTGGTTACTATGATGAAGCGCGTCGTCTTGCCGCGATCATTGGTGAACAGTACTCCGGCACGCCGGGCATGCCCAAGGTGCACGTGATGACCGGCGGAGGCCCCGGCATCATGGAGGCAGCGAATCGCGGCGCCGATGATGTGGGTGCTGAAAGTATCGGTCTCAATATTGTATTGCCGCACGAACAACGGCCTAACGCTTGGATAACGCCGGAGCTAAGTTTCCGCTTTCACTACTTTGCGCTGCGCAAGATGCACTTTCTGATGCGGGCAAAAGCGCTGGTGGTCTTTCCCGGTGGTTTTGGTACGCTGGATGAGTTTTTTGAAACGCTTACCCTGCTGCAAACCCAAAAGGTAAAAAGTCTGCCGATTCTCGTGTTTGGCCGTGAATTTTGGGAAAAGGTGCTGAATTTCGAGGTGCTGGTTGAGCACGGCATGATCAGTGAAGAAGATCTCGAGCTGTTCACGTATGTGGAAAGCGCTGATCAGGCTTGGGCGGTCATTCGCCAGCAGTGTGAAAGCTGAGTTTCTCTGACTCAATGTATTTCTCACGCGTTGTATTGTTGAGGTTAGTAAATGGCAACACACAGTAAACCCATTGCCTGGAGCATTGCCGGTTCGGATTCAGGTGGCGGCGCTGGGATTCAGGCAGATCTTGCCACCTTTCAAGATTTTGCCGTACATGGCTGCACGGTCATTACCGCGATCACCGCGCAGAACAGCTTTGCGGTGGGCTATGTGGCGGTGACACCGCGGCGAGCATTGGCAGCGCAGATCAATGCGCTGGATAGCGATCTTCCGGCGAGCGCCATCAAAGTGGGCATGCTGGCCAACGAGGAAGTGGTGGAGATGGTTGCCAAGTACCTGAAGTCCTATGAGGGCTTTGTGGTATGCGATCCGGTGACCCGAGCCAGCAGTGGCGATTCGCTGATTACCGGCGACGCGGCTAATGCCCTACTGGATCAATTATTGCCACGCGTAGACTTGCTAACACCCAATCGCAATGAAGCCGAAGCCATTCTCGGCAGGCAGCTGCGTGGTCTGGAAGATGTGGAGCGAGCCGGCAGCGAGATTGTCAAACTGGGTGCGCGGTCGGTGCTGATTACGGGCGGCCATTTTTCGGCACTTAACGGGGAACGTCTGGACTACTGGACCGACGGTGAGGACGGTTTCTGGCTGCATGGCCGGGATGTGCAGACTGTGAATAGCCATGGTTCTGGTTGTACTTTGTCATCGGCGATCACGGCGGCAGTTGCACGCGGCTATGATCTGAAAGATGCGCTGGTTTTGGGTAAGGCCTATGTCACTCAGGGCCTGCGCTTGTCGACCCAGCTCGGCGGCGGTCCGGGCGCCGTGGCCCATATGGGCTGGCCGACTCACTGGTGGGATTTGCCCACCGTCAGTCACACCTTGCGACAAACCCCCAATAAGCCCTTTCCAGACTGCGGTGGTGCGTTGGGCCTGTACCCGGTAGTGGATTCGGCGGATTGGGTTGAGCGTCTGCTGCCGCTGGGGATTACCACCATCCAGTTGCGGGTCAAAGACAAGACTGGCGATGCCCTGCGCGCTGAAATTGAGCGGGCGGTGGCAATCAGCGAGCGCTT
>NZ_JBFJTH010000074.1:0-18230 GCF_041625495.1 Litorivivens sp. | reverse complement strand
TTATGCAGCGGACTGCAACTCCGTGTACGCCGGTTCGATTCCGACCCGCGCCTCCATTTCTCTCCCGACAGTGACATGTAAGCCGACCGCTGTTCTCTACAGCAAGAAGTCGGGGTGTCAACGAAGTCGGTTCTCAAAAAGAACGGTTTTTGCTTCTTTGCTCAGTAAATACGTTTGGTGGATACCTTTGTGTCTGCGTGTCAGATTTACATGGGAACCCTAAAACCTGCGGTAATAAAACTGAGCGGGCCAAGTTCTTGATCTGACGTTAGGGCTGCTGTAGCATCCTGCCCTCATTTCTATCGCCCTGTCTGCCCGGATGGTGGAATTGGTAGACACAGGAGACTTAAAATCTCCCGCCTATTGCTGGCGTGCCGGTTCGATTCCGGCTCCGGGCACCAATCACACAATAATTCGACTGCCAGTCGTGGTTTTCGCGAAGGGGCTCTAGGCTCTGCGGCTCTGCCGGCTCTACCGGCTCTACCCCATTAACGGGGATGGTGCTTATCCGGCGCTGTTGAATATTTCTTCTCAGCCGCAACCGCAGCAGTGATCGGAGCTGCCGAGGGTTTCTCGGGGGTTGGATGGCTAACACAAGTCCAGAGAAAAACAGCTTTGGGTAATATAAAATCAGGTGTTGGGAATTTGCTTCTACCTGTTTTAAAGTTGTTATTATAAGCAGGGGGCCTCATGACAGTTGATCAGCATTCTATTCGTCGCGTTGTGTACTGCAGCCGAGCTACCCAGGCTATGGATCACGACACCTTAATGAAAATTCTCCATGACGCCCGCTCGTTCAATGCCATGGACGATATTAGCGGGATACTGCTACACGACCGTGGCTATTTTCTTCAGGTGCTGGAAGGCCCTGCAGAAGCGATAGAGAACCTTCTTGCCACCTTGCGTGCTGATACGCGCCATGAGCAGGTACAAGTACTTGTCGATAGCGAAGTTGATGAAAAGCTTTTCCCGAATTGGCAAATGGGTTTTGGTGATCTTGCTGACCCGGTGTGGAGTTTCGTACCGGGTATGATCGACGACGATGAAAAGCAGGGCCGTTTAGAATTACTGGCTCAAACGATCCCTGATCTGGCCGAACATCTCAATAACGTGATGGGCAAAACCCAAGGCGAGTAACGGCCCTTTAGTTATCGTAATACTTCTTCAGCGCTTTGATAGGTGGAGCGCAGCCCCAAGCTTGTCGAATTTCCAATTTCCGCGACCAAAACGCCCCCGTCTAATTCCCTAAATTCAAGCCTCGCGGCCTGTAGCCGCCTTCACTATTTGTTTGCCCGTCTTGCGCTTGCGACGTTAGTGCGCAATGCGTGTTGTTGGGTGATTGCGACGCACCGCGCGCGCCAACTTGGGGCGACTAGGCTTGAAAACACCCCAGTTAGCCCAGTTTTAGCCGGTGGCACCAATCTTGCTGTTACCTCTGATTGTCTTTCAGGGTAAAGGATTTGCCGTTGGTAGGGATGTGGAAAGACATTCGTTAAGTAATGCACTGCAACGTACCGTCGGATTGGCGGAACGCGGGTGCACAGGAGTGATTTTCATGCGGTTTTTGGTTCTGTTTTTGGCATCGATCACGATGTTTCTGGTTGGCTGTAACAGTGGCAGTAGTTCTTCCTCGTCGTCCCCTGCATCCTCTTCTTCTGCAGGCTCGGGGTCGGAAGATTCTGGTTCAAACGGTTCCGATGTAGAAGATACTGAAACAGAAGAGGAGCCCTTTGTTGACGAAAATAACAACGGCATTAGCGATCAGCGGGAGTTTGCACTGGTTGAGGCCACGATGGCTGATGTGCATGCGGTGCTTGCCGGAGAGATGGTCGCTGAGAATGGCGAGGCGTTAACCTGTGTTGATATCACGCAGATGTATATCGACCGAATACTAGCTTATAACGATACACCACAACAAAATGGTGGTCTCCCTATTTTGGGTGTGTTGGCGATCATGCCAAACGCACTGGAACAGGCTGCTGTGCTAGATGCCATGTACGAGCGGGACCGAGGTATTGGCGATCGTTTTCTGCATTGTATGCCGGTGTTGTTGAAGGATAACTACGATACCTTTGATTACCCGACAACCCAGGGCTCGTATTCTATGTTGGGGCACCAAGCTGGTGTAGATGCCCACTCCGTGGACGGTCTGCGACAGGCTGGCGCAGTAATTCTTGGCAAAGCAAATCAGGATGAGTTCGCCTATTTCACCACGGGTTTTTCCGCCCGAGCGATTCAGGTCAGAAATCCCTACAACACACTTGAAAGCCCCGCAGGTTCATCGTCGGGTACTGGCGCTTCCATTGCTGCCAATTTTGCACTCGGAGGAACCGGGTCTGACACCTGCCAATCAATTCGACACCCTTCTTCGGTCAATGGGTTGGTGGGTATTCGGCCCAGCCTTGGTGTGATTTCCCAGCACGGAATTTACCCTCTGTCTCATGAGCGCGATACCGGCGGTCCGATGACACGAACGGTTACCGACGCGGCGTTAATGCTCAGTGCGATGGCGACCTACGATTCCAGAGACCCAAAAGCGGCATGGTATCCGGAAACTGACCGTCCCGGTGATTACACGCAATTTCTCGATAGAGCCGTATACGGAGTGGCAGGGCGCAATATCGGTGTGGTTAGGGATCTGGGCGGAAGCACGAGTGCGGCTGGCACTGGCGTGCAGGGTGAGCTGATAGCTGCTGCTGTTGCGAAACTTGAAGCGATGGGGGCGACAGTGTACGACGTGTATTTGCCCGACTTTGCCAGCTTGTCTGCCGGCTCCCGACACTACGATATGAACCAGTATTTTGTTGGCTTTGAGGCCGAAGGTGGCTCGAGCCCGCGCCGCTGTCTTTCGAGTGCGCGCGCGACGGATACCAACGACCGGGGTGATTGTGCGGGTATCGACGGCATTCTCGAAACTGGTCGGGTTGGGCCGCGAACCGCTGGGTTGGTCGCGCTGACTGCATCGGACAGCCCTGATCTGGCACCGACAGATACGCAATTACAGGCGATTCGTGATATGCGCGACTATGTTACAGGTGTCATGGACGCCATAACCGACGCCAGTGGCAATCCGGTAGTGGATGCTTCAGGGAACGCGATCCGGGTAGATGCCCTGATACTTTCGCCCGGCCCAACTGGCGGTCGCACCTGTGACTTTGGCTCCACCACGCAGATGGGCTCGATTGTTGTTCCGGTCGGCTTTGACGAATCTGTGGGCGTGCCGCGCGGGATGGAAATCTTTGTTCGCCAGTTTGATGAAGGAACGGGCATAGGTATTGCGTACGACTATGAACAGGAAACTTTGCACCGAAAACCCCCCGTCATTAATCCGGCGCCCGGTGGTGAAGGTGGAACCATCGCCGAGTTTAATGCTCGCCAACGTGCGGCTGTGGCTACTTACGCTGAGCAGCCTCCAGAAACTATCGATCCGGCGCATTTTGTTGAAGTATTGGAAGCACTGGCCGGGCCATCCGATAACTGATAGGGGACATTAGCGGCGGTCGCACCAGGATTGTTTGCGACCGCCTTCATAAGGATAGGCAAGGTTATTAGAAATCAGTAAAGAAGAAAGTGCCTGTCCATCTACACACACGTCGGCCAGAAGTCGAAAATATTTATCGCGCTGTAGGTTACGTAGCTCTACCGCTTTGGCCGCTGTCACTGCGTCGCGGGTGAAGGCCCGCGCCTCGCGGGCGAGTGCTTTCTCTTCTGGGCACTTACCGCGAATTTCCGGCGTGTCTATTCCATTAATACGCACACCGATGGCCTCGCCAATGATGGGTGGCCAGTTGTCTATCCGCACGCGAATGGTGTCGCCGTCGTAAACCCCCACGATGCTATCTACCCGAACATGCCCAAAGGATTTTGGCAGCTCGTTAGTGCATGGGTTTGCTAGAAGGTTGCTGTTTAGAAATATAAAAACGTAAAACGAAATGACACGCCGTATCATTCAGAGGCTGGCTCCACACCGAGGGCCAGAGTATGTCAGCGGTACGCCCTGCAAGACGGCTGAATCGGCCCGTTACAATCTTGGGTGGCTGATCCTTAGCCGTCTAGACTCCGTTCGGATTGAGAGTTTATCAGATGAAATCGCGCATGACAGTGGCGCCGTGTGAGAGGGCGGGGCAGGCTAAGTGGAGTAGGTACAAAAAATCACCGACAATAGTGCCCGGCTATCCGTCTCTGTCGGCAACAAGTGTCTCATAAGGATGAATCATGACCCGTTATGCCATGCTCGATCTGTGTTCAATTCGTGAAGGTGGTGGTATCGCCGATGCATTGGCGAATTCCGTGTCGCTGGCACAACACGCCGAGAAGTGGGGCTACTCGCGCTTCTGGTTGGCAGAACATCATAACTTTGCTGGAATCGCCAGCGCTGCGACCTCGTTGGTGATCGGCCATGTAGCAGCCGCCACGCAATCCATTCGGGTAGGAGCGGGGGGCATCATGCTGCCCAATCATGCGCCGCTGGTTATCGCAGAGCAGTTTGGAACGCTGGAAGCCTTGTACCCGCGACGTATTGATCTTGGGCTTGGGCGGGCGCCGGGAACCGATCAAATGACGGTGAATGCCTTGCGCAGAAATCTCGATGGTGATGTGAACCAGTTTCCCCGCGATGTGGTGGAATTGCTCGGGTTTCTAGACGAGCCCAAACCTGGGCAGGCGGTCGTTGCCACCCCAGGGGCTGGTAGCAAGGTACCGGTGTGGATTCTTGGATCGAGTCTCTTTGGAGCGCAACTGGCGGCCTCATTGGGCCTGCCGTTTGGGTTTGCCTCACATTTTGCGCCAGCCCAGCTCAATGAGGCTGTGCAGCTCTACCGTCATCGATTTTCGCCTTCGCGATTTCTGGACGAACCCTATGTAATGGCTGGATTTAACGTCATTGCCGCAGATACTACAAACGAGGCTGATTATCTGGCCAGCTCCATGCGACGGGCTTTCGTAAATCTGCGCCGCGGCCAGCCTGGAAAATTGCAACCCCCCAGCGCCGAATTCAATCAGTCACTGGGGCCGGCAGACAAAGCCCTGCTATCGCAGATTATGGCCTGCTCTGCAGTGGGCGACCGCGACACCGTAGCGGCAAAACTGCAGGCGTTTATAGACGACACTGGCGCCAACGAAATTATTTTTGCGGGGCAGATTTTTGATCATGAGGCACGGCTTCGTTCGTTTGAGATCGTCGCGCAGGTGATGGCATCTTTATAAAAGACTTCACTTAACAAAACCGTAAAAGTAAGTGCTGTCAGAAAGACGCATGCTGGTGAAATATTCAGCAGCGGGGGCGCAAAATGACATTTACGGAACTGGAAGGCAAGGTCGCTATCATCACCGGCGGTAGCCGGGGTTTGGGCCGGGCGATGTCAGAGGGACTGGCGAAAGCTGGCGTTAATGTTGTGGTGGCAAGCCGTAAACTGGAAAACTGCCAGGCCGTGTGTGAACAGATTGAAGCGCAGGGAGGGCAGGCGCTAGCGGTCGCCACCCATGTCGGTGATACTGGTAGCCTTGATGCGCTGATCGCGAAAACACTGGAGCATTACGGTCGAATTGATATTGTGATCAATAATGCGGGCATCAACCCGGCATTGGGGCCGCTCACTGATTTGGCTCCGTCCCTGTTTCAGAAAATGTTTGATGTTGACCTGATGGGCCCCTGGTACCTTGCATCGCGGGCTGCACCTCATATGGCAAAGGTAGGTGGCGGAAATGTGATCAATCTCATCTCAGTGTCCGCAATCAAACCGCCGGCCTACCAGGGATTCTATGCCGCGATGAAATCGGCGCTGCAGGCCCTGACCAAGGTGATGGCTGCGGAATGGGCCAAGGACAATATCCGGGTGAATGCCCTGGCCTTGGGGAGCTATCACTCGGATCTGTTTGACAGCAGCGCGGCGGCTATCCCGGGTTTTGAGGAAGGGGCCAAACAAGCCTGCCTGCAGCAGCGTGTTGCCGATACCGAGGAAATTCTTGGTCCTATTTTATATCTGCTCAGCGACATGTCGGCTTATACCACCGGTTCAACCTTACTGTCAGATGGCGGCTACTGCGTGCTGTAGGAGATTACTGTGACAACCATTACTCTGACTTATCCGCAGCCGGACATTGCCCTTGTAACGCTCAATCGGCCAGGCGCACGTAATGCCTTGAGCTGGCAGATGGCGACAGATCTCTATGCGGCATTAGACGACATCGACCGAAACCACCGTTGCAGGGTGGTGGTGCTCACCGGTGCAGGACAATCCTTTTGTGCTGGACTGGATTTAATGGATCAGGCCAACCCGGAGTCGTTGGCAGCAGCCGTTGGCGAGATCGGTTCTGGCCCGCGCGCGGGCATGCGAGCCCAGGAATATATGGCTGGGCTGGTGCTTAAATTGCGTCGTATCCAGCAGCCGATAATTGCTGCCGTCAATGGTCATGCTTATGGCGGCGGTCTGGGGTTGGCATTGGCATGTGATGTGCGCATCGCCGCTGCTGACGCAAAATTCTGTACCCAGTTTATACGCCTGGGCGTCTCTGGTTGTGATATCGGCGTTAGCTATACATTGCCGCGACTTATTGGTGCAGCGCGCGCACACGATATGATGATTACTGCTCGGGTTGTTGATGCAGCGCAGGCTGAAACCTGGGGGTTAGTTACCCGTGTCGAAGCGGCTGATGCATTGTTGGAGGAGGCGCTGGCGTTGGCGGAATCCATGTGCGATTTCAGCCCCTACGGGCTGGTTTCCACGAAGCAGGGGATGTGGGCCAACCTCGATGCCAGTAGCCTTGACGCCGCCATGCAACTTGAAAACCGCAATCAAATTCTCAATGGCCTGAGTGGCGATGTGGAGGAAGCGGCAGCGGCTTTCTTTGAAAACCGCAAACCTGATTTTTTTCGCTAGCGAATCCACTTTTGCGAGAAAAAGCCGGTCAAAAACCAACCGGGGAACCCCCCGGTTTTGTTATTCCTTTCTCAGATCGAGAATGGGTACGCTGCTGTTGCCGGTGTATTTGGGTAGCACGCCATTCCAGCGTTCTACTTCTTTCAGGTGGATATAGTTTGGTGATTTCGCCAGCTGTCTATTGATGACCTCTATTTGATAGGCTTCGGCGTCGGCTAACGCACGAATTTTCTCGGCTTCCAGCTTGGCAGCCTGCAGCTCAGATTCAGCCTGCTTTACCTTTTGATTCTGTTCGGTGGCAAACCGTTCAAGCTCTGCTTGCTGTTTCAAGACTTCCTGCTCGCGTTTTTTGGTTTCGGTTATGGCATTGCGAATGACCGCAGGGAGCACGACATCGCGAATTAGCACTGTTTCAACCTGCAATCCCTTGGGCGCTAAATACTCGCTCAGTGAGGTTTGCAGGGTAACCTGAAGCTGTGCCTGCACGGACTCTAGGAAGAAATCCTGTGCTTGCTTAATACCTTTACCCTGTTCACGCAAAATGGAACGCAGCTTGGGAATCATGTGAACGTTGATTATGTCTTGGGTTTTGCCGGTATTGCGTAGTATATCCGGTGCCATACTGCCAATAGTTCGGTACTGAACGGAAACGTCCATTTCGGTGATCAATTTATCTTCTGATGGTACGCCCGCGCGCTCTTTATGCGTTTTCTGGCGCAGGTCAAACTCTGTCCACGAATACAGTGGGTTTACCGGAAAGTGGAGCCCTTCATCAAACGGCACAGGTTGTACTTTTCCGAACAGGCTGGCGACTTTTACGTGACCGGCGGGAACCGTGGTATAACTGGCCATGGCAAGTGTCAACAACGCTGCCACATAACAGAGAATGCTGACGGTATGAAATGTGCGTTTGGTTTTGGGGTCAGCGGATGATTGCGCTACAAAAGTAAAAATAATGCCGGCTAGCAACACGATCAGAATAATGACAATAGTGCCCATGAAACTCTCCATTTACATTTTTCGTTGTTATACGTCGTCCTTGACGAAGGTTTTATCGTAGGGCAGTACTGCGCGGGCCGCCACCCGGTTTGGTCCGAAAAATAACTTTATTGTGAGGGTAGGTCATGCGATCACATCACTTTGATCAATCAGCGGTAGTTTTAACGCCTAACCAATCATGTGATGTTGTGGCATTGGATTCGGGGCTTTATGAGAAGCTGGATCGAGATTATGCAGGCTTTGCGGGGCATACGCTGATTGCCATGCACCATTTCACAGAGAATTGGCCGACGTGGGAGCGCCATCCAAAGGGAGACGAAATCGTCTGCCTTATTAGCGGTAGTGCTGAGTTTGTGGTCAGAACCACCGAGGGAGAGCAACGCATGGTACTGGACTCGCCGGGAAGCTTTGTACTGGTGCCGCGCAATACCTGGCACACCGCACATATCGCCGATGCTGCGACTTGTCTTTTCTTTACCCCCGGAGAGGGTACGGAAAATACAGACGTCTAACGTCAGCATTTCTGATTTCTGGGGCTTGACAGTGTACCGCAATATCGCAAATGATAATCATTATCGTTAATGGGGTTGCGGGAGGCACTGTGGATTATCAATTTCTATGTCATAGACACAAGGTTCAGCTGAGTGAGCATTTAGAGGCTGCAGGGCCAATCTGGTCTAGCTGGATGCGCCAGGGGAAGGCATCGCTCGCCGAGGGTGAACTTGCGCAGGCGGTACAGTATTTCGGTTGTGCATTCGATCTGGCCTTAATGAAGGTGGAGCGCTTTACCGGTCACGCGGAGCAGGATGGAAAACGCCATATTGATCGTCTGCTGGAAGCCGTGAGTGCACTGGCGAAGGGGTTGGCGATGAGCGGCCATCTGGCTCTGCGGCGTGAGTATTTGGGGAAAGTCTGTGCCGTACTGCAGCGAGAGCAGCAGCGCACACCCTTGCTGGCTGATCGTCTACCTCAACCTGATGATGCCATTGGCCTGATGTTTAATGCGGGCTGGGTGACAACACCTGTAGCTGACACTCGTCAGCATTTGAACTGACCGCCGATGAAAGTCCGGTTAGAAGTCTCCGTCGACGTATTGGAGCGGCTGATCGCCAGCGGCGCGTTGTGCGCAGAAGAAGTACTGTGTTCCGGGTTAACGGACCGTCAGTGTCTCACCGCGATCTGCAAGCGTTGCTGTGCTAAAACGATGACCAGGCAGCGCCCTGAGCCGGGCCGGCCGTCGACGCGATAGCCGCAGTGCTACATCATCAACTCGCTTCGGCCTTCCTGCACATCTAGAATTTGTACTCTGACTTCACCGATGGCCAAGCCAAGCGCTTCCAGTACCGGATCGAGAGTAAGTTCGGTAACGCCGCCGAGTATCGGGCTTAGCGCCAGCAGCAGATTGTTGGTCAGTATATTCCTGTTGCCGGTAGACAGCGTGATGGGTAAGCCTAGCAGCTGTGCGTTGATATTGGTGACCAGTGTGTTGCCTGCGCTCGTAACACCGTTGGATACCGCGTTAGACAGTGATGTGCTGGTGGTGCCTTCTTCGGTCGGAATGGCGTCAGCCTGCGACAGATCGACAGTAAAGGGAATGGTGCTGTCACTGCCATTGTCGATGGGAAGAGTGCCCGCGACATCTAACGTGGTGGTTACCAAACCGAGCCCCAGCAGGTTCAAATCTACTGATAGATCGGCTGGGCTACCGGCAGTTGCTCCGCGCAAAATGGCACTTGCAACGCCGGGTGATGCCCCCACTGTAAAATCGAACGTGCGCGATAGCAGGCGCGGGCACTGGTTGATTTGGTCTAACCAGGCTTCGGTATCGGCGGACGTTGCCGCAACATACACGTTGCCCGACACCGTGAGCAAATTGGATAACAGTGCATCTAACAGACCGCTGGTGCCTGGTCCGAAATTAAGATTTACGCCCGTAACAAGATCGACTGCGGCAGCTTCGGCGCGAGTTCTGGGGTTGCCCAGGGTGTCGTAGCCGAAGCGACCCACCGCAATGGTCGGTACGCTTTGAATAGTGAGCGCGACGGTTTGAGTGATGGAATTGCCAAACAGCTGTTGAATCATCGGTAGCGACGCGGTGTCTGCAATAATATTGAGGTTGATCGTGTCGCCAAGATTGACTGCGAGCAAGGATGCGGTGATGAGTTGGAGGGGCGTAACTGTACTTTCCTTGCCTTGCTCGCTGCCAGCATAGTCATCGTCCACAACGAGTAGCGAGCCCATGTCGACCGTTTCTGTACCGCTGCCGCTACTGCTGGCTTCTGTAATGATATCTGTCATTGCACTAAGCGCAGCGGCGCTACCACCATTGAGCGTCAGGGTGTCATTGATGGCCGTTAACAATTGGCTTAGCGATAGATCAAGATTACTCAAGTCATTCAGGCTGGCGGCAGCACCGAGCAGTCCGGCAGCAGATAACTCTGCAATTAAGTCGCCAAAGGTAATCGCTCCTTCTACCAGGCCTTGATAGCTAGCTGCAGACAAGCTCAGCGATCCACCAAGTAGGCCGCCAAGCACCGAATCCAGAATGTCGGACTGGCTGCTGTCGACCGACAGCAGCGCGTTCCCGGCAGACAGCGTCGCTATCAGATCGCGCTCTGCCACACCGGTTGCGCTTAGCGTGCTAGTGCTAAACACACTGCCACCAAACAATGCTGAGGGAACCGTGCGAGTAAGCACAACTTGAACCGTCTGAAACTCACTGGCAGAACCCGTAAAGGTACGTCGGTTCGCTATACTGCTCAGGGTGCCGAGACCAACAGTAACGGTATTATCCGGATCGTCGGCATCAAAACCGTGGTCGAGCAGGGTCGCTTTTACACCATTCTCTACCGTTGCAATGCTCTCGAAACCGCTGCAATACAGCTGGGCTGCCTGCAGGGCCGCGAGATCTGCGCGTTGCTGCAACGAGCGTTTTTCAAGGTAGAGTCGCCCCGTATCGACTGCCAGCGCTACAAACATCAGTAGAGCACCCAGCGTGATGGCTGAGATAATGGCGATGGCACCGGATTGACGCGTCCAGCGTTGAGCTACCCTTTGCATAGAGTTTACTCGCTGAATTCTTCACTGATATAGGTATCTGGAATCGGGTTGCCGAAACTATTGATATAACGCTCGTACACCTTGCTTTGTGCCGGTCCGGTAAGACGCTGCTCATTTCTTGATGCGAGCTTGCCGGAGCGTTGCAGTTCCAGCAGCTGGGCGGTACTTGTGGCCTGCTGACTGCGCAGCAGCTGATTGGTATCCGGACCTGATTCCTGGGCAATAGCTGGTATCGCCAAGCTACTGACGACGAAACTGGCAGCTAGCATATAGCGTGTTGTCATAGGGTTTCTCCCAAACGAATCAAAACAGTAGGCTCAGTGTTGGCTGCAGGAACTTTGGCAACGCGAGAAGCACGGTTTTGTGACAGGTTGCGGCGAAATTGAGCGGCTTTGACGACGAGATTCTGAAAATCGTCCACTGAAATATGGTGGTGCTCGGCAACGGACCAAGCGGTCTGGGTATCGCTGCTCAAGATCAGTGCCAGTACCAGATTGCGTATCGCCACCGGGTGTCCAGGCTGTAGTTCTACTGCGGTCATAAACTCATGGCGGGCTGTGTCAAAACTGCCACTGGCCAGTAGTGCAAATCCGTAGTCGTTGCGAATGTTTGCATCGGTAGGCAGAAGATCCCGAGCAGTTTTCAATTCTGCCAGGCCCTGTTCAAGGTTCCCGGTTACAGCGAGCACCTTACCCGCACCCAGATAACCCAGTGCGTTCAGACAACCGCGCTTGAGCGTGTTGTATTCAGTAAGTGCCGCATCAAGTTGGCCGCTTTTTCGCAGCGACTCAGCCAGTAGGAAGCGTGCTCCGTCGGACTGAAAATCTTCCCGCTCCAGATGTGCAATTGCAGAAAAGTATTGGCCTTCGGCTACCTGTTGACGAATTAAGTCAAGTCGCACGTTGCGGTTCTTGTCCGATTCAGCGTAGCAGCGTTCGCCGCTGTCGACCGGTACTTTGCTTACGGTAGGAGCGCTGCTGCAGGCGGTCAGCGCACACAGGCTCAGATAGAGTGTCGTAATGGCTGTGCGTTTAAAGAAAATCATGGGTTAGTCCCCGTTGAGTTGTGACAGGGCCCGGGATATGGCAATGAAACCGGGTCCGCCGATAACGATGATGAGCGAGGGGAACATGAACAGCATCATGATTACCGACATGTTGCCGGAGGTTTTACTCACCTTTTCCTGCAAGCCGGTTTTGCGCCGGTTTTGCAGCACCTCGTAGAGTTCATTGAGCGAGCTGTCGATACCGCCGCCACTGGTCGATTCCTGCCGGAGAATGATCAGGTACTCGCGAAAGCCTTCAGCGGTGGTGTTGTTGCAAAGTTCCTGCAACGCATCGTCCTGTGCTTGCCCGGAGTCGATACGCTTGACCGCTATTTTCAGTTCAGATGCGGTGTCTGGTGTCAGGTGGCGTAGTTCATCACACAGTATCGACAAGGTCTTGGGTAAGGACAAACCTACCCGCCACAGCATACGCGTGGTCTGTATTAGCATCAGGGATTCTTCCTCCAGACGCTTTTGCCGCTTGTCGGCACGTTCTTTGAGTAGACGCTTCATGAAGAGCAACAGGCTTCCTGCCACTAGCACGGCGTAGACGCCTGACATCACAACACCGTGAGCGTTGCTTGCGAATGCGACCCAGCACAGCAATGCAATAACTGTGGCTACGATCACGGCGGTGATCAGATAACGCATCTGATCTGCCGCGCTTCCGATGCCGCATTGACGAAATAGCCGAGCAATCTCGTCGATGGTTTTGTATTGCTTGCGCAGTTGACGCCAGGGTTCAAGCTGCAGTCCTTGCAGGGCGCGTTTGCGCCGGTTTTGTTTGCTGTCATCTTCGGCGGTGGCCGGTGAAATCGTCTGTTTGTGTGGTGCGGGTGGCGCGAGTTTGGGCTTTGTATCTGCCTTGGCAGCCAATAGCAGTATAGGCACAGCTCCGAGCATCAGAACACAGGCGATTAGGACAACGTGATAGGCTTCCATAGCGTCTCCTAAATGGATCTAACCAGCCGCCAGAGTGAAAACACACCGAGTACCTGCATGGCAAAGGCGGCTACCAATAACTGCTTGCCAAAACTGTCACGCCACATTTGCAGCAAAAATTCCGGGTTCATGCTAAATAGCAGCGCGATCATCGCGATAGGAAGAATGGATAGCACCAGCGCGGTGATCCGGGTTTCACCGGTTTGTGCTGAGAGTTCCCGCTTGCCCTGATCATCGAGTCGGAGGATGTGCACAATATCGTCCAGTACCGCACGGATGCTACCCCCAAATTGCTCATTGATATGCAGAGCGGTGGAAATGATTAACAGCTCTTTGAGGCCGTTGGCACGCGCTTCGCGCTCAAAAGCCTGGTGCAGTTCCAGGCCGAGGCCAACGCGTTGCATGATACGACGCATAGCTAGTTCCAGTGGGCCTTCAATATTTTCCATGGAATCAGTAAACGCGTGTTCTACTGATACGCCACTGGATAGTCTTCGAGATACCTGATTCAGAAAGGAAGGCAGGGCCAGTAGTAACATCCGCTTTTGTCGAGTGCCAAGTGCCTGCAGGGTCAGATGCGTGGTCAGGAGCATGGCGACATATGCGAGAAAGGCGAGGCTCAGTTCCACCGCGAACGCCAGTATGACAAACAGTACCGACTCGATTACCAGCGCGGCGATGACGATGGCTGGTGCTAGGTTCAGGCCGAGCCCATTCAGATATTTGACGATAATTTCCGGCGTCCAGCGCGAACGTCTGGAGGCCAGTGGATCGAACGTATCCTCGGTTTCGGCGGCGGGTGCGGTGGCGGATTCCTGTTTTCCCGCCAAGACCAGTACCAATCCGGCCATACACATCAGCAAGCTTGCGCCAATCAATATCATGCGTGGCCACCCTGGTGAAAATCGCTGGCACGCGGCCCGTGCCTGCGCTCTACAGTATTATCGTCCCGTGGTATCACTCGCTTCAGGCAGTCGAGGTCGTCGTCGTAGAGAAATAGGGGGGTGAGTGTACAATTGGTCCCGGTTACCTCGACAATTTCCAGTACCGAGCGCTTGCCGCTGTTTAATCGGCCTACGTGAACCACGTAATCAAGGGCGCTGCTGATCATTCGCTGACAGAGGTTGTCGGATCCTTTGAAGTCAGCCAGCCCAACCATCATTTCCAGGCGGGTAATTGCATCTTCGGCGGAGTTTGCGTGGACTGTGCTCATGGAGCCGCTGTGGCCGGTATTCATGGCCTGCAGCATGTCGAGTATTTCACCACCACGACATTCGCCGACAATAATGCGGTCAGGTCGCATACGCAGCGCGTTGCGCAACAACTCACGGGCGGTTACTTCGCCAATGCCTTCGTTATTGGGCGGTCGGGTTTCCAGTCGAACAACGTGGCTGTGCTGTAACTGGAGTTCTGCCGCGTCTTCGATGGTGACGACCCGCTGGCCATCGAAAATAAACTGACTGAGGGCGTTCAACAGCGTGGTTTTCCCAGAGCCAGTTGCGCCGCTGATGAGAATATTGCGGCGCGTATTTACGGCCGTTTTCAAGAACTCCATAGCTTCACGAGTGATCGATCCGCTGTTGATCAGATCCTCTTCGGTGAGTGCTTCTTGACGAAATTTTCGAATGGACAGGCAGGGGCCTTCCAATGACAGTGGCGGTACGATGGCATTGATTCGACTGCCGTCAGGTAGCCGACCATCGACCAGCGGGCTGGATTCGTCGATGCGACGCCCCAGAGGTGAAATCATTCGACGAATAACTCTTAGAACGTGGCGATCGTCGAGAAACCGCAGCGACGTTTTTTCCAGTACGCCATTGCGTTCGATAAAAATGGATGTCGGGCCATTAATCAGAATGTCGTTGACTGAGGGGTCTTCCAGCAGGCTCTGAAGGGGGCCATAGCCTGCAATTTCGTCGAGCAATTCCTTCTCGAGAACCAGTTGTTCTTCTTCAGCTATGGGGAACTCGTAGATCCGGCAGTACTGTCGGATATAGCCAGCGATCGATTTGGACAGGCGCTTGGTGTCACCGTCGTAAAAAGCGTCTTCGTCTTCGATACGCTCAATAACGAAGCGATGCAACGCCGCTTTAAGGCGTTGATATTCGTCGCTGGGCGCAGACGCGTTAGTGTGTTCGGCTGTCATGGCTTTAGGTTCCTCAGTCTGAAAAACCCACGCCGGGCGAAGACCAGGTTTTACCACTGTGTTTGGGTTGCGTGTCGCCAAACAACATGTCACCAAAACTTGGACTATGACGTCGATAGATTTCGCCTGGCAATTCCGGCAGCTGTACGTTTGCAGCAATGGGTCTGACCAAATGTGGAGTAACAATCATGATCAGCTCTTTGTCTTCCTGCTCGAATCGCGTAGAGCGAAAAAAAGCGCCCAGTACCGGAATGTCACCAAGCCCTGGAAATTTGTCTGCATTGCTGGTGGTTCTGGAGCTGATCAGACCACTGATAATAAAACTCTCTCCAGAGGCCAGTTGTACCGAAGTGTCCGTGCGCCGAACTCGCAGCGAAGGCACAGCGACGCCCCCGGTTTGGATGCCGTTTACGAAGTCGAGTTCGCTCACTTCCGGAGCAACCTTTAGCATAATGCTCTGATTGTCGAGTACCGTTGGGGTGAGTCTCAGTCGCACCCCAAATTCCCGGTACTGAATATCGATGTCGCCGTTATCGTTGCTAGCGGGGTAAGGAAATTCGCCGCCGGCAAGAAAACTGGCGCTTTGACCAGACATCGCAACCAGTGATGGTTCGGCCAGCGTGTAGGCGTAGCCGTTGTTTTGCAGGGCACTGATTACACCCAGCAAACTGCGCTGGGCTTTGCCTAGTATGAGTGAATAACCTTCCGCGTTTGGTAAGAAACCACTGGAGGTCAGCAGGTTAAAGGCTCCTCCTACACCCTCAACGCCGCCCAGTGAGCCGGGCGGGCCAACTGCAGCTGTTGTATTAAGTGTGTTTTTACCCAGCAGCGCACCTGCAGACTTAAGTTCGCTGCGACTGATTTCCACAATGCGTATATCGGTTTGTACCTGAATAGCGCCCGTGGAAAGGGTGGTATCCACAGCGGCCTTTCCCGCGCCAGCAAGTGCGCTCTGGTGCTCATTCAATGAATTTACATAGCCGCTCACAACCACACCGCCTTGAACAGCCTGTATTTCAGCATTGGCGGCCAGTCCTGATACTGATGGAGCTGTGTTTACCTGGTAACGCAGCGGGTTTTTGTAACCCTTTTTCCAAACCATTAGTGAGGTGGCACCGTCGGCTTTGGCGGTCAATAGAATTTCACGACTGTTGATAACTTTGACGCTGACAATATCCGGGTTGCCCACCGCGGTGCGCACAATGGCTTCCGGTGAACGCATCTGGTATTGCTCGCCAGTGACCAGTCTCATTGCGGTACTTTCCACAGCTACGGCAATACCTGCCAGCAAGCCGAAAAAGAGTGGAATCCATAATTTCCAGCTCATCGGGAGGTCCTCACGGTTTCCACTGTGTCGCCATGGTAGACATAGACTTTAGGCGGTACATAGGTGGATTTGGGTTTGCCAACGATGTCGCTCATGTCGGCTTTAACTTCGATACGCGCAGTTGGCTCGGCTTCAAGTTTGAGTTGCGCTAGTTCACGGTCGCCGACGGCCGCCAGGCGCAGTGTGCCGGACGTATCCGCCAGTAGCAGTTTGCTGATTTCAGGTTCCGGGACTTCCAGAACAGCGGTGCGGCTGCGTTTACCACTGACGGGCTCTCCGTCTGGCCCGCTTCCCTGAATGACGTTGCCAAAAGCCAGAACCTTGATGTCGCTGAGTATGCGACGAGAGAAATGTGAGCTGTCTTTTCGACTACCACCCTTGGCGGCGAAGATAACATCGACACTGTCTCCTGGCATCAGAAAGCCGCCAGCACCGACAGTTTCATCGACCGAAACAGCCATTGCGCGGTGACCGGGAGTAACCTGTTCTGCCAGTACACTGCTGATTTCGAAGTGCGATTGGCGCAAAACTTCGCCTTTGGGCAGGCGCACAAAGATTTCTTTGCCGACCACATCTTCGGCCTTTTGAAATGTGCCGCCGGTGCTGAGCGGGTAGGGGATCGTTTGAACATCCTCATCCGTCAGTATGGAGTTGGGTTCAATATCGCGCGTGCTAACCAGCACTTTGTAAGGTGATTCAGGCGCGAGGGTAACCGCTTTGTTGTTGTCGCTGCTGCCTAGCCGGATACCGACAATGGCGAGAATAACCGATAGCCCGATCAGTGAAAATGCAACGAGCTTTAGCGATTTGGGTTGCATACTGTAGTCCTTCACAGGGTGATAACGAAATTAGGGTCACACTCTCAAACTCGCACGGCCAACCAGATGTTGCGGTATACGGGGTATGGTGCCGATCGTTGGCAGCGTTATTGCCGGGATAAGCGGATTTGAGTCGTAGTTGTTATAGCGAACCTCCACCGTGCAGGTATCGCTTACACAATTGACAACCACTTTTTCTCCACTGGCTCCCAGAACTTCATTCTTTACCGACGCAGGCAGCCAGTCGAGGGTGCTTACAACCTGAGTGCGTACGGCCGGGGTAATTCTGTCATCGATGCATTGTTGCGTAGTCAAGCCCTGGCAATCGACTGCGATGGCGGCTCGTAGCGCATCTTCTGAAGCGTAGGTGAAGCTCTGAATAAGCATGAATACCATCGAATATGTCACGATGGCGTAGATCAAAGCCATGAACACGGGAAAGATTAGAGAAAACTCGATTGCCGAAGCACCGCGTTGGGTGTGCTTGCGAAACCGGGTCATTAGACTAGCCCCTTAAACAGTGAAATAGTGGCGGTTATTAGTGCGCCTAGAGCAATGGCCGTGCCGAGTGGAATGCCTCGCTGGCGCAGTTGGCCGAGCGTGCTGGCTGCAGCGCCGCCTGGTGTCGAGTGATGCCGCGCAGCGTCGCTGGCCGCAGCCAGCCCGAAGAGTGCGAGAATCCCGAAGCTGAATGCGTGCACCAGCGTATCGGTTGTCCACAGCGGGGCCAGGGCAAATAACAGCTTCACGTCGCCAGCGCCCAGCGTTGCTGACGCCATCCCTGGAACAGATATGGATGCCACAATGAGCAGATTGAACATCAGCTCATTGCTGCTGGGATCTCCCACTAGCCAGCGCACGAGGGCACTGGCCAGAAGAACTCCGACAGCCCAGTTGGGAATTCGTCGCTGGGTCCAGTCCTGCCAGGCAATAATTGCGAGAATCGCAGCGGCTATAGCCTGTGACAGGGGGAAAAGAGCGCCTTCCATACTGGCCTCCAGCGTGTGGTTAGCGC
>NZ_JBFJTH010000073.1:0-18490 GCF_041625495.1 Litorivivens sp. | reverse complement strand
GCTTTGAGGCTGTGAATGTCCATGGCGGTGATTTCCTATTGGATAAAAATAGGTTATCAGAAATATGAAAAATATGAATTTGTTTTATTTCTTCGCCCTGCGTAGACTGGTCATCGTTAATGAATTAGCCCTTTGGGCATTAGCCTGTTACGCGGAGCAGACCATGGCCGGAAAAACCCTTTACGACAAACTCTGGGACGACCACCTCGTCGCCATTACCGACGATGGCGATGCGCTGTTGTATATCGACAGGCACCTCGTACACGAAGTGACTTCGCCTCAGGCCTTTGAAGGTCTGCGCCTGGCTGGTCGTAAGCCCTGGCGATTGGATGCAAACCTGGCGACGCCAGACCACAATGTGCCGTCGGCTGTAGAAGAACGGGTACATGGTGTCGACGGTATTGTCGATCCCGTTTCCAAGTTGCAGGTGGTGACGCTGGATGACAACTGCGAAGAATTCGGAATTGAAGAGTTCAAGATCAATGATGAGCGTCAGGGTATCGTCCATGTTGTTGGCCCGGAGCAGGGCGCTACGCTGCCCGGTATGACGGTGGTCTGCGGAGATTCTCACACCGCCACCCATGGCGCGCTCGGGGCCATTGCTCACGGTATTGGCACCTCGGAAGTAGAGCACGTGCTGGCGACCCAGTGTCTGCGCCAACGCAAGATGAAGAACATGTTGGTGAAAGTAGAAGGCGCCTTGCGGCCGGGTGTTACCGCGAAGGATATCGTGCTCGCGGTAATTGGCAAGATTGGTACCGCTGGCGGCAATGGGTGCGCCATTGAGTTTGGCGGCAGCACAATTCGCAGTCTGTCCATGGAAGGGCGTATGACCATCTGCAATATGGCGATAGAAGCCGGTGCCCGCGTTGGTATGGTTGCCGTTGACGAAACCACCATCAAGTATGTTGAGGGTCGACCCTATGCGCCTAAAGGCGCGGATTGGGAAAAAGCCGTGGCTTACTGGCAAACCCTTCACAGCGATGATGATGCGACGTTCGACAAAGTGGTCGAGCTCAATGCGGCAGACATTCAGCCCCAAGTCACCTGGGGAACCTCGCCGGAAATGGTCGCAAGCATCAACGACAATGTGCCCGCTCCCGGTGATTTCAAAGAGCCTGTACGTCAGGCTGCCTGCGAACGAGCGCTGGAGTACATGGGGCTGAAAGCAGGGCAGAAAATTCGCGATATCAAGCTGGACCGGGTGTTTATTGGGTCTTGTACCAACTCGCGTATTGAAGACCTGCGCGCTGCTGCGGATGTTGTTAAGGGCCGCAAGATAGCCGCTACCATTAAAGAAGCGCTGGTTGTTCCGGGGTCCGGGCTGGTCAAGCGTCAGGCTGAGGCCGAAGGTCTCGACAAGATTTTTGTCGATGCCGGCATGAAGTGGCGCGAACCGAGCTGCTCTATGTGCCTGGCAATGAACTCTGACAAGTTGGGTGCTGGTGAGCATTGCGCCTCAACATCAAACCGTAACTTTGAAGGTCGGCAAGGCTTTGGCGGTCGCACCCATCTGGTCAGCCCAGCGATGGCGGCAGCCGCCGCAGTGGCAGGCCACTTTGTCGATGTGAATGAAATTCTGGAAGGAGCGCAGTCATGAAGCCCTTTACCCAATTGAACGGTCTGGTGGCGCCGATGGATCGTGCCAATGTCGATACCGACATGATCATACCCAAGCAGTTTCTCAAATCCATCAAGCGCAGCGGCTTTGGTCCCAATCTGTTTGATGAATTGCGCTATCTGGATGAAGGTCAGCCGGGCCAGGACTGCAGCAATCGACCGATGAACAAGGACTTTCCCTTAAACTTCCCGCGCTATCAGGGTGCCTCTGTGTTGCTGGCCCGGGAAAACTTTGGCTGTGGCTCCAGTCGAGAACATGCGCCCTGGGCGCTGGAAGACTATGGTTTTCGCTGCATAATTGCCCCAAGCTACGCCGATATCTTTTTTAACAACTGTTTCAAGAACGGGCTTTTGCCTATCGCGCTTGATGAGGCGATTGTGGATCGCCTGTTTCAGGAAATGTATGCCACTGAAGGTTATAGTCTTCAGGTGGATCTTGCCGCACAGACCATCACAACCCCTTCGGGTGAAGTGATCAGTTTTGAGGTTGAGAGTGGTCGCAAACATAGCCTGCTCAATGGTCTTGATGATATCGGTATTACGCTCCAACAAGCCGATGCGATTCGCGCCTATGAGGAAAAGCGACGTCAGGAAGCGCCCTGGCTGTTTTCCCGTTCAGCCTGATTAGCAATTGGAGTGCAGGGTACGCGCAATTGTGCGTGTGCTTTGCTAGAATCCGCCGCCAGCCCCGACAGTCCAACGGGGCTATTTGTTTCTGTGCGCGGTTATTTGGAGAGTGTAAGTGACTAAGAATATTTTGGTATTGCCCGGCGATGGTATCGGCACGGAAATCATGGCTGAAGCTGTGAAAGTCCTGGACTTTCTGAATGACAAGTACAGTCTCGCACTAAACCTCGAGCACGCCTTGCTGGGCGGAGCTGCTATTGATGCCACGGGCAAAGCGTTGCCGGACAATACCTTCGAACTGGCCAAGTCTGCAGATGCGATTTTACTTGGCGCGGTGGGTGGCCCCAAATGGGACAAATTGCCACCAGCTGATCGCCCGGAGAAGGGTGGGTTGCTGCGCTTGCGCAGCGAGCTGCAGTTGTTCGGTAACCTGCGCCCCGCGATTTTATATCCGCAACTGGCGAGTGCTTCCAGTTTGAAACCAGAAGTGGTTTCCGGCCTGGACATACTGATTGTACGTGAGCTCACCGGCGGCATCTATTTCGGCGAGCCGCGTGGGATTCGCGAATTGGAAAATGGCGAGCGGCAGGGCTACAACACCTACGTTTACTCTGAATCTGAAATTCGCCGTATCGCGAAAGTTGCGTTTGAGGCGGCGATGAAGCGAGGCAAGCGCCTGTGCTCAGTTGACAAGGCGAACGTGCTGGAAGTGACTATGCTCTGGCGTGAAGTGGTGGAGTCTATGGCCTGCGACTATCCGGAAGTAGAACTCAGTCATATGTACGTGGACAACGCCGCTATGCAGCTTGTACGTGCGCCGAAACAGTTTGATGTGGTGGTGACCGGCAATATGTTCGGTGACATTCTATCGGACGCTGCCGCCATGCTCACGGGTTCCATTGGCATGTTGCCCTCGGCCTCGCTCGATATCAACAATCGCGGCATGTATGAACCCTGCCATGGTTCGGCTCCGGATATTGCCGGGCAGGACAAGGCAAATCCACTGGCCACTATCATGTCAGTGGCGATGATGCTGCGTTATTCGCTCGGACTTGAAGCGCCGGCGAATGACATCGACGCTGCAGTCAGCAGCGTACTGGATCAGGGAATAAGAACCGGTGATATCTACTCGGAAGGCTGCAAGCTGGTAGGTACAGCCGGAATGGGTGACGCGGTAGTCGCGGCCCTGCGGGCGCAATAGTCGCGCCTGAACAACAACGTTTTGCAGTCATAATTTGACAGCGAAGGATACCATTATGTTGAAAACAGGATTAGTAGGTTGGCGTGGCATGGTCGGCTCAGTACTGATGGGCCGTATGCGTGATGAAAACGATTTTGCCAACATCGACCCCACATTTTACAGCACCTCCAATGCCGGTGGCGATGCCCCCGACGTGGGCAAGGGTGCTGGCGTATTGCAGGACGCCGAAAACATAGACTCCCTGAAAGAAATGGATGTAATCATTTCCTGTCAGGGGGGCGATTACACCAAGGCCGTGTTCCCGAAGTTGCGTGATGCCGGTTGGGATGGCTATTGGATTGACGCCGCATCCGCGCTGCGCATGAACGAAGATGCCGTCATTATTCTCGATCCGGTGAATGGTGATGTCATTAAAGACGCCCTGGATCGCGGTGTGAAAAATTTTATCGGCGGTAACTGCACTGTCAGCCTGATGTTGATGGGCATCGGTGGTCTGTTTCGCGAAGGCTTGGTGGAATGGGTTAGTGCCCAAACCTATCAGGCAGCCAGCGGTGCAGGCGCCCAGAATATGCGCGAACTGATCGCCCAAATGGGTACAATCAACAGCTCGGTAAGCGATCTTCTGGCTGATCCACGCTCCAATATTTTGGACATCGATAGCGCTGTGGCCAAAACCATGCGCAGCGGTGAATTTCCCACCGACAACTTCGGGCATCCCCTGGCAGGCAGTCTGCTACCGTGGATTGACACTCAGCTGGAAAACGGCCAGAGCCGGGAAGAGTGGAAAGCCCAGGCGGAAACCAACAAGATTCTTGGTCGCAGCGGTGCGCCCATTCCGGTTGATGGTACCTGCGTGCGTATCGGGTCCATGCGTTGCCACAGTCAGGCAATGACTATCAAGCTCAACAAAGACGTCGCCATTAAAGACATCGAGTCAATCATCGACAGTGCCAATGACTGGGTGAAATTGGTACCGAACGAACGCGAGGTGACGCTCAAGGAACTTACGCCAACCGCCGTTACCGGATCACTGCATATTCCCGTTGGCCGTGTGCGCAAGCTGAATATGGGTTCGCAATACCTTTCTGCCTTCACCGTGGGCGACCAATTACTGTGGGGTGCTGCGGAACCGCTGCGCCGTATGCTGCGTATTATTCAGGAGCGATAAGACGGATGCGACTGGCAATCTGTGGAACTGAAGGCCCCATCGCTGATGGGTTTCTGGAGCAGCTTGAAACTGCCGGCGTATCAGTGACTGCGCTGGCGGCCTTTGCTACCGAGCCCGCAGAGGATGCCAGCTTTCGCTATGACGGCAAAACGGTTCGCGTTCAGCCGCTGGCGGACGCCGACTATACGGAATTCGATCTGTTGGTGGTGTTCGAGCTCTTGGAAGCGCTGTCGGATGTGGCTGACGCGGCCAACAGTGCCGGCTGTCACCTGATCGACGTGGTCGGCCAAGGCGCAAGCGATGGGCGCGTCGTGGTGCCTGAGTTGATGGGCGACGAGCGTGTTGATTACCCGGTTTTTTGGACGCTGCCGTCACCGGTAGTCAGTGCGCTGGCACCTGTCCTGGGTGGCTTGCTTGAGGGCAACCGGATCAGCTCGCTGTCGGCGCTGGTTTGTGAGTCTGCGTCGTCGCTGGGGGAGAGTGGTACCCGGCAGTTAGCCGCAGAGACGGCGCGACTGATGAACGGCCAGGGCATCGAGGGTGATGGTGTGCAGCTGGCCTTCAATTTGATACCGGGAATACCCCAGAATGCCGATTACTGCGTCCGCAGTCTCGAAGACCTGCTGGGTACGCAATTTGAGCGCGCCAGTGTGGAATCGCTCCAGGTGCCGTTGTTTTACGGGCAGACCATTCAACTGAAGGTTGCACTTGAGGCGGATTTCCAGCTGTCGCATGCCTTGGAGTTATGGCGCAAGTCTGGCATTCATCTTGTTGAAAATAATAAGAAATTTTCGCCTGTTTCACTGGCGGAAGACGACCGTATCCACTTGTTGCCCATGCCGGCGCAGGACGCGGCGAATCGTACCGTGAGTCTGTGGGTTTTGGCAGATAATGTCCGAAAGGGTGCAGTCGTTAACACAATCAAATTGATGGAAATCTTGATAAAAAGTTCCATATAGCTAATATTTACGTGAAGGTGTGGAGAGTTTTTCTAGCTTTCGCGACAAATCCGGCCTCCACAACAAGAACATGCCCTGAAACCATAACCAAATACGACGGGTATAAAGCTGACTACGGGAAGTCCTTATGTTTAATAGATCGCTGGCCGGCGTTGTGCTGGTTGTTGGCCTCGGAGCTACTTCGCTCAGTCAGGCCCTGAGTCTGGGGGATATGCGCCTCAACTCTGCGCTGAACCAACCCCTGGATGCTCGCATAAAACTGCGGGATACCGGCAATCTCAGCAGCGAGCAGATTACGGTAAAGCTTGCGTCCGTAGAAGATTTTGAAAAGGCCGGCGTCGATTTCAATTACCTTTTATCCAAGCTCAACTTCGTGGTGGAGATTGATCAGAACGGAAACGGGGTTGTTAAGGTTATTTCCAGTGATCCGATCGTTGAGCCCTACCTGAACTTTTTGGTCGAAGCGCGCTGGCCCGCTGGTCGCATGCTCCGCGAGTACACCGTGTTGCTTGATCTGCCCGCAGTAAGCAACGCACGCACATCCAGTGTGAGCGCGTCGCAGGGCGGCAGCGCCTCGCAGGCGGCAGCCCAGACGCCAGCAACACGAGAAGAAGTTGTTATTCTTGAGGAGTCCGGTACCGAGGGTGAAGCCTCAACCGGTCCAAAGCCCCGCGCCGATGGCCAACGCACCGCCTTGCCAAAAGCCGAACGCCCAACCGAATATCGGGTGCAGCACAGTGACATGTTGTGGGATATCGCCGAGCGCTATCGTCCCGAAGGTGCCACAGTGCAGCAGACCATGTTGGCGTTACTGCGCAAGAATCCCCGTGCTTTTATCGGCGACAATATCAATCGCCTGAAGTCCGGCTATGTGTTGCGCCTGCCTACGCTCGAAGAGGCGCAACGTCTCGGGCAGGCCGACGCGGTAAAGGAAATTCGTCGTCAGAACGCCATTTGGCGAGGTGAAGCTCTGCCTTCTGACGGCGATAACGGTGCAGCACCGCAACTGGATGCCACGCCAAAGAGCAGCGAAGAAACAAAGGCCGGTGAAACAAAAACAGAAGCCCGCCTTTCCATTGCCACGCCGGGTAGCGCTGACTCTGAAGGGAGTAATGGTGCCGCTGAGCAATTGCGCAACGAATTGACCGCAAATCAGGAAGATCTGGATAAGGTTCGACGCGAAAACGAAGAGCTGGGTTCGCGCCTCGAAGATTTAGAGCGGCAGTTGGCCACACTGCAACGCCTGCTTGAGCTGAAAGATGACCAGCTGGCAACTCTGCAACAGCAAATGGGCGCTGATAACGACGTTCAGGCCACTGCAGTTCAGCCCGAGCCTGACCAGCAGGCCAAGCAACAAGCGAAGCCCGATCTGCAGCCCGAACCGATAGCGCAGGAGAGTCTGCTGGATAACCCCGCCGTAAAATACGGCGTGCCGGGTGTGCTGTTGTTGGGGCTGATCGCCCTGTTATTACGCCGCGTTGGACAGAACAAAACCAAGGCGGCATTCGACGCCAGCAGAGACGATGAGGCAGCGGAAGCGGCTGGATTTTCCGAGTCTGGCTTTGACGCCTTTGGTGATGATGACAGTCTGGCTGAAGACGACGATGACGATGCCGGCCACACAACGTTAATCATCGAGCCCAACCGCGCAGCAGAGCCGAAAGGTGATAGTGGCAACGATACCTTCGACGATTTCGATGACCTCATCAGCGACGAGGAGATCAAGGGTAGCGCCGGCGATGACGTCAATGATGATCTGTCCGAAACGATTTCGCTTGATCCGTCTTCTGTCGAACCGGAAACCGATGATGCATTGGCTGAGGCTGAAATCTACGTAGCGTACGGACGCTACGAGCAGGCCGCGCAAATGTTGAAAAATGCGATTGGCAAGGAGCCGGGTCGAACCGACCTGCGAACCAAGCTGTTGAGTGTTTATCTGGAAACCCGCGACAAAGAAAGTTTTGTCAGCGAATTCCACGCGTTGGAAGCGCTGGGCGACCAGGACGCAGTGGCCGAAGTCAAAGAAAACATGTCGGCTGTTGAAGGGGTAAGTGACTGGCTGCGAGAGAATGACACGGCATCCGATGCACTCGCCGTGGATTCATTGTCAGGGGGCGTCTCTACTGGCGCTTCGGGTGAAAGCGCAGACTCAGACGACTTCGATTTTGACCTCGAAGATGATTTTGGTGACACCCTGATTCGCGAACCCGCGCAGCCGGCGGCGGGCGAGCAGGGCGCTGCAACTGATGACAGTGAGCTGGATCTTGAGCTTGACGATTTCAATCTCGATGATGAGTTGGAAGCCTCTCTTGAATCTGCAGTGCCGCAGCCCGACACCAACGAGTCCGCCGACGTGTCACTTGCGCAGCCGCGGACCGAAGATGCTGAGCTCGATGACGATGAGCTGGCATTCGACCTGGATCTCGACGACGATTTCTCTCTGGACTCTCTCAACGAGACTGAGGACACCGGTTCAGCGGGTAATGTCGATGCCGACAAAAAGGATAATGAATTTTCTCTGGAAGAGCTAAGTGCAGACCTGGAGGGCGAATCAGAAGATACGCTGATCCTGTCGCCACAGGGTGAGCCCCCGGTAGCTGAGGAGCCTGTGCCAGCAAGCGGCCTGACTGAAGTCAGTGCGGAGCCTTCGGCCGCAGAAGACGATGATTTCAGTTTTGATCTGGACGACGAGCTCTCTCTCGATACGGATTCGGCCAAACCAACAGAGACATTGGCGGGTGCCGACCAGCAGGCCAAAGAAGACGAATTCAGCTTTGATCTGGACGATGATCTGACGCTGGAAAGTACAGATGAACTGTCTAAAACGACGGCAACAGACAAGCCGTCGTTGGCAGAGCCGGAAACAGCGTCCGAGCCCGGTGCTGAAACGCCCGTGGCGGATCCAAGTGATTCCCTTGACGACAGTTTCGTTGATATCAAGCTGGATGAAGACGATGCGCTGGATGATCTCGACAGTCTAGAAGACGATATGAGCGACGATCTCGGCCTTCTCGGCAATAGCGATGAGGTGGCGACCAAGCTTGATCTCGCTAGAGCCTATATCGATATGGGTGATGCCGAGGGTGCGCGCGAGATGCTCGAAGAGGTACTCAGCGAAGGTAATGAAGAGCAGAAACAGGATGCGACTGAACTTCTGTCCAGGCTCTGATCTCCCAAAGGCGCCGCTAGCGGCGCCTTTTCAATTCTCTCCACTGTTCTTTTTAGTATTCCATGACAATTGACAAGCGCCTTTCCCGCTCTAGGGTTTTTCCGCCGGGAAGCCGGCTTGCCCTTGCTCTGGAATATGACGGTACGCAGTACAGCGGGTGGCAGCGGCAGGCGTCACCAAACGCGCCGACTGTTCAGGGCTGTCTCGAGCAAGCGCTAAGTAAGGTGGCTGATGCACCTGTTGTTGTGCAATGCGCGGGCCGCACTGACAGCGGGGTCCATGCCTCTCATCAGGTCGTCCATTTTGACGCGCCATCGGCACGGCCCGAAGCAGCTTGGGTAATGGGGGTGAATTCAAACCTGCCTGGGGATATTGCGGTTAAGTGGGTAAGCCCTGTGCCCGCCGAGTTCAACGCACGGTTCAGTGCGACTGCGCGCCGTTATCGCTATATTTTCTATACTCAGGCAACGCGTCCGGCTCTGTTGCGTCGCAATGTGACCTGGATCAGAACGCCGCTAGACGCTAAAGCCATGCACCTTGCGGCCCAGAATCTACTGGGCGAGCGAGATTTTAGCGCGTTTCGAGCGGCCGGGTGTCAGTCGCGTAGTCCTATGCGTTTTGTTAGCCACGCGCGGGTGACCCAAACCGGCGATTTCACCGTACTGGATATCAAGGCGAATGCGTTCTTACACCACATGGTCAGAAATATTGCCGGTACCTTGGCGGTGGTTGGCCGTGGTGAGTCAGAACCCGAGTGGGTGGCGAGCCTAATGGAAAGCCGGGACCGCACATTGGCCGCAGCCACTGCGCCGCCCAATGGCTTGTACCTGATAGACGTCGACTACCCACCGGAGTTCGCGCTGCCTGCAACGGTGCCGGGGCCCGGGTTTATCGCGCCACTACTGGATTGATTGGTGGAGGCAAAGCTACCGCCAGTCTGCTAGAATCGGCGCCCTCCCATTCAACAATTTCAGGAATCTGTGTGCCTCGAACTCGCGTTAAAATTTGCGGTATTACCCGAGTAAGCGATGCCAGAATTGCCTACGCGTTGGGAGCCGATGCCATTGGACTGGTGTTCTACAAGCCAAGCCCGCGCAATATTAGTGTTGATCAGGCAGTCGAAATTGCACGAGCCGTCGGTCCGTTTATATCGCGGGTGGGGTTGTTCGTAAATCCGTCGGCAGAGGACGTCGAGCAGGTTATACGACAGGTCGGCCTCGATAGACTGCAGTTTCACGGCGACGAAAGCGAAGCGTTCTGTCGGCAGTTTGGTCTGCCTTATATCAAGGCGCTGCGCGCCAAGCCCGGCGTCGACTTTCAGGCAACGGTGGACCAGTACCCGTCGGCGATGGGTGTTTTACTCGACAGTTACAAGCCTGGGGTCGCTGGCGGCACTGGTGAGGTGTTTGATTGGCAAAGCATCCCAACAGCACTGCGCAGCAGTATTATTCTGGCCGGTGGTTTAAACGCTGGCAATGTGAGTGAAGCGATTCGGGCCATCAGGCCGGCAGCAGTCGATGTCAGCGGTGGGGTAGAAGAAAGCCCCGGCATAAAGTCAGCAGACAAAATTGAAGCATTTATAGAGGCAGTAAATCGTGAGTAAGGCGATAGATTACGCAAAGTTTCCGGATACGCGCGGCCATTTCGGCCCTTATGGCGGGAGGTTTGTATCTGAAACACTGATGTGCGCCCTGGATGAGCTTGAAAAAGCTTATGAGAGTTTGCGCAACGATCCAAGCTTTCAGGCGGAGTTTGACCGGGATCTCGCACAGTATGTCGGCAGACCGTCTCCGCTTTACCATGCCGAGCGCTGGTCGCGGGAAACCGGCGGTGCGCAGATTTATCTCAAGCGGGAAGATCTGAACCATACCGGCGCGCACAAGGTTAACAACACCATTGGCCAGGCCTTGCTCGCCAAGCATATGGGCAAAACGCGAATTATTGCGGAAACTGGCGCCGGCCAACACGGTGTCGCGTCGGCCACAGTAGCCGCGCGCTTGGGCATGAGCTGTCATGTGTTTATGGGCGAAGAAGACGTTCATCGTCAGGCGCTGAATGTTTACCGTATGAAACTGCTGGGTGCTGAAGTTATTCCGGTTAAATCCGGTTCGCGCACGCTGAAAGATGCCATGAATGAGGCGATGCGGGATTGGGTAACCAACGTAGATGACACCTTCTATATTATTGGTACCGTGGCGGGCCCGCACCCGTATCCACAGCTCGTACGTGATTTTCAATCGATTATTGGCCGCGAAGCACGGCGTCAGTGCCAGGAGCAGACGGGCAAGTTGCCCGATGCGCTGGTGGCTTGCGTAGGCGGTGGCTCCAATGCGATTGGCTTGTTCCATCCCTTCCTCAATGACGAGGATGTTGCTATGTACGGCGTTGAAGCTGGCGGTCACGGAGTTGAAACCGGCAAGCATGCAGCCCCGCTGAGCGCGGGCACGCCGGGCGTATTGCACGGCAATCGTACCTATCTAATGCAGGATGATAATGGCCAGATTATTCACACTCACTCGGTATCTGCCGGCTTGGATTATCCGGGCGTTGGGCCTGAACATTCCTGGCTCAAGGATATTGGCCGTGCGCACTACGTCAGCATCAACGACGATGAAGCGCTGGCGGCATTTCGTGAGCTGACACTGGTTGAAGGTATTATGCCGGCGCTGGAATCCAGTCATGCACTGGCCTATGGCAAGAAACTGGCTAAGTCCCTGTCGCAAGACCAAATCGTGTTGATCAACCTGTCCGGGCGTGGGGATAAAGACATACATACCGTCGCTGAAATCGACGGCATTGAGTTAACCTGAAGCCCGTTAATCTAAAGGAAGTAGCTTTGAGTCGTTTAACTGCCAAATTTGATTCGCTGCGTGCCAGTGGCCGCAAAGCGTTGGTGCCTTATATTGTCGCTGGCGACCCGGATATGGAGCGCACGTTGCCGCTGATGCACAAGCTGGTTGCTCAAGGGTCGGATATTCTTGAGATCGGAGTGCCTTTTTCCGACCCAATGGCGGAAGGCCCCGTTATTCAGTTGGCGCATGAGCGTGCGCTGGTGCACGCGGTGAGTCTGTCGCGAATACTGGAGCTGGTTGCGGAATTTCGCGCGCAGGATCAGGAAACCCCGATTGTGTTGATGGGGTACGCCAATCCAGTAGAGCGGATGGGCTATGACCAGTTTTCCGAGCGTGCCGGCAAAGCAGGGGTCGATGGTGTATTGATTGTCGATATGCCGCCGGAAGAAGCGGATGATCTCAATCAGGCACTGGCCAAACATGAGTTGGACAATATCTTTCTGTTGGCGCCAACGACTACAGATGAGCGAATTGCGAAGGTCGCTGGGCTTGCCGGCGGCTATCTCTACTGCGTATCACTAAAAGGCGTGACTGGTGCCGGCAATATTGATATTGCACAGGTTAAGCAGCTGATGGGCCGCATACAGGCTCATACCAATCTCCCCGTTACTGTGGGTTTTGGTATCAAAAATGCGGAAACGGCAACGCAGGTGGCAGCCTGCTGTGATGGGGTGGTAGTCGGCAGTGCGTTGGTTAGTGCCGTTGCTGAAGCAGCTGTGAACGGGGGTGACGTGTTGGAGGCGACAACATTAATTCGCGATATCCGTCATGCACTTGACGCTTTAAGTGGTTAGAATACAACGCGATTTGATACGTAACAGGAAGCGTCATGAGTTGGGTTGATAAAATTGTTCCGTCAATTGTGCGGCGGGAAAATCCGATAGATCGCCGCGACGAAAACGGGCGGGGCAGTGCCATACCCGAGGGCTTGTGGAAAAAATGCGTCAAATGTGACGCGGTACTCTATCGCCCTGAGCTGGAAGCAAACCTAGATGTCTGTCCCAAATGCGACCACCACCACCGCATCGGCGCGCGACGGCGGCTGGACATTTTTTTGGACGACGACGGGCGAGAAGAAATTCTGGCCCATATAGAACCGGTTGACCGGCTTAAGTTCAAGGATAAACGCAAGTACAAGGATCGGCTCACTGCGGCCCAGAAATCCACCGGTGAGAAAGACGCGCTGGTTGCCTACAAAGGGTCCCTGAAACAGTTGCCGCTGGTTGCCGTGGCATTCGAGTTCAATTTTCACGGTGGCTCGATGGGCTATGCCGTCGGTGAGAAGTTTACCCAAGCTGCCAATGTGGCACTGGAAGAGCGTGTGCCGTTGGTGTGTTTCTCAGCCTCGGGCGGCGCACGCATGCAGGAGGCACTGATCTCGCTGATGCAGATGGCGAAGACCAGCGCAGTGCTCGAGCGTATGAAACAAGAAGGTATACCTTATATTTCCTTCATGACCGACCCCATCTATGGGGGGGTGTCGGCGAGCCTGGCGCTGCTGGGCGACATCAATATTGCCGAGCCTGGCGCGCGAGCGGGCTTTGCGGGTCCAAATATCATCGAGCAGACCATCCGTCAGAAACTGCCGCCCGGATTTCAGCGCAGTGAGTTTTTGCTCGAGCATGGCGCGATAGATATGATTGTTCATCGGCAGGATATACGCGAAACACTCGGTCGCCTTCTCGGTAACATGACCTTTTATTCTCAGGAATGACCACCCTTTCTCACTGGCTGCAACGGCTGGAGACGCTCCACCCGGCGCCGATGGCGCTGGGATTGGAGCGGGTATCTCAGGTCTACGAGCGCCTGAATCTCGATTTTTCTACGACGCAGGTGATTACTGTTGCCGGTACCAATGGCAAGGGGTCGGTCGTCGAGCTATTGCAAAACCTCTTGCTGGATGCCGGCCAACGCGTTGGCGCGTACACCTCGCCCCACCTGCTGCGCTATAACGAGCGGGTGAGAATCAACGGTGAAGAACTCACGGATGAGGCGCTGATTGCTGCCTTTGAAGCTGTTGATAAATGCCGGCAGGATGTTGCGTTGACCTATTTTGAGTTTGGAACGCTGGCAGCATTGCAAAGTTTCGCCGGTGCACGGCTCGATTATCTGGTGTTGGAAGTGGGGTTGGGAGGGCGACTGGATGCGGTCAATATCATCGATCCTGATCTGTGCGTGATAACGTCCATCGATTTGGATCACCAAGCTTGGCTTGGAAATGATCGCGAGACCATAGGCGCCGAAAAAGCCGGTATTTTTAGGGCCGGGGTGCCAGTCATTTGCGGTGATCCGGAGCCGCCCGCTAGCGTACTTCGACAGGCTGATGCGTTGAACTGCCCGATCTATTGCCTGGGGCGGGAATTTCAGATAACGGCACTGGAAGGGCTCCACTTTGAAGGGGTAAACGCCCAGGGGAGCCGGACACAAGTCGATTACAGCGCGCCTTACACCCTGCTACCTGCCAATATAGCCACAGCTATTCAGGCGGCGCTTCTACTGGAAGGTGTCGTGGTTCGGGAGTGGCAGGCGCTGGCCTCATCAGTGCCTGGTCGCCAGCAGCGCATTGACTTCGATGGCATTGATATCGTTTTTGATGTCTCACACAACCCGGCGGCTGCCCGCGCGCTGGCTACGCGTTTGCAGACCCTGGAACCTGTGGAGCGCTGTTGCGCATTGTTTGGGGTAATGAGTGATAAGGTCATCAGCGATATCATTGCGCCGATGAAGCCGGTCATAGACGCCTGGTTCCTCGGTGATCTGGTCGGTAATGCGCGTGCCAAACCTGCGCGAGACTTAGCGCCATTGCTACACGCTCAGGGTATCTCTATGATCAGTGTCAGTAAAAATATGCGTCAGGCATTTGCGCGCGCTGTGTCACTGCTTGAACCTGGGCACCGGTTGGTTGTATTTGGCTCGGTGTTTACGGTGGCCGCTGTGATGGAAATCATTGAACGTCGCAAATCCAGGCGTTCACTGGAAGAGGATATCTAAATGAAACAACGCCTCGTAGGGGCTCTGATTTTGCTGAGTGGCGGCGTGGTTTTGTGGTCAATCCTGTTTACCGGTCCCGCAGCCTATAAGGTCAATGAGGCGACGCAAATTCCTTCTGCGCCGGTGGTGACTCAGCCGCCGCCAATCGAGCCGCAGCGGCCACGCCAGGTGCCTGAAGTGGCCGACCCTGAGCCCTTGCCAGAGCCACCCGTGCCTGCGTTGACCAGCGCCAACAAAAAAGTCGCTACTGAGCCTCCGAAAACCGAACCTGTGCAAGCCTCGCCGACTCCGCGTCCTGCCGAGCCACCAAAGGCCCCGGTGAGCACGCCGGCAAAGGTTGCTGAAAAGCAAAAGCCAAGCGCGGATAAAGCCGCGGGCGACATGCCTCAGGCGTGGGTTATCCAAGTGGCCAGTTTCAGCAGCGAAGCCAATGCCGAAAGCCTAAAAAAGCGTTTGTCTGACAAGGGTTATGACGCCTATGTGAAGCCTGTTAAAACCCCTTCTGGCAGCAGTATGCAGCGGGTATTTGTCGGGCCGGAACTGAAGAAATCACAAGCGGAAAAACACAAGGCCGAGATTGAAAGTGCTTTCAAGCTCAAGGCGCTGTTGCACGAATATGCGCCCTGAGGCGAATTAAGTTGGGCGAAGGCGGCATAGCTTGATAGAATTCGCGCAAATTCACTAGGGCGAAGGCAGTGCTGACTGAATTTTTGTGGGTAGACTGGGCCATCGTAAGTATTTTGGCGGCGTCAGCCATTATCAGTCTTATACGTGGCTTTGTTAAAGAGGCGCTGTCGCTGGCCTTTTGGGCCGTCGCCTTCGTTGTCACAATGACCTTTCATCCACAGATGATGGGCCTGCTCGAAAATGCAATCGACAAAGTGTATATCCGGGAGCTGGTCGCCTATGTCAGCCTGTTTGCCGGCACATTGGTCATTGGTTCCATTACCACCTATCTGCTCAGTGAGTTTGTCAAAAAGACAGGGCTCGGCGGCACCGACCGTTTGTTGGGAATGATTTTTGGTGCGGCCAGAGGCGTTATTATCGTCGTGGCCCTGTTGGTGCTCGCACCGACCCTATTGACCGATATCGACCAGGACCACTGGTGGCAGGATTCGAGTTTGATCCCGCACTTTCTGCAGCTGCGGGATTGGTCTGAACAAAGTTTCAATGATGTAAGCGCCTGGATTTCGTCGCTGGTGGCGAAGCATCGGGCTTAGAAAGAGGTAGCACCATGTGTGGCATAGTTGGCATCGTCGCCAAGTCTCCCGTAAATCAGGATATCTACGATGCCCTGACAGTTCTACAGCATCGCGGGCAGGATGCGGCCGGGATCGTCACCTGCCACAACGGCAGGCTTAATCAGCGCAAAGCAAACGGGTTGGTGCGCGATGTATTTCGCGCAACGCACATGCAGCAGTTGCAGGGCAACGTCGGAATCGGCCATGTGCGCTATCCGACGGCGGGCAGTTCCAGCCCCGCATTGGCACAACCTTTTTATGTTAATTCTCCCTATGGTATTTCGCTGGCACACAACGGCAACCTAACCAACTCCGATGTACTGTCAACAGAACTTTACCAGTCGGATTTGCGTCACTTGAACACTGAGTCAGACTCGGAAGTACTGCTGAATATCTTTGCCCACGAGCTGCAGAAGCTGGGCAAACTGGTGCCCACCGCCGACGATATTTTCCATGCGGTCAGTGGCGTGCACCAGCGTTGTATCGGTGGTTACGCTGCCGTGGCGATGCTCGCCGGTTATGGCATTGTCGGCTTTCGTGACCCCCACGGCATTCGTCCCATCGTTTACGGCAAGCGTGAAGGTAAAAACGGGCCGGAGTATATGATCGCCTCAGAAAGTGTGGCGCTGGATGCACTTGGCTACAAGGTCGTACGGGACCTGGCTCCCGGTGAAGCGATATACATCGACTTCGATGGCAACATCGAAATGCGTCAGTGCGCCGAGGAGACAGAGCTGAACCCGTGTATCTTTGAGCATGTTTATTTCGCTCGCCCGGATTCTATTATGGATGGTGTCTCGGTCTATAAAGCGCGGTTGCGGCAGGGTGAGCGACTGGCCGATAAAATTTTGAAGCTCCGACCTGATCACGATATCGACGTGGTTATTCCGATACCCGATTCAAGCCGTATTGCTGCTCAGTCATTGGCCGCGCGGCTAGGCGTGAAATTTCGCGAGGGCTTGGTGAAAAACCGTTATATCGGTCGCACGTTCATCATGCCCGGACAAAGTGTTCGCAAAAAATCGGTCAAACAGAAACTCAATGCGATTGGCCTGGAGTTCAAGGGTAAAAACGTATTGCTGGTTGACGATTCCATTGTCCGCGGCACGACCTGTGAACAAATTATAGAAATGGCCCGTGATGCGGGCGCGGCCAAGGTCTACTTCGCGTCGGCAGCGCCACCCGTGCGTTACCCCAATGTCTACGGTATTGACATGCCGTCAGCGCATGAGCTGATCGCTCACGGCCGAACTGAAGAAGAAGTGGCCGAGCTGATCGGTGCAGATTGGCTGATTTACCAGGATCTTGATGCCCTTATTGCGAGTTCTGGCGAGGGCAATAAAAAGATCAAAGGCTTTGACTGTTCTGTGTTTACCGGCGAATACGCTACCATGGATGTAGATCAGGCATACCTCGACCGATTGGCGCAGGATCGCAGTGATGCGATGAAAGAAAAGCGCGAGCAGATGCTGACCACCGATGGCGCATTGATTGGCCTGCACAACGATATGTCGTGACCTTTTTGAACCCAATGCATTGACCCAGAAGGCGGAGCCGGAATTGACCGATATTGACCAGCAACGACGCGATGTACTGGCACAGGCTGACCTCGACACACGCGCTGTGCGGGCGGGACAGGTTCGAACCCATGAAGGTGAGCATGCCGAACCCATCTTCGCCACATCGAGTTATGTTTTTGCCAATGCCGCGGAAGCCGCGGCACGATTCTCCGGTGACCAGCCGGGCAATGTATATTCTCGCTACACCAACCCGACGGTGCGCACCTTCGAAGAGCGGATAGCCGCGCTGGAAGGGGCTGAGCAAGGCGTGGCAACCTCGTCGGGCATGGCCGCCATACTGACTACTTGCCTGGCTTTGTTGAAAAGTGGCGACCATATTGTGTGTTCCCGCTCGGTGTTTGGAACCACAACGGTACTGTTCACCAAATACCTGGCCAAGTTCGGCGTTGAGACCACCTTTGTTGCGCCCACGGTGCTTGATGAGTGGAAGCACGCAATACGTCCACAGACAAAACTGTTTTTCCTGGAAACGCCATCCAACCCGCTGGCGGAAATCGCCGATATCGCCGCTATTGCTCAAATTGCCAAATCTGCCAATAGTTTATTGGCAGTGGACAACTGTTTCTGTACGCCGGCGCTGCAACAACCCTTGGCGTTAGGGGCTGATATCGTGATTCATTCTGCCACCAAGTATCTGGACGGGCAGGGGCGTTGTGTCGGCGGGGCGGTAGTTGGGCGCGCCGAACAAATGGCGGAAGTCCTCGCGTTTGTCCGCTCTGCGGGGCCTACTATGAGTGCCTTCAATGCCTGGGTTTTTCTTAAAGGGCTGGAGACCCTGCGTCTGAGAATGGAGGCCCATTCCGCTAACGCCTTAGCCTTGGCGCAATGGTTAGATGAGCAGGATAAGGTTGAGAAAGTCTTCTATAGTGGTTTAAGCAGCCACCCGGGCCATGACTTGGCGGCGCGTCAGCAGCGCGCCTTTGGTGGTGTGTTATCCTTCAGAGTGAAAGGCGGTAAGGAGAGTGCCTGGAAATTCATCGATGCGACCCGGCTGATGTCCATTACCGCGAATCTGGGCGATGCGAAGACGACAATCGTGCACCCTGCGACAACGACCCACGGTCGATTAAGTCAGGAAGATC
>NZ_JBFJTH010000072.1:0-18503 GCF_041625495.1 Litorivivens sp. | reverse complement strand
GTGTCCACAAAGTCAAAATTGTCTATGTAGCTGTAGTAGCGGTGTTCCACCAGCTGCAGTGCTCTGTCGCCGGCCTCGCTGTTAAAAAAACGATCAGCCGCGCGTTTCAGTCCGGTGGCCTCTCTCGGCATGGCCCAGACCAGTGTATCTTCGGTTTGCAGGTCAAACATCACCAACAATTCAGGCATGTAGCGCCGATTCACCGCAACGATATGAGAATCGGCCACCGTGCAATCGATCTGTTTCTCCCAGACCTCGCGCAGCAGCTGTTCGCTGTCGGCGTCGCGACTCTGCCACTGTAGCTTTGGGTGCGTTTTCTTCAGAGTTTTGAGTGTGTACTCGTAAGCGCTTTCGGTGCTAACTGCCAAGTTAATCTGCGTTAACCCGGCCACATCGCGCGCCTTCTTTTCGCCGCGCCGACAGACTACTTGCTGCTGGATACTGCGGTAGTGTTGCGAGAATAGAAAACGAGATTTGCGTTCGTCAGTGATACTCAACCCTGCAGCTGCCAGGTCGGCTTTTCCCTCTTCCAGTACCTGAAGTACGTCGGCGACGGTGTCCACCACCACAAAGGAAACGGTTCGCCCCTGGTCTTTTGCAAAGGCCATGACCAGATCGTGTTCCGGACCTACCACGCGCTGATCCTGGTTGAAGTAATAAGTGGTCGGGGCATTGCGTGTTACCACTTTCAATGTGGTGTCTTCAGTCGTGGCACCCTCGTCTTGCGCACAGCCATACAGCAGGCCACATGCCAGCAACAGCAAGGGTATCTTCATGGCTTAGCTGCCTTCGCCATGGCGCCCTGCGCCTTTAACAAATTGTGATACACCATCGGCGAAGCCCCGTGATTGCAAATATTGCCAGCCCAGCTCTCCTTCGGTACGCATGGCCTCGGCAAATGGTTTTCCAGCGGCCTGCTGAACACAGGTACGGTCGGAAAGCATACAGGCCTGCGGGTGTCGGGCTATCTGCCGCGCAAGTTCCAGCGCAGTTGCCAGTGCCTGGCCATCGGCGCAGCGACGATTGGCCAAACCGATTGTATAAGCTTCGTCAGCGTCCAAAGCTCGCCCGGTCAGGATTAAGTCCATGGCGCGGCTTTCGCCGATGAGTCGCGGCAAGCGCACAGTGCCGCCGTCTATCAGAGGTACACCCCAGCGGCGGCAGAATACGCCAAACACGGCACTGTCTGCGGCAACGCGCAAATCGCACCACAGAGCGAGTTCCAGCCCACCCGCCACGGCGTAACCCTCTACCGCAGCAATAACGGGCTTGGAGGGGGTATGCCAGGTTGGGCCTAGCGGCCCATGACCAAAGTTCGGGTTCCAAGGAATGCCCTTGTCCAAGGCTTTCAAGTCTGCGCCGGCGCAGAAATGACCGCCGGCGCCGGTTACGACCGCCACCGCTGCAGCGTCGTTTTCTTCAAATTCTTGCACCGCTTGCCACAGGGCAATGCCGGTGTCGGTATCGATCGCATTTCGAAAATCCGGGCGGTTCAGGGTGATGATGGCGACGTTGTCGCTCTGTTCTACAGTAACCATTGATCTATTCCAGGTGTGCGTTCAGAAAATCGGCAATGCGCTGGCAACCTGCCGCGCACTCCGGTGCCAGCGCGCTCAGGCCGTGGTAACCGTGAATCATGCCGGGGGCAATATCGAGGACCACGCTTGTTCCGGCCTCACTGGCCAGGGCCGCCGCGCGCCGGGAATCATCGCGGGTGATGTCTTGGCTACCAGACGCGAAATACAGCGGTGGCAAGTCTCGTAGGTCAGCAAACAGAGGGGATACGCGGGGGTGGTTGGTCGGTGTGTCAGCGGCGTAATCGAGTCCGCGCGCGCGAATCCATTCAGTACAGACAAAAGGGTCATCGCCCGTGTCTTGCACGGCGGCCGTGCCGCTCATGGTGAGATCCAGCCACGGTGTAAGGCCGGCGTAGGCTGCAGGCAAAGGGAGCTTACGATCTTTGAGTTCACACAGCATGCTCAAGCCGATACCCCCGCCACAGGAGTCACCAATAACAGCCAGTTTATGGGGTGCAAAGCGTTCCAGTAAGAATTGATATACCGCGAGGCTGTCGTCCAGAGCCGCCGGAAAGGGATGTTCCGGGGCCAGACGATAGGCATACACAACCACCGGGCGCTGAAAAAAACGGCTCAAGGCGGCGGCGTAGGGCACATAATGCTCTACTGACGTCGATACAAAGGCGCCGCCGTGCACCATCATTACCGCGCTGTCATCATCGCGAAGCTGAGGGGTTTGTACGCTGACAGCATAAACGGGGCTGTTCACGAGCTCGTTGACCTGCGCATCATCGGGAGTGGCGGTGGGGTGTATCGCGTGCATCTTGTCCCGAACCAGGTATACGGGGTCCGCCGGGTTTGCAAGGCCTGGTTGGAGGGCTGCGCGTAATTGCCGATACTGATTTGAGAGCATGATGATTGTGTCAGGCTTTGTTATGGGTTTACCTTGTCACAGTAGACTATGTGATAACAACCTGCTGAATAAAAACGTATCAAAATAATAAGCGAGAGAAAAACGCATGGGCCGGAAAATAGCTGAACAGTATGGACCGTGGGCATTGATAGCCGGCGGTGCGCAAGGTATCGGGCGGGCATGGGCTGAGCGGCTGGCGGAGGAGGGATTAAACCTCCTGGTACTCGATCGCGAAGTACAGTTGTTGCATAACGCCTGTCGCGATATTGCCGCTGCGCATGACGTTTCGTGTGAACCTTTAGTTGCGGATCTCGCTAACCCTGATGTGCTGGCTAGTGTTACTGCTGCAGTGGGTGAACGAGAGGTGGGTCTACTGGTCTACAACGCGGCAATGGCGGATGTTGGGCCGTTCTATAAACAGCAGGGTAGTCTCGAAAACGAATTGATCAAGGCGCAGGTGAATATGTTGTCGCCCCTGAGCATGGTGTATCACTTCGCCAAGCCCATGCTGGCTCGCAAACGCGGTGGTATTGTGCTGATGTCGTCAGGATCGGGGTTCCAGGGAGCGCCTTACTACGCCCACTACGCGGCAACCAAGGCCTACAGCATTGTCTTGGCTGAATCACTATGGTTCGAATTTAAACCCTACCATGTGGATGTACTGGCCTGTGTGGCTGGTATGACGCTGTCGCCAGCGGTAGCGGCTGCGGTTGAACGGGGTGAGGGCCAGCACAGTGTCTACCAGACGCCGGAGGAGGTGGTCGAAGAAGGGCTGGCTGCGCTGGGCCGCGAACCCAGTCATGTGTGTGGGGTGCACAATCGCGACAATCAATCCCAGCTAAACAGTTTGCCGCGGGAACAGGCGATCACCGCGATTTCCCAGCATGCCGTACGAAATTTTCTTGATGACAAGACACCAACTCAGTTGCTGGATTAAGCCGGAGGGAATTGACATGCCATCAGTGAAGCGAGAAATCCGATACGGTGGAGCCATGCTCGACCAGCGAGAAATCGATGCAGTGGTCGGCGTAATGAAGACCGGCATGGCTGTCGGTGAAAAAGTGATGACCTTTGAAAAGCGCGTAGCGCAGCTGATGGGTCACAAACACGGCGTGATGGTTAATTCGGGTAGTTCGGCACTGTTGCTGACCATGCGTATGCTGGACCTGCCCAAAGGCAGCGAAGTTATTACCCCGACACTGACCTTTGGTACCGATATTTCCAGTATTGTTTGTGCTGGCTACGTGCCGGTATTTGTGGATGTTGAAGCGGATACCTATCAAGTGGATGTCGAAAAGATTGAAGCGATGATCAGCGACAAGACCCGAGCGCTGTTGGTGCCCAACCTCGTCGGTGGAATGCCGGACTGGGATGACTTGCGTGCGCTGGCCGACAAACACCAGCTAATCTTGATTGAGGACAGTTGCGATACGCTCGGTGGCAGTTTTCGCGGCCGGCCTTCGGGGGAGCGTGCCGATATATCGGTTACCAGTTTTTCTATCTTTCACATCATTACGTGCCTGGGTAATGGCGGGATGGTCTGCTTTAACGATGATGCACTTTTGGATAGGGGGCTATCGCTACGCGCCTGGGGGCGTTCGTCAGAGAAGTACCTCTACGGCACCAAAATGCAGGAAAGCGATGGCCGTTTTCTTGAAGAGATGGACGGGGTGGAGTACGACGGCATGTTTATCTTTGAAGATATAGCCTACGGTTTTATTCCTAGTGAGGCAGGCGCGGCTTTCGGTATTGAGCAACTGAACAAGCTGGATACATTCAGCACGCTGCGCAGAAATTTGTTTGAGAAACACACCGCCTTCCTCGCCAAACACAGCGATATTTTTATCACACCCCGGTTGCTTGAAGGTGTGGTCACCACCTGGATTTGCTACCCGGTGCAATTACGTCGGGAGTTGGGCTGGAGTAGGCGTTCGTTGCAGGTTTATCTTGAAGACAACGGTATATTTACGCGGGTGGTATTCTCGGGCAATGCAGTACGCCAGCCGATGATGCGGGGTGTGGAATATCGTGCCCCCGCTGAGGGCATGCCCGCGGCAGACCAGGTAATGGAATATGGCTTGATGCTTCCCTGTCATCCGACAATGACGGATGACGATTGTGACTATCTTTACGAGGTTATAGAAGAGTGGATAGCACTTCAGCGCGGATAGCTAAGGGCTGTTCAATAACGCGTTGAAATAACGCTCTAGCGATAGGCCAGGCGTTCCGGGCAGTGCTTGCCGCGTGGTGCGCGCTTGTACCAGTCCGGTCCACGCCCTTTGGCGTACTCTTCAAAGCGGTTGCCACGTTCTTCTTCCACCACAAAACCCCAGGGCTGAATGCGTGGAATGGTGTGCCAGAACAGGGTCCAGGTTTCCGGTTTTGCTTCCACGATGCGGTGTAGGCATTCACTGTCGATGCGGTTGAAGCTGCCTGCCTTGAGCTGCCGTGATGTAACGGCCATGTTGTTATAGTTATCCGGGGTGTTGCGCTCAGCTGTGTACTCCAGATAGCCACCGGTCAACAACAGAGCGTTGGATTGCTTCCACGGGTGGTTGTGCAGACTTTCATCCACATCACCGCCGAGAAAACGGTGTAGGTAAAAGCGCCGGCCGAGCAAGGAGCACAGGTAGTAACGCTCCAGATACGGGTGTTCCTTGTCGCCGCGAATAATTTTGCAGGGCAGATGACTACTCACAAAATACAGAATTCTCGTGAACTTCAGCATGCCGGTTCCAATCCGCAGGTGTCCTCGATAAGTTGCTTCGCCCAGGGCCGAGCCTTGGGGTAATAAGTGGTATCCAGTACAAACTCCTGTCCGCGGGCAGCTGCCTGCAATGTGGTCCAGCGCGAACATCGCTGCCAGCGGTCAAGGCCCTGATGATAGCTCAATGAGGGCTTGCCTTGCGAGGGATAAAACCAGCGGGGAAGTTGCCAGTGTGATACAGCGTTGGCATTGGGTGCGGTGAGCTGTAAGACCGGTGAATAGCGGGGAAAGATGCCAGCTCCCGGTATCCCGGTGGGCGCTGGGCCGAGTTGCAGTTCCGCTCTAGGCACGTAGAGAGTGTTGTGTTGAAAATCCTCGCGCCCGCAGTGCGGGTGGTAGTGGGCCCAGCGCGGTAATCTGGTGTTGTCTGTGAGGTTTATGATATCGGCCACCTGAAACCAGCCCCACAGTATGTGTCGTGGCTGTGCGGTTTGATCCCAGTGCCAGCGCCCAGCCTCATGGATGACGCGGCGGAACAACCCGAAAAATAAAAACAGATCACCGACGTCCACTCCCTGGTTGCGTAAATGACTTTGTGCGGCACCGTGCTGGCCAAACAGTGGTCGCCAGCCGCGCTTGCGTTTAAGGCTCTGCCTAACCACATCAGGGTCCAGGTGGGCCCCGCTGGATAAGGATAATTTGCCGCGACTCAGATCGCGGATAAGGCCGTCGGGCAGTGGTAGATCGCCGTAGTGGATATTCGACCCCTCATCGGGAATGGGTAGCGATAAAAGTCGGCCGTCCGGCAAGATTGGGCTGGGGCAGCCGCCAGCCGAACTGTCAAAGCCCTTGCGGCTGAGAATGATCTTCACGGGAATAATTTGGCCAGCAGGGTAGGCACCGCACTTTCAACCCGCAGAATGCGCTGGCCCAAGGTCATACATTGCATACCCGCCCCGCGCAGTTTTTCGACTTCGTAGGGAATAAAGCCGCCCTCCGGACCGACCGCCAGTATGGTTGGCTCTGGGGCCGGCGGTGGCGAGCAGCTGTCACTGTAGGGGTGGGCGATCAGGGCCCGCTTGTTCTGGCACAGCGCCGGCAGGTGGTCTTCCACAAAGGGTTTGAAGCGCTTTTCAAACTGCACAATAGGCAGCACGGTGTCTCCGGCCTGTTCCAGTCCTTCGCGAAAGTAACCGGTGATTTTTTCTTGGGTAAGCAGGGGGCTCTGCCAGTAAGATTTTTCTACCCGGTAGCTGTTCAGCAGAATCAGCTGCTCTATTCCCAGCTCTGCTGCAGTTCGGCAAATGCGGCGTGCAGCTTTGGGGCGGGGTAGCGCCAGTATCAGCGTGATGGGCAGTTTGGCAGGCGGTGAGCTGGTGCAGTGAATATCAATCAGACGTGTTTCGCGCTCATTGCTGTGGCCAACGACCGCGCTTCCGGTATCTCCATTGAGTATCCCGACTTTGAGCGTATCGCGCGCAGCACTTTTCAGTACCGTACGAATATGGTGATGGCGGCTGTCCCTAAGGATTACACTGCCATCCTTTTGCAGCTCGTGCTTGTGGAGCAGAAGCAGATTCATGGTCAGGCGGCGCTGGGAACGCCCCAGAGATCGTATTCGTCAGCGTCTACAATATCCACGAGCAAGGCATCGCCTGGCCGCAAGTCGGTTACGCCGTCGAGATAGACCTTGCCGTCAATTTCCGGCGCATCGGCGTAGCTGCGGCCAATGGCGCCTTCTTCGTCTACCTCATCGATCAGTACTTCCAGTTGCTGACCGATCCGTTGTTGCAGGCGGGCACTCGAAATGCGCTGCTGGGTCTCCATAAACCGCTCCCAGCGTTCCTGCTTGATGTCGTCGGGTACCGGGTCGGGCAGATCGTTGGCGCTGGCCCCGTCCACCGGCGAGTATTGGAAACAACCCACCCGGTCGAGTTGTGCCTCTTCAAGCCAGTCGAGCAGCATCTGGAAATCTTCTTCGGTTTCGCCTGGAAATCCTACGATAAAGGTGGAGCGAATCACCAGATCGGGGCAGATCTCGCGCCAGGCTTTGATGCGCTCGAGGGTTTTTTCCTGATTCCCGGGGCGCTTCATCAGTTTGAGAATACGCGGGCTGGCATGCTGAAAGGGAATGTCCAGGTAGGGCAGTATTTTGCCTTCAGCCATCAGCGGGATGACCTTGTCTACATGCGGATAGGGGTACACGTAATGTAATCGCACCCAGACACCAAGTTCACCCAGCGCAACAGCAAGATCCTGCATGCGGGTTTCCAGCGCGTTGCCGTCCACAAAGTCGAGTTTGTACTTCAGGTCCACGCCGTAAGCGCTGGTGTCCTGAGAAATGACCAGCAGCTCCCGGGTGCCGCCGTCAACCAGCTGTTTTGCCTCGGCTACCACGTTCGCAATTGGACGGGAAACGAGGTCGCCACGCATGGATGGAATAATGCAGAAACTGCAGCGATGGTTGCAGCCTTCGGAAATTTTCAGGTAGGAATAATGGCGCGGTGTCAGTTTGATATTGGGTACGAGTTCCAGATGCGGGTTGTACGCCGACGTATTCTGGTTCTGGCTGGGAACAAATTGATGTACCGCGCCAACCACCTGTTCGTAGTCGGCGGGACCGCTGACGCTCAATACACCGGGGTGCGCCTGCTGGATGGTCTGTGCATCCTTGCCCTTGCCCATGCAGCCGGTCACAATCACCTTGCCATTTTCATTCATGGCTTCACCGATGGCATCCAGCGATTCCTGTTTGGCGCTGTCGATGAAGCCACAGGTGTTGACCACGACCACGTCGGCGTCTTCGTAACTGGGTACTATGTCATAGCCGTCGAGACGCAGCTGGGTGAGAATGCGCTCGGAGTCGACTAGGGCTTTGGGGCAGCCCAGACTGACAAAGCCGACTTTGGAATTGGACATAAAAACCTCGGGTGTTGAGCAAGCGTGATCAGGGGGCAGTATTCTACCTGAGCCGGTCTGTGACAGCCATGCCAGCTGGGCGAGGTGCGAAATAAGGAGAGCAGTGTGGAAAATGGGTTCAGGGGAGTTGGCAGGCGCCGGTTGCTGCTGATAGGGGCGCTCACAACAGTGCTGCTGACGGGCTGCAGCACGGCGCCAATACTGTTGCCGCCAGCGCAGCAGGCGCCGGCCAAGGCTTCCGGCCCATTTGAACCGCCCCAGTTATCTGTCGCCGCCAATGAGGCTAACAATCTTGCTGCGGCTTACGGCGCGCAGAAAAGAAAGGTTGATAGCGCACTGATGGGGCGCGCGCCCTCTGGCTTCAAGGCCGGCCTGACCACGTTGGCCGGTCAACAGCGTTTTGGCCTGCGAGGGCCTGTTGCCGGGGTACTCTGGCCAGATACGGGGCTGATCTTCAATGGCGATATTACCGAGGTCAACCGGAGTTCATTCCGCAAACCCATGCTGGAAATGGAATTGGCGTTCAAGATCAATACGCTGATCCCGGAACAACTGGCAGATGTTTCGGAAGTACAATATGTGGTGTCCGAGATCATGCCCGCGGTGGAGTTGCCGGATCTGGGTTTCGACAGTGAAGTGGGAATCACAGGTGAGGCGATTGTTGCCGCCAATGTCGGCGCGCGCTATTACGTGCTGGGCGCACCGCTGTCGGTAGACGGGGTCGATGTCAACGCGGTGCGCGCGCGCCTGCACCACGACGGGAAATTTATCGAACGCGGAGAGGCTACCCAGGTAATGGGCAATCAGTGGCGCGCGCTGTTCTGGATGATTAACACGCTTGTGGAGCAGGGCTGGGTACTTCAGCCCGGCCAAGTGCTGCTGACGGGCGCGATGGGTGAGATGACTCCCCTAGAGGCCGGTATCTATGAGGCGCGATTCAGTGGTTTGGGGGAAATCCGCCTGCAGGTGAACTGACGACCTCAGGCATTGAGCTGACAGTCGCTGCTGTGACCTCTAACCCTCAGGCCGAGTGTTTTCAAGGTGGACAGCACCTGTCGCAAATCTTCCTCAGTCAGAAATTCGCCGATGGAGATGCTGTTGCTGCCATTGCTTAGCTTCAGTATCAGCCGATTATCTTCACAGACGTGAATAGCGGTATCGATCCGAGTCCAGCGCCAGCGCTGTCTGGGGCGATATACGCCCTTTTCAATGATCAATGATTCCCCTGAAAACCAGAGTATCTGGCGGTAGTGCAGGTTCAGGTTTACCCGATACAGGGCCGCACCCAGCGCGATAACTTCCAGCCCGGCGAAGGGCAGTATCAGCCAGGCGCCGATGGCGGCAAAGGCACTGGCAATGACGATACTTATCAGTGCTACTGCAACAATCAGCCGTTGATTGGTCTGCCAGTCGGCAGACCGGTTGGGTTTCAGAATCAGGCAGTGGCCGCTGTCACACGCTTGCAGTTCGATCATGGGCGCGATCCGTCAAAGGCGTCAGGGAGGCGTTACTAAACGGGGCAGGGGAGTCCAGTGTCAGCCACTCTCCCGATGCCGGATGTGTGAAACCCAGTTGGGTGGCATGGAGCAGCAGGCGGTTAGCACGTCTGCGCACGGTGTCCGGTGCGTAGAATTCACAACCGAGGATCGGATGCCCGATATGCGCCATATGCAAACGCAATTGGTGGGAGCGTCCGGTGACCGGTTCCAGCACAACAGTGCTTTGGGCTGACTCACTATGCAGTCGCCGAAAGCGGGTCAGGGCTTTTTTGCCATTCTGCCAATCGACTTTCTGCCGTGGTCGTCGAGGCCAGTCACAGATTAACGGCACACCAATACTGCCCTGCAAGGCGGTGGTGCCCGCGACAACTGCCAGGTAGCGCTTTTGGATCTGGCGTCGCTCAAATAGCTTTGACAACTGCCGGTGAGTGTCTGCATCGCGCGCCATCAGCATCAGGCCAGAAGTGGCCATATCCAGGCGATGAACGATGCGGGCCTCCGGGTAGTGCCGCTGAACGCGACCGATCAGTGAATCTTGGTTGTCCGGGTGGCGCCCCGGAACACTGAGCAGCCCTGCGGGTTTATCCACGACCAGCAGTTGCTTGTCGCTGAATACAAGGCGGTAATTTTCTTGGCAGTAGGGTACCCGAAAGTCAGACACAGCCGTCTCGCAAATGGCAGATTTTACGCCGTTGGAAATCAACCGGAAATGGCCAGGCGACTGATAATAAGCCCGAAAAAACTGTCGTGATCCGGGTTCTCGTAGTACCACCCCATATGCTCGTGGCACTCGCTGCAGGTGGCGTATTGCCAGTAAAACGTGCGAAACCAGCTGAAGGCAGGGGTGGGTTCGCCACTAATTGAGCAGCCGGGGGCGGTGTCAAAGCAGGCAAGCTGGAAGGTGATGTTGTGGGGGTTGACCACCCGGTGTTCGTGCGCGCCCTGCACACTGAGTCGCGCCTCTTTATGGGTAATAGGGGACAGGCAGAGACTGCACAGAATGAAGTCTTCAGGTTGGCGCTCTTCCATGCTCAGACAGTCGTCCAGCCAACTCGGGAGTATCGTGTCTTCAGTGACCATTGGCTACAATGCTCCGCTGTCTACCCATAATGCTCAGTATAGGATGGCGATTCTTGTCTCGCAAAGGTCTTAATGCCGAATTGACGGCGCTGGTGGAGCGCTCTGTGCGCGGTGCACGCATCGAGCAAACCAGGCTGCCACTGGTGCCCGAAATCGAACTGTTCCTGCTTAACGAAGATTACCCCCAGCATGCGCTCAGCGACGAGGAAATTCGGTGGTTGATGGATAACCCCGCGTACTGGTGTTTTTGCTGGGCGAGCGGCCAGGTGTTGGCGCGGTTTGTGTTGGATAACCCGCACTGGGTGGCGGGTAAAACGGTGATGGATTTTGGTTGTGGGTCCGCCGTTGTTGGCGTAGCGGCGGCATTGGCAGGCGCTGAGCGGGTTATTGCCTGTGATCTCGACGCGGATGCTTTGCGGGCCAGTGCGCTTAACGCGGCGTTAAATGATGTGACGCTGGATTACGTTGCCGATGCGAATGATTACGAGGGGCCTTGCGATCTCCTGATTGTTGCCGACGTGCTCTATGACCGCGCCAACCTGCCACTACTGAAAAGTTTTTTACAGCGTGCTGATGAGGTTCTGCTGGCGGACTCGCGGATCCGCGATTTCTCAGAACCCGGTTATGTCCGCCTGGGTGGGCAGCGCGCGTTTACCGTGCCGGATCTGGCCGAATCCGAGGAATTTTCACATGTCAGCCTGTATTATGGCGGGCATCGACAGATAACGGGGACAACGCAATGAAAATTGGCATAAAAATCGGGCTCAGCAGCGGTCCTGAAGTTACCTTGAATAATCTCATTAATATCGCGCAAGACGTCGAAGCGCGCGGCTTTGCCAGTTGCTGGATGCCGAATATTTTTGGGCTGGATGCAATCTCCACTCTGGGTATTGTTGGCTATGCTACCCAGTCGCTGGAATTGGGCACGGCGGTTACCCCGACCTATCCACGTCATCCGGTGGCGATGGCGCAGCAGGCGCTGACGAGTCAGGCGGCTGCGGGGGGGCGCTTTGTGCTGGGCATTGGCCTGTCGCATAAGTTCGTTGTTGAAGACATGTTTGGTCTGGACTACAGCAAGCCTGCCAGCCATATGGAAGAGTATCTGGAAGTGTTGCAGCCTTTGTTGGCCGGCGAATCAACCAGCCACGCCGGCGCCCAATATCGCGTGAATGCGACCTTCAAAGTGCACGATGCCCCGAGTAAGCCCCCGGTCATCGTCGCCGCACTGGGGCCGCGCATGCTTAATATTGCGGGCCGGCTGGCGGAAGGCACGATTACGTGGATGACCGGAGCCAAAACCCTGGCCAATCATATTGTTCCAACCATCACGCAGGCCGCTGCGGCGGCAGGGCGGCCGACGCCACGTGTGGTGGCGGGCTTGCCTGTTGTCCTCACCGACAAGCCAGACGCTGCGCGAGCAACGATTGCCGAGCAGCTGGCCCTGTACGGTCAGCTGCCCTCCTACAAGGCTATGCTGGAACGCGAAGGTGCTTCGGGGCCTGGTGACATTGCCTTGGTGGGCGATGAAGCCACCTTGCGGAAGGAGTTGCAGTCATTGCGTGATGCCGGTGTGACAGACCTGAATGCGGCGGTGATGGAGCTGGAGCCGGGGCAGTTCGATCGCACTCTGGAGTTTCTCGCCAGTGAGATGCAGGCATAACTAGGTGACTGTGCTAATGCCCGAGGGCACCCGCGAGCGCCTGATTCTGACGGCAGAACAATTGTTTGCCAGTAAGGGAATTGAATCTGTCTCGTTGCGGGAAATTGCCCGTACCGCAGGGCAAAAGAATGTCGCCGCCCTGCAGTATCACTTTGGTGATCGCGAGGGTTTGTTCAGCGCCATTTTAGAGTATCGCATGAGCGGCATTGAGCAGGTGCGCGAAGGGATGCTCCGCGAAGCGGACAATAGCGGCGCGGGCGATAATATGCGTGAGCTGGTGCGCTGTCTGGTTGTGCCCATGATGGAGCATATTCGTTCAGCTGGGCCGGACAGCCACTACATCGAATTTCTGGCGCGGCTGCAGGTGAGTTTTCCCGCCTTTCTGGAAAACGAAAATCGGAATAAGCCCTGGCAGCAGCGTGTATTGGAAATCAGTAATCGGCTGGAGCCTTTCGTGCCGGCGAGCGACCCGCTGCTACGTCAACAGCGTCAGCTGATGATGGGGGCTTGCATGATTCACAGCGTAGCGGCCTTCGAGCGAGGACTGCGTGAAGGGCGTTATCAGATCGCCGGCCTGGACAGCTTTGCCGGCAATCTTGTTGACGCCCTGTGCGGCATTCTCAGTGCCGCACACGTGAGCTGATTGCGCTCAGGTTTCTTCAAAGCCCTGTTCATAGAGGGTGGCATAGTAGCCACCCAGGGCCAGCAACTCAGCGTGGCTGCCACGCTCCACAATTTCGCCGCCGTCCATGACCAGAATTTGATCGGCGTTCACGATGGTTGACAGGCGGTGGGCAATGACGAGGGTTGTGCGGCTTTTCATAAAATCGGTTAACGCGTTTTGTATGGCGCGCTCAGATTCGTTGTCCAAGGCTGAGGTGGCTTCGTCGAGTACCAGCAATGGCGTGTTCTTAAGTAGCGTGCGAGCAATAGCCAGACGCTGACGTTGTCCACCAGACAGCTTAAGGCCGCCTTCACCGACCAGAGTGTCGAAACCCTCTGGAAGGCGCTCGATAAACTCCGTGGCGTATGCCGCATCGGCGGCGCGACGAACAGCCTGTTCGTCGCCGAGAGCCGCGTTACAGCCGTAGGCAATATTGTTGGCAATGGTGTCGTTGAACAGAACAACATTCTGGGTAACGATACCCAGCTGGGCGCGGTAGTCGTAGAGGTCGTATTCGCGAATATCGACACCGTCGACCAGAATCTGGCCTTGCTCATAATCGTAAAACCGGGCGAACAACGAGGCCAGCGTTGACTTACCACTGCCAGAGCGCCCGACCAGAGCGGTTACCGTGCCCGGTTGCGCAGTGAAGCTGATATTTTTCAGGGCGGGTACATCACTGCCTTCATAGCCAAAACGCAGATCGCGAACGTCTATCTCACCGTTGAGCTTTTCAATGCGTCGGGTGCCGGTGTTTTTCTCCGGTGCAAGATCCAGCACGTTGAAAATGTTGATAGCTGCGGCGATACCTTTTTGAATGATTGCGTTTACACCTGACAGCTGTCGTACCGGTTTTGGTATCAGGCCGATGGTGGTGATATAGGCAACGTATTGACCGGTAGTCATCTGCGAAAGAAACTCAGGCGCCAGAATCAGAAAAACGATGATGCCCATCGCCAGTACAATAATGAGCTGCATCACTGGCGTGTTGATGGCCTGCACTTTCACCATTTTCATTTGCTGGCGGTAGTTGCGTTCGTTCACGCTGACAAAGCGATCGGTTTCGCGCTGCTCACCAAGGAAGGTTTTCACCATACGGCTGCCGGTAATGGCTTCGGAGCAGACTTGGGTGATATCCGCCACCGAATCTTGCACTTTGCTGCTGAGCTTGCGAAGACGGCGGCCGACTGACGCCACAATAATGGCCAGTAGCGGCGCAATGGCGAGAAATATCAGGGACAGTTTCCAGTTGAGATAGAACGCGTAGGCCAGCAAACCGATAACCGTAAAACCCTCGCGGATCAATGTGCGCAGTGCGTCTGTGGCGGCATCGGTGACCAAGCCGGTGTTGAACACCGTACGGGCAACAATCTGGCCGCTGTTTTCGCTATCGTAGTAGCTTACGGGCAAACGCATCAGGTGGCCAAACACCTCCGTGCGCAGCTGAGTCACGATGCGGGTGCCCACCAGCGCCATGAAATAGGTGCCCAGGAATGTGCCTATGCCGCGCACCAGATACACCCCGGCTATGGCCAGTGGAATGTAATAGCGAGCGTCGTGATCTTTATTTTCAATCGCGTCTACGAGCAGCTCCAGCATTTTTGCCTGGGCTGGTGTGGTGGCCGCGAATACGAGATACCCAAGGATGCTGAGTGAAAAAGGCAGTATGAGAGGTTTTAGGTATTTAAGCAGGCGCATGTACACCTGCCAGCCGTCTTGCCCCGTTTGCGTGCTGGCCAAATCTGGAATCCCCGATTAGCTTGCGTCAATTATCAGAACAGGCAATGCCGTTCCGCGACTGTGTAAGTGGTGCCCCGGTCAGGATTCGAACCTGAGACCTGTCCCTTAGGAGGGGACCGCGCTATCCAGCTGTGCCACCGGGGCCGATAAAGGCGGCTATTCTAGCCTGAGCGAGGCAACAGTCCAACCGTGAACACCAGAGAGTGTGTGTAAGCTTGGCACGTGTAAGGCCAATCTGCATACTGAGAGCCTTTTGGGCGTATCGTTTTGCATATTAGTGTGAGCATTATTCTCCCGGTGCTCAATGAAGCGGATAACCTCGCGTGCCTGGGACGCAGCCCCAACCGCAACCTACCTGGCGTTGAGTGGATTGTTGTTGATGGCGGTAGCCAGGACAACAGCGTTGGTATTGCTGAAACATGGGCTGATCAGGTCGTTACAGGGTTTCGCGGACGAGCCGCACAGATGAATGCCGGCGCCAGTAGCGCTCGGGGGCGTGCTCTGCTGTTTCTGCATGCGGACACCCGCCTGCCAGGAAACTTTGCCGATTTCGTGGAGACTTTGGGTCGTGAGTCGCCGCTGTGGGGCTTTTTCCCGGTGGAACTGCAGCCGGGTTCGCCAATGTTGAGGGTGATCGCGCGCATGATGAATTGGCGCAGCCGACTGACTTCTGTGGCGACCGGGGATCAAACCATTTTTATTCGGCGCGATGTGTTTCAGCGCGTCGATGGTTATCCGCCGTTACCGCTGATGGAGGATGTAGCGATCAGCAAACAACTGCGGAAATTGGCAAAACCCTACATTTGGCCTTCGCCTGTCGTTTCCTCGAGCCGGCGCTGGCAGCAGGCAGGGGTGATCCGCACGATGGTGCTAATGTGGTATCTGCGCCTGCTCTTTGTGCTGGGCGTGTCGCCAACCACTTTGCATAAGCGTTATTACGGGAGTTGATGCAGTGGAAGTGACGATTTGCCTGTTCGCCAAGGCGCCTATCCTTGGGCAGGTGAAAACTCGAATGCAGCGTGTGTTGACCTCCGCCGAGTGTCTGGCTCTGCACTGCAAACTGCTCGAGACCTGCTGTGCAAATCTGGCGCAGGCGCCGTCTGCATGCTCCGTCGAACTTCATGTGACGGCGCTGCACAGCCACTTTGCCGATCTGTCGCAGCGCCATGGCTTTGCCATTAAGCAGCAGCGAGGCCGCCATCTCGGCGCTCGGATGAGTCACGCGGTTCGGCAATCACTGCGGTGCGCTGAGGCTGTCGTGTTAGTAGGCGCCGACTGCCCGAGCGTGAAAGGACGACTGTTGTCTGACATGTTGTCGCACTTGCAGACGACAGATGCGGTAATGATACCTGCTCACGACGGCGGCTATGTGGCACTGGGGTTAAAACGGTACGCCCCGGAGTTGTTTTGCAACATAGCCTGGGGTAGCTCCCTAGTCGCGGAGGAAACCCGACGAAGGTTAGAGGCGTTACAGTGGTCTTGGGTGGAAATGCCGGCGCAGGCTGATATTGATCGTCCCGAAGACCTTGTTTTACTTGAGGGCGATTAGTGCAAGGGTTGTCGGTCAGGCGGCCACTAGGCTGCGACGGTATTCCTGCAGCCAGCCATTGAAATGTTTCTCGGATTTGCGTGCATTGGTGCGATGACCAAAACATTTGCGCCATAGTGCGCCCAGTTGATCTGCTTCTGCCGGGGTGGGTAGCACGATTTCTTCGCGTTGGTAGATCAACCATGCGATTGCAGTTGCGTAGCTGAGGTTCCAGCTAAGTTCTGTGTCCGGGTCTTGCAGGAAGCGGTGCTGGCTGGCCAGACCTCTGACACGACTGGCAAGATCGGGTTTGAATGCGAGATAATCGTCCCAAATCTGCCGATGTTGTTTAGGTGTGATGCGGTAGATACCGACGCCATCGGCGTCTTTGTGTAGCGGGTTGAGCTGGGATTCCAGGGCGGCCGTTCCCAGTAGCAGCTCTTCCGCAACGTTAGAGTGGATGCCCAGATACTTCAGGGTTGGTCCAATGATCTGTTCTCGCAGCTCAGACACATTCATCATGGCTTTGGTTTCCCCGCGCCGAAAATCGAACGTTTTTTGCCTGTCCTGTTAGTTATGACCAGCGTAAAAGCCGTTTGTCTCCAGCGAAAGAGTGTGAATACTTTGCGCCCTTGTAACTGTTTTAGTACAGTTGCGACCATAAGTCAAAAATCTTTTAGTTATTAGTGGATTAGATTCACTTTTTAAAAATAAATATGGAAATGTGCGGTAAGTGCTAGTACCTATTGACTCTGTTCAATGCCCTGGTTGCCTGCTAAGTGATTGTTTTGCAAGGACGGCTAGCGATAGGTGAGTTATACCGATAAGCTTCAGGTAAGCCAATCTTCGGGTCAGTTGATGCAGGCTGAACGATGGGAGTATTCATGACAGAAGCCGGAATAGTGTTGCCCTGGTGGCTACTGAGCCTATTTGCCGGGGTTGTTCTTACGCTGCTCGCCTGGAAGCGTGCGGTGATCCGGCGCGGCTGCGAGTCGTTGTTAGTGGTTTATCAGGCGCGTCTGACAAGAGCGCATACAGCGCTGGCAGAACGGTTGAAAATTCGTCATAAGGCTACGGTTCAGGCCTTTGCCACGCTTGCGCAGTACTATGGGAAGATGCGCTATCGGCTGTCCATTGTCGATTTCATGCAGCTTTTGTCGATTCGCTGGCAGCGGGTGGAATCGCTGTGCACTGACGCCGATGGTCTGATTGCAAAAGCCAGTCAGGAGTTGGACAGCGCCCGAATGGAGCGCCCGGAAGCGCCGGAGTGGGTGGTGGCTGCCGATGCCATTGCCAAATTACCCGGGGACAGGGCGCAGCCTGCTACGGCTAAAATATTGCGCGCGATGCTCGACGCCGCCGAAAGTCATCATGAGGAAACCCTGCGGGAATTTCGCTGGGCGGCCGCTGTGCGGGGGCGTGCCCTGATGGAAAGCGAGCGTTACTGGCGCCGCATTACCAACCGGATGGGTAATATTGAAGCCTACTGGTGCGATGTGAAGCGCGCTTCAGAGCGGCTGGTGGCAGCGTCCGGTTTTGTCGAATCGCTGTTGATTGAGGGGCCTCACCGCCGCCGTGCGCTGCGGGGCGTAGCCAGTGGCGTTGTCACCACGATCGCGCTGGTGTTTTCGGTGGCGTTGAGCGTATACCTGCTGGATATGTTGGGGTCACTGGTTCCTGTCTCCTCAGAGTTGCACACTGGATGGGAGCGGGCATGGCCTGGTCTGGTGCTGTTGGCTTTGTTGCTGGCCGGCACTGTGCTTGCCAGTGCTTGTCGCTGGACCGATACCTTACCGCGCATAGCTGAATTGGGGCGGCGTTGGCGCTTCTGGCTGGGTGGCCTGTCGGCCGCGGCGCTGGCTGGTGTGAGTTACTCCGCTATGCAGCTGCCGGTTGCAAAGTTTGCCAGCTCCCTGGCAATTGCAGGATGGAGCGAGGCGACAGCGCACACTGCAGCGGCGTTGCTTTATATCGTGCCACTGCTGTTGGCCTTTCAGTTATGCATGCTGGAACACTGGCTGCGCACTGCGCGCCCGGTAACGAGCTTTGCGCTGGAGCGGGTGTTGATGATGGCGCTGTGGCTGGTTGGCGCCCAACAATTGTTGTGTCAGGGACTGCTTTCACTGTTTGCTAAGCCCAGCGAGCCACCGCCGGAGCCCTTGCAGGAGGGGATAAAACTGGTGTCGGATAACTCGGGCAAGAAAGCGGGGTGATGCCTTATAGCTGGACTGTTAGCCGCCGGCCAGTTTGACCTTATAGCCTTCTTTTTCCAGCAG
>NZ_JBFJTH010000071.1:0-18507 GCF_041625495.1 Litorivivens sp. | reverse complement strand
GTCAGTCCAATCGCTACCGTTGGCCGGATCATTCGCACCATCAACAAACGTTGGATAGGCCGCATTTCCATCCCAGGTTTTCAGGTTCGGAATGGGCGGAAAGCCATTGCCGGTGGTGTAATCGTAGAGCGATGCATCTTCCAGAGTATTACGCGCATAGTTAGCACCAAAAACCAGCTCATGCTCGCGACCCGCCAGTGAATACAAGCCGGTAACGTAGATATCCGAGACACTCTGTTGCTCCTGAAGCTTATAAGCGCTGGCGTATCCGGTTAGGCCCTGCTCGGTTTGAGCGTTGGGCTGACCGTAAACGTAAAAAAGCTCGGAGTCGCCATCACGCCCATGGGTGTTATGACTGAGCATCAATTGCCAACTGCTAGCAAACTGCTGAGACCATTCAACGAATGCCGAGCGCCGATCAGTATTCCAATAGGCCCAGTCGGACGAGGTGCTGGTGGCTGTGTCGTAATTCGTCGCACTGCCGTCGCTGTAGTACAACGGCAAGGCTCCCCAGAGCGGGCTGTCGGCATCGGACGATTGATAGCTGCCACCCAATGTCAGCGTTGCGTTGACACCCACTGATTGCTCTAGCGCCAGATACCCCAATTTTTTGCCTAACGCATAACGATCAAGGTGAGACTCTCTGCGCTCTTTCATGGCCACTGCCCGCAGGCGCGTGGTATCACTTAGAGGCGCAGTGGTGTCAGCTTCAACGCGCTGTAAATTCCAACTACCCTTAGTGAGCGCCAAGCTGCCACCCTCTTGGGCCAGGGGGCGTTTTCGAATCATATTAATGGTGGCTGACGGATTTCCCGCACCGGCCATCAATCCGTTAGGACCGCGAACCACATCAATACGCTGGTACATGGCGGTATCGATGTCGCCAGCGCGATTGCCATAGCTCAACGGCAACCCCACCCCGTCAATCTGGAAATTGGTGATATCAAACCCGCGTGCTGTGTAATAGGTGCGATCAGTTTCAACCCGCTGAACCTGCACCCCTGCCGTACCCGCGAGAGCTTCATTCAGACTGGACAGCGCAAAGTCACGCATTTGATCTTGGGTAATACTGCTGATGGACTGCGGTGTTTCCAGCACCGACAAACCCAGCCGGGTAGCAGACGCATCACCTGCTGGCAGATAACCGCCTGCGGCCTGGCCATACACAGTAACCGTTTCTATTGGCTGGCTGGCCGTACCTGCGAAGGCGGCACCCGCGCTGCCCAAAGCGCCTAATGCCAGGGCCAGGGCCAGAGAATAGGATTTTTTCATAGAAGCTCTCCATCGCAAACAATGAGTGGGCTGCATTTAATCGCAATTGATAATCATTATCAATATCATTTGGCGAGTATTTTGGACTCCCTATTCTCCTTCACCACTTTGAATCCTGAATACCAGTCATGCTATATAAGGCGCCGATTTAAACAGGGACCACAAACAAATGCGCATTGCCTCCTGGAACGTAAACGGCATTAGAGCCGCCATGAAGAAAGACTTCACCGAATCTTTGGCTACATTGAACGCCGATATACTCTGCCTGCAGGAAACCAAGGCTCAGGACGACCAGGTTGCTGCCGCGCTGGAAGGGGTTGAGGGGTATCACGTATACAGCAACTCTGCCGAACGTAAAGGCTATTCAGGTGTAGCCATTCTGACTCGCCAACAGCCACTAAACGTATTCCCGGATATCGGCATAGACGAACACGACAATGAAGGCCGGGTGCTTACCGCCGAATTTGAAGACTACTACCTGGTTACCGTCTACACACCAAACTCCGGTAACGAGCTAGTTCGTCTACCCTACCGCGAGACGTGGGACAGAGACTTTCTGGCCTTTGTGAACCAGCTGCAAACCAAAAAACCGGTGCTAATGTGTGGCGACTTTAATGTGGCTCATACCGAGATCGACATCGCACGGCCCAAGCCCAACTACAACAAAAGCGCCGGCTTTACCCAAAAAGAAATTGACGGCATGGACAGCATTATTGCTTCTGGCTTTGTCGACACCTTTCGGCACCTTCACCCCGACACGGTGAAGTACAGCTGGTGGAGCTACCGCGCTGGCGCGCGCGGCAAGAACATCGGTTGGCGCATAGACTACTTTCTAGGTAGCGACGCATTGGTTAAAAGCCGCGTAAAGGCCGCCGAAATCTGGAACGATATCTACGGCTCAGACCACTGTCCTGTCAGCGTCGACCTATAAGCCGGAAAACACGAAAACCACCTCCCGAACGCAACAGATGAAACAGGTTTGTAAACTACTGCAACTATTTCATCTCGGCGACCCAAGCAACGCTTGTAAAGCACAACTATCCGCACCCTGCTCCAACAAGCAGGGTGAACCAACGGCAATATCATCCTGCCCTAAAAAAAGCAGCCTCAAACTACGCAAGCCGCATTTATTTTGGGGTGTCTTTTTTGATGAAATGCCATAAAGTAACAAAAAATAAAACAACCGTACGGCGACTGTAACGCCGCACCGTCATGTGGTCGCGAATAGTTTCAAGGAATGGAGATGCGGACCCGGAAATATCTATACTCCCTTATCAAATTTTGCGTGGATAAAGCGCATCCGTTCGCCTATGTACTTTCAGGGTCGACCCGCCTAAAGCGAGGCGTGCCTGAGCAATATCTCGGCGCGAGCAAAAAAACCAGCAACTTACAAAAAATCAGGTTTACCCGTAGTTATCAAAAGAGGGGCTACCCGCTAATAATTATTATGAGGTCGGAGACCTCATTAACGGGCTGTTATGGGGAGAGCCTAGCCATGAGATTGTTGCTGATAGTTTCGCTGGTGCTTATGACGGCTTGCAGTGGCGGTATATACAGGCAATCTAGTGTTCTTAGTTTCGATTGTTCTCTGTTAGTTGGCCGGTGGGTCGGATATTCGGAAAGTCAAAAATGGAACCATGAAACGACTTACGTAGAAGAATATTTGCCCATGGGAATCTTTAAAGCCCGTTATCAAATCAGAAGTGAAAACGGCGAAGTTTCCACCCAAGAGGAAACGAGGTCATGGTTTTGTGATGGGACGACTTTTGGAACTTTTCTGATCTCTACTAGCAATGGCGTGTCACCGGAGGACGCGATCGCCTCGCATAAGGTATATGAAATTATTGAATTGAGCGAATCCAGCATTAAATACCGTACAGTGATCGGGAACGAGGTTGGGAAGGAATACCATGATAGAAAAATCCCATAACAAGCACAGGCAAGTCGGCCGCTGCGCGGCCTGGGACTTCCATTTCGCGATGTCTTTTTGTGGTTTGTACCACAAAAAGCCTCCGCTACATTCCAGCCCTTGCTGTGGGCGTTAGCGCAACTCTTCACCTGCGGCTTTCTTGAACCTCTTTGGCGAGCCAAGCCTTGATGAGAGATTGATACGGCATGTCCCTTTTATTGGCCTCAACTTTGATGCTATCCAGTAAGCCTTCAGGGAGCCGCAAAGAAATGGTTTTCGTTGAGGGCTTCAGGTTTGGAAGGATCGCTCGCTCAGCTTTGCTCAAATCCAAGTATTCGCTTGAATCATGGTTTTCCCAAAACTCGCGCTCTTCCTGTTCTGATTTAAAGTCCGGTATTTTCTTAAGCTTTGTCATAAATCATTTTCTCCTTCCGGTGCATATCCCGGGCGGAAATTACCCGTATCAGCGTGTCGTTTTCCCTGAGGGTAAAGGTAATGTGCAGCTTTCTGCCATCATTGGTTTTACCGTAGGCGTGATATCTAATTTCCTTTCGGCTATGTTTGTCGTCAAGCAACAGCAGAAGCGGATCGTTAAAGAACACCTGCTCGGCCTCGCCCTGACTAACGCCATGTTTTTCTTCGCTTTTTCTGGAGTTCCCAGCATCCCAGTCAAAGCCAGTTATTTTGTTTAAGTTGAGCATTCATGTATATTTCCATAATATACAAATTCCGTCAAGGCGCTAACAAGGCCAAACACAGCGACGGCTTTTCCGTTCCGCCTCTGGCTACAATTTGTCCGGTGTTGCGGGCGTTAAGCGCTCCAAGTTTTTCGCAGAAGGCACCTGTTTTGTCGTGACAAAAGACGATGAGCTATTTTGCAAGGGAGAGAGGCAGAGAATGGAATCCCGGTTCTATTCAGATGGAGAAAATTAGAGCTTTCGAAGAACGGGAAACTTGTAGAGTTTTTTGCCATCAATAAAGCGAAAGCCAGTGGGCTTACTCTAGGTCGTAGGAATTTCATATATTTAGAAGGTCTTAATACAGTTATACTTTTTCAAGCTATCTGGCTGCCGAATAGCTGATGAAAAAATCTCTATCGATTTGTCTCCCTTTCGTCAGTCTATTGTCAATAATGAGCCTCACCCAGGCCTTTTTCTTATATTTACGAATAGTCGTATTGATCCAAGAGAACTGGCTAATTCAGGCATTTCTGAAGTATATGCTCTTGAAAAGCAAGGTTCTGGAAAGCCAATGTGCGCTACGTGGTATTACAGCTTGGGAGAGTTTTTTGTGCAGTTTATTTGGTATCACTCTTCCTGTATTGGCAGGCTTATGCCGTATAGTTGGAGCCCATTGCAAAAAGGCAAAGTCATCAATATACGAACAAGATAAACCTAACAAAAACCGGCAGCCGGACAGCAACAACCCTGAGAAATCGTTTGACTTTGCCTTGCCAGGTCTATACTGTGCTTAGCAGCTTGAATGTAAGTCTATTTTTATTACCTCCATTTCGTTGCGTTCTTTGTAGTTCTTCGTCCTGTAGTTTCTAAATTTCAATTTATATTTCCCGCTTATTCGTGCCTCACGAAGGCATTATTATACTTTTTATATACAGGATTTTTATCATGTCTAATGCAACTACTGGCACCGTAAAATGGTTCAACGAATCTAAAGGTTTTGGTTTTATCGAACAAAAGTCTGGCCCAGACGTATTTGCACACTTTAGCGCAATTGTTAGCTCGGGCTTTAAAACCTTAGCTGAAGGTCAGCTTGTTGAGTTCAATGTTACTCAAGGCCAAAAAGGCCCGCAGGCTGAGAATATCGTAGCTATCTAATAGCTCGATTAGTCTTAAGAAGGCAAGTTGTAATGGCTTGCTTTTTTTATGCTTAAAATATCGTAGAGAGTTCAGATAGACACACATACCGATACCAAGCACTACGCTATGAGAGCTTGTTGATACACGTATCAATCAGCAACGATGGGCGACACCCATAGGGCGCCGAACATCAGCTCTGGAATAGTAAGATCGAGCCGCGCCCGCACCCAGGCGGCAGTGAGCCGTCGATTCTGCATAACACGATGTTCGAATATTGATTCCGACATACTGTGAGTTCACGCTGCCTGCGCCTTTTCCCTTGGCGCCGCCAGCTGCATTTTATTCGCTTCTTCGGCTACACATAGCCATTAGACCTGAACCACTGCGCCGCATCCAGAATCGCATTCTCGATTGGGGTTTGGGGCAAGCCCAGTTCGTTGATAGCTTTACTGGCATCCACGTAGCAATACTGCTGTGCGAACAGCGTGTTTTTATAGGTCGTCGACGCAGGTCGGCCGGTCAGCTTAGACCAGCCTTCTATTGCTTTGGATGCCGTTAACATCGTGCCGTGAGAAATCTTTCTTACTGCAACATTAGGCACACCTGTAAGCCTGCCTACCAACTGCAAGAACTCCTGATTAGTCATATTTGTTTCGTTGTTACCCAGCAAATACGACTCGCCAATACGGCCCTTTTCCATTGCCAACAGGTGACCTGCTGCAACGTCACGCACATCCACCGGGCACACCCCTGCGTCCCAGTAATTTTTCATTTTTCCTTTAAGAATGCCCACCATAAGAGAACCTGTAGGGGTCGGCGCTCGATCACCAGGACCAAAGGGCAGGGCCGGGAGCACCATCGTGACGGGCAGCCCTTGGGAGACCATGCCTTTGACCATTTGGTGACTGATAAATTTCGAAAGAATATATTCACTCGCCCACGGCCAACAATTAAAGGGAGTTTTTTCTGTAGCAGGCGTGCGATCGGGATTCACACCGATCGCTGCCACACTGCTGGTATACACTATTTTCTCAACACCGGCGCTCTGGGCGGCCTCCATGAGCGCACGGGTCCCATCAACGTTAATTTTGTAGTGCAGATCTGGATCCTTGGTCCACACGGCGAATAAGGCTGCCATATGGTAGAGCTGCTCAATTCCCGCAACGGCTTTTGTCAGAGAGGGAGCATCCAGTAGGTTGCCTTCCACAAATTCAACATCGAGCCCGGCAAACGGACTGCGATCCTCTCCGGGCATAACCATGACACGCACACGGTCGCCTTTTTCCAAACAGCGCCGGGTTACGTGATTGCCAATAAAACCGCTGGCGCCGGTAATGAGCACACTAGCCATGAAAATATTCCTGTTTTATTCGTAAATAACTGGCGCTGCGAAGTCCATTTCCATATTTTCAATTGAGCCGCTGAAAAGTGGCTTTTTAGGCAACCCGAGCTTGCGCAATTCATCCGCGATTGGGTGGTCACCCAAAACCGGGGCCTCCCCTCCCAAAGAGAATTTCACCCCGCTGGCATTGGCGGTACCGATGGTTTTATAGAGTTTTCCGCAGCGGTAACCAAATGAGGGCTGCTTTTGATCTTTCAAACTGGCCTTGCCGCCACCTTTGGTGCGGAAGGTGAATACATGTTTGCCTTTATCGCTAAAGCGGGTTTCAAAACGCCCGTTGCTTTGAATGAAGTCGATTTCGGCAATCCATTTAGGGTAGCCCCAGATGTAGCGACCCGCATGCATAGTAAATTCCTGATCGACAGGCAATAGATGAATATAACTCGATGCGGTGCCACCCATTATTGCCCGCAGACCGCCAATAATCGGCAGCCCCTTTTTCGTGCCGGGCTCTCGTACGTAAAAGCTGATGCCCGCCTCGTTATAATCCCCTAAATCATTTTCCTGGTAGTCAACGCCCACTATTTGCATGATGGCTTTACCGGGGAATACCTCTACAACTTCCAGCCCGCTTTCTTTTATCCAGGCATTAGCCGCCTTGGCGTTAACCAGAAATGACGCGAAGGCATTAGCCGCCCGGCGAACCTTGACCGGCAAGGTGACATCCTGGTCTTTGATGCGATAGAGGGTGTCGCTTTTCTTTTCACAAATACTGTTGGTGTCATGCTCTTCGACGATGGGCCAGGTAGATCCACTTGTTGTCATAGTTCGATGCCTCGAATCTGCTGCAGGTATGGACGAGGAGTATACGACCTATATTAATTAACGGACAAATTAATTAATGTACAGGTAGAATTGCTGTTAGTATTTCAAGCATGTTGACTCCTACACAGGAGCTAAAGCGATTCAAAGGCAGGTATTAGACTTGGCAAACACACCCTCCCCGCCGCTTCGACGGAAGCGTCCAGGCCGCCCACAGGGCCGCGATAGCAATGAAACCCGAGCAACCATTTTGGCGGCGGCCAGAACCTGCTTGGTTGCCCAGGGCTATGGTGGCACCACGTTTAAAAATATAGCCGTCAAGGCTGGTATTACCCCTGCGGCGATTTATCCCTACTTTCCATCCAAACCCATTTTGTATGCCGCCGTTTTTGAGGAGATTATCAAAGACCTGTTAGCCGTCTACAGCGACACCTTGTCACTGGAAGCGCCTTTCAAGGAGAAGCTCAGATTAGTGCTCATGGCAGCCGTTGAGTTACATGAAAATGAGCCCGATGCCACGGCCATTTTGGCGACCATACCAATTGAATTGAAGAGACACCCCGAGGTAGCTGCGTTATTAGTAGATGGCCAGCATCAACTTCACGACGGCTTCCGGGCAATTTTTCAACAAGCAGTTGATCGCGGCGAAGCTCCCAAAGGCTATAGCGCCGACGATTTATTGCTGACTTTTATTGGTGGCTCTATGGGCGTTGCACTGCTGCAGTACGGTGGTGATATTGGCTCGATGAAACGGTCTACCGAGCTCTTGCTAGAACTGGTAGACCGGCTTGCCTGATTGGTTATATCGCCACCCCATTCAAGGCGAGCGGGACTTTGCAGCGATGTAGAGACGGAGACTTTCCAGACAAGCCTCCCCTACTCGCAAAGGATACTTTTAATCCGTTCATTACTTACACAATAAGTGCATATCAAAACCGATAGCTGAGCCGCGCACCGACTTCACGCGGGTCTCCCACGTAAGCCGCGTCAATACCCAATGACGGGCTGTTGAATCGATCGGTGATGTAAAATTTATCGGTGATGTTCTGGCCATACAATTCCACACCCATTTGCTCGCCCTGGTAACCCAGGCGGGCACCGAATAAATCGCGGCTATCGGCCCGCAGCCGATCGCTATTCTCCCGATCAGTAAAGCTGCCATCGCTGTGCGACCAACTCAGATCAGCGTACAACCCCCGGCTATTTTCATAACGCACAACCAGGTTAGCGGTATTGCGTGGCGCATTGGGAAAATGGTTGCCTGCATAATCGACGCCGTCATCTTCATATTCTATGAAAGCTGTATCGACATAGCCGATACCACCAAACACACTGAAGCCTGCGCCAAGCTCACCGCGAAATTCAAGTTCAGCACCCTGTGAACGCGCCTCGCCGGCATTGTCGGTACGAAAGTTAGACGCATCGACCCGCACTCCGATCTGCATGTCTTCATAGTCGATGCGAAATATCGACGCCTGCACAAACCAGCTACCCTGCTGGAATTTCAACCCCAAGTCATAGTTGTTGGTGTATTCAGGGCCATAACTTGGGGACTCGCCCTCGCTGACAAAATCTACCGAGCCGGCACGGTAACCTTGGCTGCGGGTAAAATATCCGCTGAGTTGATCGGTAATATCCAGACTGATGGCAACCTTGGGCAGGAAGACAGCATCGCCGCTGGGCGCAGTACTATCGCTATCTAATATCGGCTTGAGTACAGCGCTGAAGTCTGCCGGCACCGTACTGCCAGCAACCGGATCCATCAGCTGTGCACCGGTGACGGTCAAAGCGCTGTGGTTATCAGCCTGGTTTTCTTCGTAACGCGCGCCTAAAGTCAGGGTCCAGCGGCTACCGAGATGAATATCAGCTTCGCTGTAGACCGCCTTGGTCGTTGCATTACGATCGGCAGCAAGGTCTGCAGCAGCGCGCAGGCGCAGGCCGCTTATGGTGTAGGGTAGATCGACGGAGCTGGACGTACCGCGCAGTTTGTCTTCACTGTAATACAGCCCGGATACCGTTTTTAGCAGCGCGGTTTTGTAGTGCAAGCGCAGCTCCAACGCACTGTTTTCAGTGTCCACGGTATTAATAAAGTAGCCATTGTCTTCAGCGGATATATCGTAGTCGCCTTTACGTTGATTGTAATTTTCAGCATGACTGGCGATCAGACTCAGTGAGCTGCCTGCGGTGAGGTCGGCGCGCTGTTTAAACACCACGAGCTGGCTATTGTCATGATAGAAACCATCTACATTGTCCGTTGATTCACCGCTTTCAGCGCGCTCCGGCGGCAGGTACTCGTTGCCTTCGCGGAGTTTAGTGTCCTGCAAGCTTAGGCTAGCGCTATACCAGCTATCGCCCTCCCAATGAAGCTTAAAACGCTGCATATAGCGCTTGCGGGCCTGCCATTCATCGTCATTGAGGGTGGTGTTGGTCACCTCACCGTCGCTCTGATTGGTTTCGCCAGCGTAGCGAAAGGCGAATCCTCCAGCGAGCGGCCCTCCAATTGCAATGCCCGCTTCACGGCCGCGCTCATTGGCGACCCCGAGCTTTAGCTTGCCGCTGTATTCCTCCTGGGATGGCTCTCGGGTCTGCACCACCACCGCGCCCGCGAGTGAGCCGGGGCCAAACGCAGTTGATTGCGGCCCGCGATAAAACTCCATTTGTTGCACATCCCAACTATTGGTCACCCCTCGACCTGGTTGGCGGGCGCCGTCGATAAATACACTGACGGTAGGACGGCCGGTGCCGCCTGGCCCAATTCCTTCGTTGGAAATCCCGCGCACCGAAAACTTGTCTTCTCGGGCGGCACTCAGATTGGGGCTACGCAACAAAAGGTCATAGAGATCGCGTATATTCAGCGCCCGCAATTGCTCTTCGGGAACGATACTAATGCTGGAAACCGTGTCCAAACTACTGCGTTGCATGGGGTCGCCGGTAACGAGAACCTCCTCGAGCCGTTGTGGGTTGCTATTGTCGGCGGCGAGCACAGGCAAGGTCGCGATCAGCGCAATGCCGGCACTAAGTAAGGGTTTAATTGGCATATAGAGTCCATTCCTGATGTGCGGTGGGCGCGGTAAATTGCGAGCTCTCGCAACCCGAATAGGATTTGTGGTGCAAATGATAATTGTTATCATATACTAAGCGCAATAAATTTATCCCTCGGGCTCTTTTTTGGTTGAAAGCTGCCTCAGCCCGCAGGATTAAAAATCAAGGATCTTTTATATGTCGGCGAAGTCCGAAAACCCGTTATACCCGCTAGTGTGGCGGTGGCATTTTGTAATTGGTTTAGTTGCCGCTCCGCTGTTGCTGGTGTTGAGCATTACCGGCGCCTTGTACGCTTTTGAGCCACAACTGCAGCCGATCGTAGAAAGTGAATGGCAAACAATTCCTGCCTGTGAGACTTGTCGCGCCGAGCCCGTGTCTGCGCAACTGGCGGTGGTGCAAGACGCTTTCCCTAACGCTCAACTACAGCACTACGGCCAATACCGCGATGCCAGCCGCAGCACCGTGGCATATATCAAAGAGCCGGGAGACAATCAGGACCGCATCGTTTGGCTAAACCCTTACACACTGGAAATACTAGGTAGCCGAATGGAAAACGAAGGCTTCTTCCCGACAGTATTCGAATTGCATACAACGCTGCTCAGCGGGGAGATCGGTCGCTGGCTACTTGAGCTCACAGCAAGCTGGGTATTGGTTAGTTTACTGCTGGGCTTGCTACTATGGTGGCCACGTCGCACAAAACGCGCAGGCGGCTGGCAACCGCGTTTGGCCAGCAAAGGACGGCGTCTTTGGCGCGATTTACATGCGGTGGGGGGGTTCTACCTTCTACCACTGGCACTGGTTGTGGTGTATACCGGTCTACTGTTTTCCCCTGTTGCCGGCAAAGCCCTGATGGCAGAAATGGCGTTAGCGGGGCAAATTCCTGAGGCTTTCCTCAACCCGCCCAAAGTGCCCCCACAACCCGAGACCATTGGTGTCGACAGACTAGTGGCGGATTTTCTGAGTGATGCTCCAGCCGCAGACTGGTTTATCAATTTTCCACATGCTGAAAACTCACCGCTGGTAATTAATATCCGCGAAGCGCTACCGTGGAACACTCGCATGATCTACTACAACCCCCACACTGGTGAGCGTCTGGCAAGCCTGCTGTGGGAAGAATTCAAACCGGGCGCTAAAGCCCTATTGCTATTTTTCCCTCTGCATACTGGTTTAATTTTGGCATGGCCCGGGCAATTGTTAGCGCTACTGACCGCGCTCGGTTTAGCTGCTCTGGCGTTATCTGGAGTGTGGATGTGGTGGTTGCGGAAAGAGCCCGGCAGTCTGTCACTGCCTCGATTACGGCAGGAACCCCAGCCTGGCCCGCTGTTTTACACTGCGGGCATAGTACTGGCTGTGTTGGCGCCATTGTTTGCCGCAAGCGCACTGCTAATCGTAGTCGTTAGCTTTCTGGAAACTGTTTTATTGCGACGCCGTAACGGGGAAGAAACTGCGGTGGAGGTTTAAGAAGCGGCGCCATACCTCACGCCGCTTCACTTTTGAACGATGTGCTACTGCAGAGGCAACTGCATGTGAAAGGTTGTACCAACATCAACGCCCGATGTTACGGCAATGTGACCTTTGTGATGCTCAGTTACAATAAAGTGCGAATAGGAGAGACGATGCTCTACCGGGCATGCAGGCCGATCAGAAGTGTTTGAAAAGAACGGTTCAAACACATCTTGCTGTTCTTCTGGCGTCAACCCCACCCCGTTATGTTGTATTTTTACCCACACAGCTTCATAAAATTTTCCAACTTCAACATTGATGGCGGGTGTAAAACCCGGCTTCTGCTCCGCTTTCTGACTGATTGCGTGATAGGCATGCCGTAGCAATCGCAAAAACACTTGCTGCATTTCGCTTGCGTAGCAGGGAATTAAAGGCACATCAGCACCGTAATTGCGACGGATCGCGATATCAGCGAATCGCAACCCGCTGGATGGCGAATAGAGTGTACCGGCCAGTGTCAGGCTGTAGTCCAACAGTTCCGCAATATTTGACGGTGTCTTACTGCCTCTGTGGCTGGCCGCAAAGTTCAAAAGGTTCTGAACGATGGCAGTTGCCTGTTCGCCGCTTTCTTGAGCCTTCTTAGCGACAGCAACTAACGGTTGACCTTGCTCCTGATCCAGAACAATCAATTTTTCATGGATAGTATTCACAGCGCTACTGATGCTTTGCAACGGAATATTAATGTCATGCGCCATCGCTGAAGCGAGCTCACCCATCGCCGACATTTTATTGCGTTCTACCAATTGGTTTTCCGCTTTCATCTGTTTGGTAATATCATCAACCAGAATAACAATGCCCGTATCAGTGCCGTTGGCCAACGCGTAAATCGTAATATCAAAATAGTATTGCCCGCGCTGACTATGCTTGATCGTGGTGGTCGTCTTGGTTTCGAGAACCTTTGCAACTTGCGCTTTCGTGAGAGTGATCCTTGGGTAGGCCTCCCAAAGATTGAGCCCCTTTACTGCCTCGAACGTGCGGCCCGTTGTCTTTTCAGCAACGTGATTCCATTGCGTAACCTCCATTTGGCTATTCAAACCAATAAGCATAATGGGCATTGAATCGACAATGCTCTTAACATAGGCCTCGCTATGAGCAAGCTGGTTTGTTGTCGTCTCCAGACTCAAAGTACGCTGTGCAACGCGTTCTTCCAACGTCGCCTTGATCTCAGTGAGTTCCCGGTTAGACCTGGCCGCCTTACGGTGTGCAAAGAACAGGAATGTCGTCACCATCAACAACGTTAGAATTAAAACACCACTGGAAAAGTTGGCTATGTATTGCCAATTTGTTTCACCATATTCGTCTTTAAACGGTGAGACCACGTTCGCTTGAACAAACGTGCTAAAACAAAACATCAGGCAGGCAAAAAGTATTCTGGCGGTCGTTTTCAATTTTCAACTCTTTTCAGTACAACGTGGTTCAGGTACGTGGATTTTAACAGGATTGCTCTGTGCCTGCTCGCATGCGGTAGGGCTCATGCGCGCACAAAGGGCTAGCAGTGAGAATAGGGAAAGAGGCTAGGCGCACGCCTAAGACTGCCTATAGACGGGTCTCTGGCAGCCGCAGATGTGACGGCCGATAGCTCGGCGATGTTTTCGACCTGACGACACGCCCCACACACAACCCACAGCCACTTCGCATACTATTTGATAAATACAACAAGGGGCGCAAGACAAAGATGAGCAAACTATTCAAATCAGTAATCGCTTGACTGCTTACTCTGCTTGCTTTGGAGATGGCCGGCAGCGAAAACAGGCGCTTTCCCCCACTCTGGCGCGCTAACTCAGGCTCAGCATAGCAGCAGGATGGCCGGGGCCGGCCGGCTACGCCCCAAATGCGGATGAACCGAAAGCCGACCAACCCGAATCTATATCTCACAATCTACTTTAGGTGTCACAACGCTCGCCGGGGGCGTCGCAGCCTGACCCCGCCCGGCAGAATAGGCCAATACGTGCTTTAATTAAGGACAGGCAATCACCCTGAACGTCGCTAGCTGGGAAGTCAGCACACCTGAGAGAGCGCGAGTATGAATTGGCATCCCCGCAGGCACCTTCACCGCTACTTATTGGCCGCCCTGCTCTCGGCAATCACGTCGACATCCGCATCGGGGCTAGAGTTTGCCGGCTCTAAAAGCTGCAAGAGCTGTCACCTGGAAATTTACAATCAGTATCTGCAGACCGGACACCCCCATAAATTACAGCGCGTGCGCGGTGCGCCGCCGGTTTACCCATCCAAGACCTCTGCAGGAGTGCCACATCCACCACCAGGCCACAGCTGGAAAGATATTTCCTATGTCATCGGCGGATTCAGCTGGAAAGCTCGCTTTATGGATCAGCAGGGGTACATCCTGACCGGCGATCAAACGCAATATAACCTGAGCTCGTCCCCGCACGCTAAAGATGCGCACTGGGTTGCTTACGACGTCGGAAATTCCCCCCGCAAACCGTACACCTGCGGCGCGTGCCATACGACCGGCTGGACTCCCTCCGGGGAAACCGGCCCCCATCAGGATGGATTACCCGGCATTCACGGCACTTGGGTGGAGCCCGGCGTTACCTGCGAAGCTTGCCACGGGCCGAGCGCAGCACACGTTGCCGCACCGACCAAGGTCAAACCTGTAACGAAAGAAACCTGCCGCAGCTGCCACGCGCGTGGAGAGACCACTACGATTGACGCCAGCGGCGGCCTGATAAAGCACCACGAACAGTTTGAAACTTTATTGGCCTCTCCGCATAGCTCACTAGTCTGCGGAAGTTGCCATAAGCCTCATCAAAGCACGCGATATCAGACTGGCGGCTATAAAGGCGAAGACACAACCTGTCGAACCTGCCATAGAAACACGCAGATAAAACTCAAGACCAAAACCGGTATGGCGTGCCAAACCTGCCACATGCCGCGTGCCGTAAAGTCGGCACTGTCGACACCGGCGGTATACCGAGGCGGGACAGTGCCCGTCGGCGACCTTCGAACCCACATTTTTAGCATTAGCACGGACCCCAACTGGAAAATGTTCACCGATGACGGCAAGTTTGTGCGCCTTGACGACAACCGCAAAGCACACTTGACGGTAGATTACGTCTGCCTGAGCTGCCACACGTCTCAGGACATGCCTTGGGCGCGCAACGAGGCACGCCGCATTCACTAACACCCAATTCAAACCAGACAGCCCATGAATGGAAGCAGCTAGCCAATGACTCAGAACCCAGAGAGCCCGGGTAAGACCACCGAACCCAGACGTTGGCTAACCGCATTTCGCGACCTACCCAAGAATAGTACTCCAAAGATTTTTGGCGTGGCCCTGGCCGTCAGTCTCGCTGGCGGAATCCTCGTTTCCGCTTCAGCCATTCTGCTAAAACCCTTGCAAACTGCCAATATTGAACGGGAACAACAGCAAAACCTCATGGACATTCTTGAGAGATCGCCCGGCGTACAGGAATTATTTACCAGCCTTCAGGCGCGCGATGTGGAAGCGCAAGTCGTCGAACTCAAAAGCGGACGATACATTCGCACAATTAACCCCAGCACCTTTGATCAGCGCGTCGCGGCCAGAGACCTGCGCACGAGCATTGCAATACCACCCGAACATGATGCAGCCAGGATAAAGCGTCGAGCCAAGCATGCGGTTGTCTATATTTTGCGGCAAAATGGTAATGTTAGGTTTGTAATCCTGCCAATCCACGGTAAAGGTTACGCGTCGACAATTTACGGCTATATCGGTCTAAAAGCCGATGGCAATACCGTTATCGGAATGAATTTTTTCGAACACAGCGAAACGCCCGGACTGGGCGCTCGCATCACCGACACACAATGGCTGGAACAGTGGCGCGGCAAGAAGATTCGCGATGCCGAAGGAGCGCTTCGCATCGGCGTGGCCAGAGGGGTGGTTGCAGCGGATAGCCCGGCGTTCGCCTACGAGGTAGACGGGTTGTCCGGCGCAACATCCACAAGCCGCGGCGTGCACAATCTGGTCCGTTTTTGGCTCGGGGATTACGGTTTCGGGCCTTATCTGCAGAATGTGCAGACGCACACCCCATAATGTCATCCGGAACTCTGTTCCTTCATTTGAGGTGACCGTGCCAGCAGCCCTCTAGCCTGCTGCGCACGCCACGCAGTGGTGGTAGGCTCTTGCCCTAAGTAAACTCTACACCGCCAGGTAACTTCCAAGCTTCGTGCCGGTTATGCCTGAGCACCACCGCTGATACACGCAGGAACCAACACATGGATTTAATACGCATACTATTCGCCGTTTTACTGCCGCCGCTAGGGGTCTTTCTGCAAGTTGGCCTCGGCAAACATTTCTGGCTCAACATCCTGCTGACCCTGCTCGGCTACCTGCCAGGCATTATCCATGCGGTGTATATCATCGCCAAAAAGTGAGGCGCTTCGTAAATTCTCGAGGATAGGCTTAGGTCTATATCCTCAGTTGCCCTCACCCTCTCCCAAGGGAGCGGGGGCCGAGCCCCTCCAGTTGCGAGAAGAACAGCGCGGGGGGCGCACGGGTATAGCAGCACATAGCGATGGTTAAAGCTCTCGATTTCCGTTCGCCGCTACGCTGAGCCCAAGGCCCAACCTTGGGAGGTATGGTCGTTTTGGTGATGTAGTCGATGCCCCAGCCTCGCGATATATGGGTATAATTAACAAAAATCGCTGGCGCTATCGGCTTGTATACTGGTACCCGATATGCAGTTGCAGGCGGTGTAAGGTAGCGACTACAGTGTAAGGCCCGCTGCACGCTCGCCGTAATAAAAGTTATTTGGGAAATTCTATGGGACGCACAACGGACACTCGCATCCGGATTCTGGACACAGCTGAAGAGCTTTTCGCACGCCATGGCTTTGCCGCCACGTCCATAACCGACATTGCCGACCGGGTTGGCATTCGCGGCCCCGGCGTTTACAAGCACTACCGCAACAAACTGCATATTTACGAGTGCGTACTGGCCCGCCTATTTGATCCGTTGCACGACGTTATCGAAGCAATGAGCCACGGCGACACGCCGGAAGACATGTTCCGGCAGGTAAAAACGCTCCTGAAGAACCACGCCGAGCAACCCAACATGGCCAAACTGATCCAACATGCGACCCTTGCCAATGACGAAACACTCTCGATGCTGGCAGAAAAGTGGTACAAGCCTTTCTTTGAGTATATTTCCCGATTAGCAGAATCAACCGATAAAAGCTGGATCAATATCCCGTCGGTAATGACGTTTCATTGCATGATCCTGGGCTATATCACACTGGCGCCATTGCACAACAAGGTTTTTGATCTCGACCCCTTATCGGAAGAGCAGGTTAATACCCAGCTTTCCATTCACCAGCAGCTTGTATCGCTGATCAGCGCAGCGGAGTAGGAAGGAAAAAGGCCCCGCGAGTGGGGGCCTGAAATTTTGGGTTAGCGCTGTTCTATCAATCGCTGACGCAGGGCGTTGGCCAATTTGCGGGCGTCATACGCACCTGCACTGTCAGGGATCGGGTTATTTCGCATTACCACTTCCAGACTGTACTTGTAAGACGAACGACTGGTCGTGGTCGTTACGCCAGAGCCCGGAGAAACAACTGTTCCGCCAGTGACTACCGTGTCGCAGTTACCCAGCAGGTCACAGTTGCGGTAGTAAGTCTGGGACTGATGGTAGGTCGCACCAAACCCTGAATCTGTCGTGGTGCTGCGCACCCGTTTGTCTTCGTTGCGGTCAACGGTTTCAAACCAGTCGTAACCCTGAGCCAGGGTAAGCTCGGCCGCACGCAACAGAGCATAGTCCTGCACGGTTTCGGCAGGCGTTGAGCTATTGCCCTCGAAGGTGATGCGGTAGCGGTTATCCCCCAGTGGGGTCTCTGAATAACCATAATCTCCGCGCCCGTCCGCTGGCTTGTACGGCGTTTCTGACGCGCAGGCCACCAGCAACGCGGTACACAGCACGACAAACCCTTTAAGCCAATATTTCACGGTAACCTCCTTAGTTTGTGTTGAATGCTGGTTCTTGGAACCAGCGTTAACTGCACAGTCTAGCCAGCGCAGCTTAACAAGAGCTTAATGGTTTTGAATCAAACCTTTACCCCTTGCATACCAGTGGTATAGTTTGATTTACGTGCACGCAATAAAAACTGATCACAGTGTGCCAACAATTACCAAATTCGCTGGGGACAATGCCTTGGATCTTCCAGAAATTCCCGGATACGCACTGAAAAAACCTCTCGGTAAAGGCGGCATGGCCGTGGTGTATCTTGCCACGCAGCTAGACAACGACCGTACTGTGGCACTAAAAATTATGGCCAAACACCTAGAGGCAGACCCCAGCTTCGGCGAGCGATTTCTACGCGAAGCGCGCATCTGTGCCGAGCTTAGCCATCCCAATGTCATTTCCATTTACGACGTGGGTCAGCATCAGAGCTACCGCTATATGGCGATGGAGTGCCTGACCGGCGGCGACCTGAAGGCCAAGATGAAAAAAGGCCTGAAGATTGGCGACAGTATCGATATTGTAAAAGGCATTGCAGCCGGGCTGGACTACGCACACAGCAAAGGCTTTATCCATCGTGACATCAAACCCGAAAATATTTTGTTTCGCGCGGACGGCAGCCCGGTTATTTCAGACTTCGGTATAGCCCGCAATACCGATTCCCAAACCCAGATGACCAAGACCGGCACGGTGATAGGATCACCGCACTACATGAGCCCGGAACAGGCCGAAGCAGCCCCGCTCGACAGCCGCTCCGACCTCTACAGCCTGGGCATTATCTTGTACGAGCTACTGACCGGACGCGTGCCATTTAAGGGCGAATCCGCCATTTCTATTGGCATCAAGC
>NZ_JBFJTH010000070.1:0-18581 GCF_041625495.1 Litorivivens sp. | reverse complement strand
GACTCGCAGGCGTTCATCGACACCGTCGTGCGTATTGCTGATACCTTTGGTGGGATCAATCTGGAAGACATCAAGGCGCCTCAGTGTTTCGAGATTGAACGCATTTTGATTGAGCAGTGCAACATTCCGGTGTTCCACGACGACCAGCACGGCACCGCTATCGTGACGGCGGCAGGTATGCTGAACGCGCTGGAAATTCAGGGTAAAACCATCGAAGAGGCAAAAATTGTCTGTCTCGGTGCCGGCTCAGCAGCGATTGCCTGTATGCGCTTATTGGTGAGTCTGGGCGCGCAATACCATAATATTTTCATGATAGACCGTCGCGGCGTTATCTATCCCGGCCGCGAAGGCTTGAACGAATACAAAGAAGAGTTTGAAAACGATACGGATGCCCGCACGCTGGCCGATGCCATGCATGGCGCAGATGTGTTTGTCGGCCTGTCGGGCCCGGATCTGGTCAGTGACGAGATGCTGCTGTCCATGGCGCCCAAGCCGATAATTTTTGCCTGCTCAAACCCCGACCCGGAAATCAAACCGGAAACGGCGCACGCACTGCGCGACGATATTATTGTGGCCACTGGCCGTTCTGACTACCCGAATCAGGTCAACAATGTGTTGGGCTTTCCATTCATTTTTCGTGGTGCGCTGGATGTTCGCGCCCGTCGCATCAATGAAGAGATGAAGATCGCGGCGGTTCATGCCATCCGTGATCTGGCTAAAGAACCCGTACCGCAAAAAGTAATTGATGCCTGTGGTTGTGGCCTTCTTGAATTTGGCCCTAATTACATTATCCCGAAGCCCGTCGATGCGCGTTTGTTGTCGAAGGTGCCAGCTGCGGTCGCGCAAGCAGCGGTTGATTCCGGTGTGGCGCAATTGCCCTATCCCGAGCATTACCCTCTCTGATCTGCGTGCTCCCTTGCGTTAACGCGAGGGGGGCACTTGCCACTAAGACCTAAGCGCGATAGCGTTTCTCCTTTGACTGCGACAAGGAGAATGCTATGGCCAAATCGACGCTTGGCAAACTGGGTGTCTGGGCCTGGGTCGATAACGCTGGGTTTGATGGTGCTGCTCAGTTTGCTCACACCATAGAAACTCTGGGCTATTCAGCACTCTGGGTGCCTGAAGCCGTAGGCAACGATCCTTTTGTTACCCTCGCCGTCATTGCGCAGAAAACCTCCACGCTGAAACTGGCAACAGGAATCGCCAATATTTATGCCCGCGATGCGATGGCTATGCAGGCAGTGCGTAAATCCCTGGATGGGCTCAGTGGCGGCAGATTGATACTCGGACTTGGCGTATCGCACCCAGAAATGGTTAGCACCTTTCGTCACCATGACTACGGTAAGCCCGTTTCTACCATGCGCCGCTACCTGGAGTTGATGGAGGGCGCGCTCTTCGCAGGCCCGCAGCCTGAGCGACAGGGCCTGCTAATGTTGGCGGCGCTGCGTCAGAACATGCTGGGGCTGGCGGCCGAAAAAGCCGACGGTGCTCACCCCTATTTTGTGCCGGTCGAGCATACCGGCCGCGCACGCGAAATACTCGGCCCTGACAAGCTGCTCGCTCCGGAACAGATGGTGTTGCTCGAAACCGACCCCACGGAGGCGCGCCGTATCGCCCGAGGCTATATGGCGACCTATATCAGCCTGCAAAATTATCGCGCCAATTTACTTTCCCTGGGCTTTGAAGAAAAAGATTTTGACGACGGTGGCTCTGACCGGTTGGTGGATGCCATTGTGGCGTGGGGTGATGAGGATGCGTTGGCGGCACGGATTCGAGAACACTGGCGGTGTGGCGCCGATCATGTCTGTATTCAGGCCCTGCGCAAGGATGGCGAAACCGGCTTTGATATGGAAACCCTGAAAAAACTGGCCCCACTGGCGACAGAATAAATGCGCGAAAAGGTTGTGGTGTTCAGTGGGGCGGGTATAAGCGCCGAAAGCGGCCTGCCGACATTTCGCGGCGCTGATGGCCTGTGGCGCAATCACTCCGTGTATGACGTTGCCACACCGGAAGCGTGGGCTCGAGACCCGCAGCTGGTGCTGGATTTCTATAACGAGCGCCGTCAGCTGTTGCGTCGGGTTCAACCTAATGCGGCACATCGCGCATTGGCGGCACTGGAGCAGTATCACGAGGTTGTGATTGTCACCCAGAATGTGGACGACCTGCACGAGCGGGCAGGATCCAGAGGCGTGATTCATCTGCATGGGGAGCTGATGAAAGCGCGTAGCAGCGAACGGGAAACGTTGGTCTACCCATTGGGTGAGCGTGATATACAGCTCGGGGATCTGTGCGAGCTCGGCTCGCAATTGCGCCCGCACGTTGTGTGGTTCGGTGAGTCAGTGCATAACACCGATCAGGCATGCAACCATATTGCGCAGGCAGACAAATTGCTGGTAGTGGGCACTTCGTTGTCAGTCTATCCTGCGGCGGGTTTTATTACGTTGGCTCCCGATAAAACGGAGCGCTACCTGATTGCTCCGGAGGTCGACTCACTGCCAGACGGGTTTGTGTGGCTTAAGGGAACTGCTGCCGAGCAGATACCGCCTTTGCTGCAATCCTGGATGAATTGATTGGAGAATTGGTTCCTCACACGTAGCGTATAGCTCCGCCATCGATTCTTATATTCTGTCCGTTAATAAATGCAGCCCGCTCACTGCATAAGAAAACCACCAGATCCGCGACTTCCTCTCGGGTGGCCAGCCGCCCGCAGGGATTTGGAAACTCGGTTTCAACCACTTTGCGCTCAATTGTGATCCAGTCGCTGCCCCAGCCTTTTTTTTCTGCCTTCAATCGAAAGCCAGCTTTCAGCTCGGGTGTGCGGATATAACCGGGCGAAACGGTATTGACGGTAATCCCGGTGTTGCTGAGTTCCTGCGTCAGACTGACGCTCATGGTGGCCAGCGCGCCCTTGGCCGCGTAGTAGTGAGGCATGATGCGGTTAGGCTGATGACTGCCAATCGTTCCCAGATTGACAATTCTCCCCCAGCCATCCGCTTTCATTGCCGGTACCAGTGCGTCGCACAGCCGCGCCACTGACAGTACGTTTTTCTGATACATATCGAGCCAGTCACCTTCTGGGGTTTTCCCCCATTTGCCGGGGCTCGCTGTACCATAGTTATTCACCAGAATGTCGACTCGTTGCCCCAGCGCAGCAAGTTGTTCAATGACCTGTGCGCAGCCGCTTTCCGTGGCGATATCGCCGTAGACGCCGGTTGTGGCGCCGTCGAGATCGCCATCCTTGAGCCCGTGGCGAATCACTGTTGCTCCCTCATTTTCGAGGGTGTTGGCGATAATTTCACCCGTGCCGCGATGGCTCCCGGTAACAAGCGCGGTTTTACCGGTTAGTCCAAGTTCCATAATGTGTATCCTGTCAGCGTTGTTCAAAGACGAAAATAGTCTCACGATCGCCCACTGTGGCAAAATCCCCCTACACGTAAAAGCATAAGAGGTTACCAATGAACTATTGTCCCCAATGTGCCAGCCCGCTGGGAGAAGTGCTGATCGATAGTGAGATTCGCAAAGGCTGCCAGGACAAGCAGTGTGGCTTTGTGGTCTGGAATAATCCGACGCCGGTGGTGGCCATGATCGTGGAAGTGGAAGGCGGTGTTGTGCTCGCGCATAACGTGAATTGGCCAAAGACCTTCTATTCCATTATTACTGGTTTTCTCGAGGCGGGTGAGGATCCGCTGGAATGTGCCAAGCGAGAAACCAAGGAGGAGCTTAACCTGCACGCGTTAGACTCCTCACTGGTAGGTGTCTATGCCTTTCCACAGCAGAATCAGGTGATCATTGCCTATCACATAAAAGCTGCCGGCGAGATCAAACTCAATCATGAGCTGGATGACTATAAGATCGTGCCAGTGAATGAGTTAAAGGGCTGGAGTATGGGCACTGGCCTGGCTATCAACGATTGGCTTGCCGCTCAGGGGATTACCCCCGAACTGGCTTTCTGAGCTGCTTCGGCTTCTTCTTCGAGATCGCTTTCCTTAGGGTCGAAGAAGAGGTCGTCGAGAGTTTTCTCATCTTCGTCGTATTCTTCGTTCCTGGGGTCGAGTTCAACCATGACTGGCAAGACATCCGGCGATACGGCGACAAAATCTTCTTGCTCATCCGGGCTCAAAGCCGGTACTCGCTGCAGGTCGCGCAAGATGAAAACCACCAGCAATCCCAGCAGTAAACTATTGGTTACGTAGAAGCCGTTGGCGCCAATAGCGTTCATAACACCCGCGTTCAGCAGTGGGCCAATCAGGTTGCCAATGCCGTAAGCGGTCAGTAGGGTCGCGCTGGCGGCAACAATCTGGTTTTGTGTCATTCGGTCATTGGTGATGGCCACGGCGATCGAATAGATCGAGGCCGCAAGCCCAAAAAATACTGCCGTAAAGGCGCATAGCCAGAGAAAACTCAGGTCGCCAATCAGAAAAACTGCGGCGCCTGCGAGGCCGGCAATGAGAGTGGCTACCAGCATGACCCGGGCGCGATCATGGCGGTCGCAAAAATAGCCGATGGGCCCGGCAATGATCATTGCCGAGAGGATGGCCACCGCCATATACACGGAGATCTGTTCGACATCGAGGCCGGTACCTGTGGCATACACCGGCGCCATCGCATAGAAACCGCTCATCACGACGCCGTTTAGCAGTGACGCAATAACGCCCAGTGGTGCTTCTCGATAGACCTCCACCATGGGTAGAGCCTCTACCGCTTCAATGTTTGGAGAGTGCATATGACTCATGGCGAGCGGGATCAGCGATGCCACCAGCAGTATTGCTGCGATGCTGAAGGGGACAGCTGATTCTGGCGGGGCCACCTGTAGCAGAAGCTGGCCGCCCGCTACTGCGGAATAAAAGAAGATCTGGTACATAGAAAAAAGGCGTGCGCGGTTGCCTTCGGTTGCTACGCAGCTGAACCAGCTTTCCACGGTCATGATCAGGCCTGCAGCGGCGATGCCGCTGAAAAAACGCAGCACGCTCCAAAGCCAAACAGATTGCCACATGGGATAAATCAGCGCGGCTATGGCGATAGCTGCGGAAAATACGGCGAAGGCGCGAATATGGCCAACACGTTGAATGATTCGCTGGCAGACGCGCGAGCCAATTACAAAGCCGAGCGCGAAGAAAAATAGCACCGAACCAATGGTCATGGAGTCGATACCGCTCAGGCTCATGCGTACGCCCAGCAAAGAATTTACGAATGCATTGCCACTGGCGAACAGCACAACACTGAGAATCAGGGATGATAAGGCGACGACAATTCTAGTCATTGATAGTAAGCGCGATCTATTCCGTGTTCGTGATTTAACTCTAAGACGACGTCTGCGGTATGTGGCAGGTCGGAGAGGTTGGCCTCTGTGAGGCGTTGATAGTGCTGAATAAAGCGTGCAATCTCGTCGGCGCTCATCAGCCCTTTGCCGTCGGGATTGCGCGAAGCAAGCTTGCGCTCCTGCTCCAGTCGCCAATGATACACACAACTGAAGTCTGGCGCTTTCAACAGTGCCATTGTATGCAAACGCTGAAATAGTTGCTGGTAATTTTGCAGACTGCGATTTACAAATGCCCGCCAGTGACCCTCAGGGTCTTCCTCGGCTTCAAGCGCGTTGACCGGTGTTTTCAGTGCTTGCGCCGGCTGGGGCCGGGAGCCTACGCACCAACCTTCGAGTATGACCATATCCACTTTGCCGGTGACTGCGGGCCAGGTGTGAGCCGGTGCGCGATCATCGCAACTTTTGTAAAAGCGGGGGATGGCGGTGGATTCGCCGCGCTGCTGTGCGCATAGTCGGTCGAGAATATTCATGCCCAGCGCCACATCGTGGGTTCCGGGCACGCCCCGGGTTTGCAGCAGCGGGTGAACGGTTTGCGCGAGCGATTGGCGTTCGGCGCGGGTGAGGTAGAGGTCATCGATAGACAGCACGGCAACATTCCAGCCGTGCTCCTCACCCAGAAAACGGGCCAGAAAGTCAGCGAGAGTGGATTTTCCCGAACCCTGGCAGCCATTGATGCCCAGCAAGTGAGGGCTGCGCTTATGATTGCTCAGCCAGTCAAGCAGAGGGAAATAGTGCGTTTGGGCCAAATGGACAAAAGCAGGTGGTAGCTGGTGATCGGCGGCAAAACGGTTGAGCTCTTCGAGTCTCGCGGTCAATGGGTGCTCCCGGCTGGCCTACTGGCGTATAAAGGCGCGGTGATCCTCGTCAGTGGCGCTTTCCTTGCACTCACCGGTGACAAGCGATTGACTGAAGCCGATCTGTTGTCTGACCACAACATAGCCTTGTCGGCAGTAACCGGTCACCCGAATTTTTTCGTCGATCAGATTCAGCACCCGGGTTTCAATGTGGGCTTTTTCCTTTTCTGCGGAGTAGGGTGCCATTTCTGGCGGACTGTTCATATCGCGGGTTTCGTTGGCATCGAAAACGAGTTTTGGTTTTTGCGGCTGGCTGGAGGGGGTATCTAGCCGATAATCGAACATCTTGCTGCCATCAGCCAGAATACGCGGCTGAAAGGTTTCGGTTTCGTCGTCGCGCAACTGGCTATTGCTGCAGGCAAGCAGCAGCCCACACAAGGTCAGCATAATAACGGTATGTGCCTTCAATGCCCTCTCCTTCTATTTCCCGTCTGCGGCAAATCGGGAGCGATCCTCGGCTGTTGCCGCCTCTCGGCATTCACCACGCAGTGATGCATTGGCGTAGCCGACGAGGGAGTCAAGTGTGTAGAAACCCTCTCGGCAATAGCCGGTTTCTTCCAGTTTGCGCGCAACTGCGCTATTTAGGTAGCGCTGGTTTTTCTTGCGCAATTCTTCGGCGCTGTACACGTCGCGGCCGTCTGTAAACCCACCAGATTGGTCATAGGGTAGCAGGGTGCGAAGTTTTTCTCCCCGTGAAAATTCATAGAAAAACAGTTTGGTGCCGTTGTCTAGAATACTGGTTCGGAAGCGCTCGTCGACGCCCCCTTTGCTGGGTGCGCTGGAACAGCCATGCAACAAAGCAAGTCTCAAGCCGAACGCAAGGAGTACTGGATGCAAATCAACCTCTAAAAATTTGTCTAACCGATGGACATTGCCAGCATACGGCTTAGCTGGCACAACTGCCAGCCGCTCTCGGCGTGCATGGCATTGAACGCGTCCTGAATTTTGCGAAGATCGCGCTGTGCGGTCGGGTTGTCTCTGTCGATCACGCCGTTGAGTTTGAGCGCTGCGCAAACATCGCGACTCAGGATAAATGTGTCCTTGCCCGTAAAACGCAGAAAATACTGTCCGCTGTTACCGCCCAGGCGCGAACCGTGCTTTTTCAGGTATTGCCACAGGCCAATGACATCGTCTTGCGGCCATTGCCCGAGAAACTTGCCGACACTGCCGTATTCGCGTTGCAGGTCGAGCACCAGCAGGGCGTTATCCTGAACCGCTTTAACCTTGTTCAAATTACGGATGATGCGGGTGTCTGAGGCCATTTCTTCCAGCTGTTCTGGGGAGCGTGAAGCCACCCAAATGGGGAGAAAGCCATTAAACACCTCTTCAAAGCCGTCCCACTTGTTCTGTACCACTCGCCAGACAAAACCCGCACGAAAAATGCAGGCTGCCATCTCCGCCAGATAGCGGTCGTCACCCACGTTAGCCAGTTGGCGGGCTGTTTTGGCCTTGGGCAATTGTGCCTGCAGGGCGTCTTCGCCGCCCTGGTGGTCAAGTGCGCGTTGGTAGCAGCTTTGAAACAGTGTGGGCATGGTCGCTCCCAGGTGTCGGTGAACGGCGAGGATAGCGGGGGGCTTCGGCAGCGGCAAGTCGATCTCGGGCCGGTTGGTCGGGGTGGCGAGTTGTCTTGCGGATAAACTAATCCTGCTTTATATTAAAGAAGGTTTACTAAATGCGAAGGGCGGCACTATGGGGCAATCATCGGACAACGTGGGAGCGCTTAACTCTGACAGCGAAACCCTGTGGCGCACGCAGTATTACGAGCCCGCTGTTGCCGAACACGGCGAGCGTAAGACCGGGTTTAAAACCCAGAGTCTGCGCTGGGACATTAAACCGCTCTACACCCAGGCCGATTTGGATGCGATAGGCTTTGATCCGGATCAGGATCTTGGTCTGCCCGGCACCTATCCCTACACCCGGGAAACCCGCGCTGCGGGCTATCGCGGCGACCTGTGGGCGATGACCCAGGTCAGTGGCTTTGGCTGCGCCGAAGACTCCGCCAAGCGTTGGGAGTACATGGTCAATCAGGGGCTGGATTCCATCATCATTGAATACGACCTGCCTACCACCAACGGTTATGACTCCGACAACCCGTTGTGCCGCGGTGAAGTGGGTCGTGCCGGTATGGCGTTGGATACGCTGCAGGACATGGAAGATGCTCTCAATTTCCCGCTGGAGAAACTCAAGAATCTCACCTCGGTATGCAATGCCCCACAACCGGTGAATCTGGCGATGCTGATTAAGGCCCTGCAGCGCAAGGGTAAAAAGCTGGAAGATATCCGGTTGATGATGCCCAACACCATCTTGGTTGAGTACACCTGCGTTGGGCGCTATATCTACCCACCAAAGCACGGTTTGCGCTTGGCGTGTGATGTCATTGAATATTGCATGAAGCATCATCCCAACTGGATGCCCCTGAATATTGTCGGTGCGCAGATCTACGCTGCACGGGGTAACCCGGTGCAGGAAATCGCCTACTCCTTTGCCATGGCGCGTGCCTATATCGATGAGTTGCTGGCGCGCGGCCACAAAATTGACGACGTGGCGCCGATGGTGAGTTTTATCACCGGTATCGATATGGACTTTTTCGAAGCTATTGGCAAGTTGCGCGCCTATCGCAAAGTGTGGGCGCGCCTGATGAAGGAAACCTATGGTGCGAGCGCTGAGGAAGCCCTGAAGCTGCGCCTGATGAGCTCACCCGGCACCATGTCTATGGCCTTACAGCAGCCGTTGAATAATATTGCGCGGCTCGGTATCGAAATGCTGGCCTGCGCCCTAGGCGGCGGCGCCCACACCATCAATACGCCGCTCTACGATGAGGCTCACGCCCTGCCTAGTGAAGATGCCATCACCATTGGTGCCAATATCCATCATATTGTTGCTCAGGAAACGGGGGTGGCCGACACCATTGATCCGTTAGCAGGTTCTTACTATGTGGAGTACATGACCAAGCGGCTGGAAGATGCCGTGTTTGCTGAGATGGAAAAAATTGAAGCCATGGGTGGTGCCTTGGGTGCGCTTGAAGCCGGTTACTTTCAGAGCGAGCTGGCTAACGAGCAGATAGCCATGAACAGCGATTTTCACAGTGGGGAGCGCAAGTTTGTAGGAGTGAACTACCTGGTGAAAAAAGACGAGCAGCGAGAGATCGAGATTTTTCGCCACGATGAAGCCGCCGAGGCCCGTCAGATCGAGCGCCTCAATCGCATAAAGGCCAAGCGTGATAACGCGGCGGTGGAGCGGGTGTTGGAAAAGGTGCGCGAGGCGGCGCGCGGTAATACCAATATGGTGGAGCCAATGCTCGAAGCGGTGGAGGTGTATGCCACCCACGGTGAACTGTGCGATGCCATGCGCGATGTATTTGGTGAGTACGACCCGAATGCGTTGACGCCCACGCTGTAACAGCTTTCGCGAAAATAGAGAACACTCATGACCCAACCGATTAGAATTTTGCTGGCCAAAATTGGCCTTGATACCCACACCATCGGTATCACGGTGCTTGCCAAAGAATTGCGTGACCGGGGCTTTGAAGTCATCTTTTCAGGCCTCAAACAAACGCCGGAGAAAGTGGCCAATGCTGCACTGCAGGAAGACGTTGATGTCATAGGCGTGAGTTGCCTGTCTGGTGGCCACATGACACACCTGAAAGTGCTGGCTGAGCGGATGCGTGAGTTGGATCTTGACGACCGTATTCTGATTGTCGGCGGCGTTGTTCCGGAGGAAGATATCGAGCCGCTCAAGGCGCTGGGTGTTGATCAGGTTTTTACCATGGGCGCCAATATGGATGATATCGCCGCCTATCTGCGCAGTGCAGTGAACGCCTGATGCGGCGTCCGGTTGTGCTCGATGACGCCTGGCAAACGGCGATCCGCGCGCGGGACGCCGCCACTCTGGCGCGAACCATTACCGCGATCGAGCGCTCGCCGGATTTTCTGCTCAGTCTGTCGCGCAGGATATTTTCGGTGCAGCCGGTGAATAGCATCGGCATTACCGGTGTGCCGGGCGCGGGCAAGTCCACATTGCTCAATCAGCTGATCCGCCACTATCGTCAGTCCGGTAAAAATGTTGCTGTGCTGGCCGTTGATCCCAGCAGCCTTCAAACCGGTGGCGCGGTACTGGGTGACCGTCTGCGAATGCAGGATCACGCCTTGGACGATGGTGTTTTTGTACGCTCACTATCTACCAAGGGGCAGCTGGGCGGTGTGTCCGAAACCACTTTTATCACCTCGCAGCTACTAAAGTTTGCCGGCTTTGATCGCATCTTTATCGAAACCGTTGGTATTGGCCAGAACGAGCTGGATATTGTGCGGGTGGCAGATGTGAGCACACTGGTGTTCATTCCCGGCGGTGGTGACCACGTGCAGGGTATCAAGTCGGGCGTGATGGAAGTGGGCGACGTATTCACTATCAATAAATGCGATGTAGATGGGGTACGTGCCCTAGAAAAAGTGCTGCAGCTTGAAGCCCATGACAGGGAAAACAAAACCGGGTTTGCTACGGCAGTGTGTCGAACCAATGCTGTCAGTGGTGAGGGGGTCGAGGTGCTGGTGCAGGCTCTGGAAGCTGCGCTAGATGCCCCGCAGGCGCAAGCACGCCGCAGCCTGCAGTTACGCGCCTTTTCTGAGCTGTTGTTAAACATTGAGTTGCGGCAGAACTGGCTGGTGCCGTTTGTACAGGGAACATCAGGAACAGCATTCTTTAAGGCATTGATGCAAGGCGAGGCACAGCCGGCGGATATCGTGGATGCTTTTCGTCGCCAACACCATGACAACTAAGGTTTTGGCAGCTACAGACCTGCATTGTCGTACATGGCTAGCCAGGGGATACGCATGAAACCGCAAGGCGGCTGGTACCTCGTTGTTCTGTTGTTCTTCGCTTACATGCTGTCGTTTCTGGATCGGCAGATCATCGCGCTGCTCATTGAGCCTATCAAGTTGGAATTGGGGATCTCAGACTTTCAGTTTTCCTTGCTCCACGGTCTCGGCTTTGGCGTTTTCTTTGCACTTTTTGGAATCCCGATTGCGCTTGCAGCTGACCGCTGGAACCGCACCCGTATCATTGGTCTCGGCATTGTGGTGTGGAGTGCGATGACTGTGGTCTGTGGATTGGCGCGCAGTTACCTGCAGTTGTTTCTGGGGCGCATTGGCGTGGGCGTGGGTGAAGCCGCGCTGGCGCCTGCGGCATACTCTCTGCTAGCAGATGTGTTTGACCGTAAGCGCTTGCCCACGGCAATGGCGGTGTTTTCAATGGGCAGAACGGTAGGTAGTGGTCTGGCATTTCTGTTGGGTGGATACCTCCTGACAACGCTGGCGCAGTGGGATCGCAGTGAGATCAGCTGGCTGGCAGGTTATGCCGACTGGCAGCTGGCCTTTATGATGGCAGGCATGCCCGGGCTACTGCTGGCCTTGTTTATTTTTGCGCTGAAAGAACCGGTCCGCAAAGGCTTGCTGGATACCCGCCCGCAATCGGTTGCCGCGCAGCTGCGCTCTACGTTTGTATTCCTGCTCAGCCACAAGCGACTCTATCTCGGAATTTTTATCGCCATTGCGGCGACGACTGCGATGAGCTCCGGCTTTATTGTCTGGGCACCGGTCTACCTGATGCGCGAGTTCGGGTTTACGCCACCGGAGGCAGCGGCGCGGTTTGGCAGCGTTTTTATAGTGGCAGCCAGCGCCGGGGTGCTTGGCGGCGGATTGTTGGCGTCGCATTGGCAGCCGCGCTTCGGGCAGATCACCTATTTGCGGGTTATGCGGGTGGCCATGAGCGGCACATTGTTGGCGATATTGCCGCTGCCCTTGCTCACTGATCCAGTGGCGGTGTTGGTGTTGATTGGTTTGGCGGTATTTTTCACTCAGTCACTGGCAGCAGTTAGCGTAGCTTCGATACAGGTGATTACGCCTAATGAAAAGCGTGCCCAATTATCGTCGTACTTTCTGCTGTTTGTTAATTTACTGGGCTACGGTAGCGGCGCCCCACTGGTGGCAGCAGTTACCGACTTCGTGTGGCGGGACCCGTCGGCACTAGGCTGGTCGCTCAGCCTGGCGGCTCTGGTGCTGTTGCCGTTGGCGCTGGTGGCGGTGACGGTGGCCTGGCCGCACTATAAAATAGCGCCGAACTATGCCATTGCGAACCCCGAAAGCCCTGCGCAAGACGATCTTACCTATGCCCGATAATACGCTGTCCATGCTGCTTGAACGCTACCGGGAAAAAGCGCTGGGCGTGATTCTGTTTTTGGTGGTAGAAGATTACGAAAGCCGTTTTCTGGCGGCATATCGTGAGCTGGGTTTTGGCGATGTGCAGCGTTCTCATGGCGCGGTGTTGAGACACCTTGATGGCAATGGTGCCACGGTAAGTGTGTTGGCAAAGCGGGCGGGGCAGAGCAAACAGAGTATCGGTAAGGTGGTGCGTCAGCTCGAGGAGCTGGGTTACCTCAGTGTGGTGGTGGGTTTAGAAGACAGACGCTCGCGGATAGTACGCTTCAGTTTGCGCGGAGAGCGTTTGGTTAGCGTTTCGAATCGGGTGGTAGACGATATCCGGCGCAATTACCGTCAACTGCTGGGTGAGGCGGAATTTGCGAGGCTGTACACGATACTGGATGAGCTGACGTCGTCATTGGGTGTCCGCCAGCGGATGCAGGCGGCGGGTGATGCGCAGCGGTTTCTCCATTTTGGCCGTTTGCTGGTGGAATTGGCGCTGGATTTTGAACAACGGCTGACACAGCAGGTGGCCGGTGACGTAGACGTTGCATTGAGTCGTCCGGTGTTAAACCAATTTTACTATCTGGCGCCGCGCCCACTATCCGTGTCGGCGCTGGCCGAGCCGCAGCGAACCACCGTACAGGCGGTTAGTCTTACGACGCGAGGCATGGTGCGGCAACAGTTGCTCAACGTTCAGGAAAGTTCTCGCGATAGTCGCGCCAAAGAGCTCTCTATTAGCACTGAGGGCCAGCGGTGGTTGGCGGCGGTGGTGGCCGGGTGTGAGGCGGTGTTAGCGCTCTATGCAGAGAGAATCGGTGCCGCAGCGCTGCAGGAATTTGAGGTATTGTTGCGTCGCCTCAATGGCGCATTGTCAGTCGACGCTAGCGAATATACTGCAATGCCAGTGGAATGAATATCGCGCTGTAACTGCCGGTCAGGCACAACGCCAGGCTGGAGAACGCTCCGGCAACCGGGCTGCGTTCGAAGGCGCGTGCGGTACCGATCGCGTGGGCACTCAGGCCAAGGGCGAAGCCCCAAATGCGATCGTCCTTTACGCCGCAAATTCTCATTACCAGATTGACGAAAACAATGCCGACAATGCCGGTAAGAATAACAGCGCTAGCGGTGACGCTGCTCAGACCGCCAACACTTTCGCTGATACCGATGGCGATGGGCGTGGTGACAGATTTCGCCGTGAGAGAGAGTACCGTCGTTTCGCTGCCACCCAGCCAATGGGCGAGAAAAACGGCTGACAGGCAGGCGAATATTCCCCCGAGTGCAACCGTGACCACAATCGGCAGGGCCATACGTTTGATCAATGGCAGTTGTTGGTAAAGGGGAATAGCCAGCGCGACCGTGGCCGGCCCCAGCCAGAATGTGAGCCAGCGGGCGTCGTTTTCAAAGGTCGCAAAGTCGATGTCTAGCGTAAACACGGCGGCCGCCACTAGTATGGCGCCAGCGATGGTGGGGTGGAGAAAGGCCGGCTGCCTGAGCTTGCGATAGAGCCAGCTACTGAGTTGATAGGCCGCGAGCACCAGCGTAATGGCAAACAACGGGGAGTGCAGGAGGTCGGTCATAGCGTCAGCCTCGGCGCCCGGCCAGGAGTCTCATTACCAGCGCGCTGAATACTAGCGTTAGCAGTGTGCCTCCTACGATCGCGCCGATAAATGCCGGCCATTGATCGTTAAAACTGCGTCCCAGGAAGAAAATACCTGCTGAGGGTACGATCAATAGTAGCGGTAAAAATCCGATCAGCGTCTGGCTGCTCGAAGACAATGAGTCGCTGATGCCGCCGCGAATCAGCAGCGTGGCAAAAAGCAGTAGCAAGCCGACGACTGCACCTGGAATAACGAGTCCGGTGAGGCGCACGATGGCCTCTCCGAGAAGGTGAAACAGCAAAAGTGTCAGTACGCCGGATAGTTTCACTACGGGCCTATCGGAGTTTTAGAGAGGCCAGTGCCGCCACACCCAGCACCACAAACCAGATCAAGGACCACGTCGGCATGCTCAGGCTAAGAAAGGTCCATTGTACTTCGGCGCAATTGCCATCCCCCATCATCAGCGTGGTGAACGCTTCGGTGAGTGGCAGAGTGTCAAGAATATATTCTAGGCTGGGGCCGCAGGCCGGAACCTGATCCTCGGGCAGGTGTTGCAGCCAGACCTGGCGGCCGGCTGTACCGATACCGCCTGCACTGGCCAATAGCATGAGGGCCACGTATGCCCGGCGACCGATTTTGCCCGGGTTGTGAAGGGCCGCTGTGAGTGCCGCCACGCCGAGGCAGACATAGAAAAAGCGCTGGGTCATGCATAGGGCACAGGGAATCAGGTACTGAAAATGTTCGGTATACAGAGCGTAAGCCAGCAGGGCAGCGCAGATCAGAAACAAAGCGGTGTAGAGCTGGCGGGCGCTGATCGATGAGGCGGTAGACGACATGGTGGTTTCCGTTATGGTTGACGCACGGTATCCATCAACTCGGGATACAGGCGCAAAAAATGCTGTTCAATAATGGGTAAACGTTCTGCCAAAACCGCGGCGCTGCTATCCAGCGGATTGTCGCGGCGCAATCGCTGCCCGATTCGCGCGAGCATGTTAGCAACCGTCTGCCAGTTGTCCATATTGCCGAGCACATCGTAGCGCTGCAAGCGCTGTGCCTGTTGCCTGGCCTTAGGTGGCAGCGCGGGGTGTTCGGCCTCAAGCCGCTGGTACATCTGCGCGCAAAAGTGTGGCAGCGTTGTGTGGTGAAAGTTCCCCCAGTGCTGGCTGAGGCAATAGTCAAAGCACACATCCAGCATGATGCCGCCGTACCGGCGGTAGTTGGCAGGGAGGGTGTTGAGCAGTGCAATCACCTCGGGGTGGCTGTCGGTCAGGGCGTCGATGCGTCGGTGCAGGACGATGCCCGCTTCCCAGTCGCGCCATTCGCCGCGCAGCGGGCCTTTGACAAAATCACCCAGCAGGCCACCAATGACCAGCGGGTGCGGATCGTCGCTGCCGGCAGCGTGGCACGCCAGATGAAAGTGCGCTAGATAGTTCACCGCTGATTACAGGGTCTCGTATTGCTCGTAGTAGTGCCGCAGGTAGTCATCGAAATCGACGTCATCGCTTTCTTCAATTTTTCGCTGGGCCACCAGCGATTCCTCGCTGATACTGCGGGCTTTAAGCTGCTGCTCTTTGTTCAGCGCCGGTTGCTGGAAGTAATCCCGGTGGGCTTCGGCGCGTTCCATCATATAGCCATAGTATGACAGGTCACGTTCGCGCAGGGTCTCGAGCATACGCGCCGATGGTGTGCGTTCTGGCTGTACCACAGTCTCTCGCCAGTGGCTGAGGCAATCGCCGTAGCGACTGCCAGACCAGGCCTCATCAAAGGCATTGGCAATGGGGGTGAGCTCGTCGAAAATCTGGGTTGCCCAGGTTTGAAGGGTCAGGGCTTGGCCGTGGTCATGGAGATTGAGGTTGGGCTCTCGGCCGCGCTCAACCACTTGGCGAAGGTTGTCACCGATTTCCCGGTACACCTTTTCATTGCACTGTGGACTGTCGCTGATCAGACAGTAAATCAGGAAGGTGTCGAGAAACTCGATCTGTTCGCGTCGGATTCCCAGCGGGCTTTCCGGGTTGACGTCTACGCAGCGCACTTCGATATATTCCACGCCACCGCGACGCAGTGCGCCCAACGGAATTTCACCAGACTGGGTGACCCGCTTAGGTCGAATCGGGCTGTAAAATTCATTTTCTATCTGCAGAAGCCCTGCGGAGAGCTGCTCGCTTTGCGAAATTCGGGCGTAGTCAGGGTGGGGCGTCTGAATCGCCTTTTTTAGGGTCTGGATGTAGTTTTCCAGCGTGTTGTAACAGATGTTCAGCGAGCTTTGCGCAGCGCTCTGGTAGCCGAAATCACCCATGCGCAGCGAGGTGCCGTAGGGGTTATACAGCGTGCCTGATGAGAGCCGGTCAAGCTGATGAGATTTGCCTTCGAGAAAACAACTACACACCGCCGGCGCGGCGCCAAACAGATAGATCAGCAGCCAAGACAGGCGGCGGAAGTTGCGAATCAGGCCAAAGTAGCGGTCAGTAATAAAATCCTGAGTGACGGTTTCTCCATTGGCATCGGCCAGCCACTGCCACAGCTCGTCCGGCACTGAAAAGTTGTAGTGTATGCCAGAGATGGTTTGCATGCGGCGGCCATATCGTTGGCCCAGGCCCAGTCGATACAGGGTCTTCATGCGGGCGACGTTGGAACTGCCGTACTGCGCTACCGGAATGCTGTCATCGGGACCTAGCAGACAAGGCATACTGCCGGGCCACAGCATTTCTTCTCCAAGGTTGGCATAAGTCCAGCGGTGAATCTGGTCGAGATGATCGAGGGTGTCGTCAATGCTGGTGCTGACTGGCGTAATGAACTCGAGCAGCGCCTCGGAAAAATCGGTGGTGATTTCCGGGTGTGTCAGGGCAGAGCCCAACGCGCTCGGGTGGGGCGTGCGGGCCAACTCGCCGGCGGTATTGATACGCAGGCTTTCTTTTTCAATGCCGCGACGAATACCGCGCAATGATGCGACGTGGCGATTTAAAGCTGCCAGTATGTGAGGTTGGGTGCTAGACAATGGGTATTCCTCAACGGGGCGGCTGGCAAGTGTAATCGCCGCTAGAGGCGCGTACAAGTTGCAAATTGGCAGGACGGTGGTGCGTTTATGTCAGCATCCTGGCTTGCTGGACAGGGAAATAATACGGAATATGAAGAAATGGTCATGGCTGTGCCGCAGCGATGACGAATAATGCAACACGGCGAATAATCAGACGGTAGTAAGGACGTAGCATGCAACTCAGCGAGATTGATATCTACAACCCCGACAACTATGTGGCGGCGGTACCTCATGAGCAATTCCGGCGGCTGCGTGATGAAGCACCGGTGTTCTGGCACAAGCATCCTGACGGGGGCGGTTACTGGGTGATCAGCCGTTATGAAGATGTGCGACAGGTATCTCGTGACTATGCGACCTTTTCGGCGCAACGCGGCTTTGTCATGGTAGACGAACTGCCGCCTGAAATACTCGGCATGGCGCAGGGCCAGTTGCTGGGAATGGACCCTCCTAACCACGGGCCTATTCGGCGTGCGGTGATAGAGCGATTTACTTCAAAAATGCTGGTGAAGATGGAGCCGATGGTGCGTGAAATTGCGCGTGAATCGCTATTGGCTGCGCGGGATATCGCGCGTGACAAAGGCGAGTGCAATTTTGTCTTTGATGCTGCAGGCAATCTTCCAACCGCCGTTATTTGCAGCCTGATGGGTGTGCCGCGCGATATGTGGGGGCAAATCCGTCATTGGTCGGATATGCAGACATCTGCCGGTGATCCGGACTTGGGCGCAAGCCCGGAAGAAACCCAGCAGATCAGCATGGAAATGGGTATGTACGGCTATCAGCTGGCTACGGAGCGTCAGAACAGCGACGCCGATGACCTTATTTCCCTGCTGATCAACGTCGAAGTAGATGGTCACAAGGTCAGCGCCGAAGAGTTTGCCTCGCTGTTTATCCAGATCACGGTGGCCGGCAATGAAACCACGCGCTCGATGATTGCCAGTGGTATGCATGAGCTGCTGAAGCAGCCTGAGCTGTATCGCCAGCTGGAGGCCAACCCGGACCAGCTGCCGGCAGCGGTGGAGGAAATGCTGCGGTGGTCAACGCCGCTACATTACTTTCGGCGTACAGCAACCTGCGATACCGAGCTGCGGGGCCAGAAAATCCGGGAAAATGATCGAGTGGTGATGCTGTACTCATCGGCCAATTTTGATGAGCGCGTGTTTGAAAACCCGCTAACGTTTGATATCTCAAGAAACCCCAACCCCCACTTGGCTTTTGGGCACGGCATACATCTGTGCCTGGGCGCTAATCTGGCGCGACTGGAAGCCCGGATTTTCTTTGAGGAGTTCTTCAAGCTGTTTAGTGGTGCCGAGTTGGCCGGAGAGCCAAAGCGTATTCGCTCAAATCTGGTGAATGGCTATAAAGATATGCCTGTGAGGCTGCAGCCGCGCTAACGCGGCTGTTCACTGGTTGGGCTAGTCGGCCTTAGCTATTGGCGGCTTCGCGCAAGCCGTGCTTGAGTACTTTATCTGCCCACTGGCTCTGTGCCGTTTCGCGCGATGGATAAAGCTCTACCCCTGACTGGTATTCATTTCCCACCTGTCGGGTCCACTTGACCTCGCCTACCAGCGTCAGCGGGTATTC
>NZ_JBFJTH010000069.1:0-18807 GCF_041625495.1 Litorivivens sp. | reverse complement strand
GTACCGCAAATCGCGAGGCATTAGTCAATTGCGTACCACCTGCACAGTTACCGGACACTACAGCCTGCAGCAGTCGGGTACCGTAAGGCATGCTGGTCGCATAGTTACCAACAGCTGCCGCGGCGTTGTCCTTGCCTGAGGCCAGGTTAGAGATAAATACACGGATACCCTTAGGCGTTATCTGTGACGGACGGGCCAGTTGACGTTGAAAGCAGCCTGCCGTGGGAACAACAACCTTGTCACCCGCTATCAGCGGCACATCCTGTGTCGAGTTGCCGGTGAAAATACCACTAAGGTCAATTTCCTGATGCCAGCCATCGCGAATCAAAACCACTTTATCGATGCGCGCGTCGGGGCGTACGCCGGCCGCTGCGCGCAGCGCTTCGCTGAGATAGCGTTTTGTGGGGTAATCACCAGCGATGCGGGTTTTCGCTTCTTCAATCTGCTGTGGGTTACGCTCGTTGATCAACACGCGACCCGGGTTGAATACAGCGCCGCTCACCGACACCATCACCGGCGCCCATTGCAGGGGGCGCACGCTGATACGCAAGTTGTGGGCAAGAAAGAAGTTTTCACGAACAAGCTGCAATTCCAGGCGGTTTTCCACCTCCTCGGTGTCCAGCCCCACAACGGTGATCGGCGGCAGGTAAGGCAGCTCGAGGGTGCCATCGTGATTTACCACATACTGACCGGAAAACTCTTCGCCTTCGTGAATAAGTACCTCAATGCGGTCGCCCGGAGAGAGCGGCAGCAGACGGCGTTTCGCGCTTACTTCAAAGCGTTCTGAACCGGCACTGCGCAATTGGCTAGGCAGTGGCTGATTTACCCAGAAATTACGCTGTGTTGAGTCGAAGCCAGACACACCGTTCAGGCACTCGTCGTTGCGTGCCAGGCTTTGGTTCCGCGCCATCATCTCATTAACAGCCTCAGCCTGCGGATCAATCTTTGACTGATCGCGCTTGGCTGGCACGTAGAAGTCGCGTGTCACACCGGCTTCAGGGTTCTTCACGCCGCTGTGTACTGCGCATCCGCTGATGACCACAACGGAGGTTGCTGCCATTACGTACCGTGAAATGCCTGTGACTACCTGTTTGATGTTCATGTTTTCTTCCCGAATGTGTGGAAACTGGCTACCTGTTTCACTAGGGTGTTTCTGTTTAGTTGTATTCCCTATTGCACATACGATGCCAAACCGAGGAAGCGTTTTTTTATTTATATATATCAATAAGATAGCCAAAAACCCCGACGAGCGGGGCGAAAAGCCGGCCAAGCTTTTTCATTTTGCAAACGCTATAGTTTGCATTTTGCAAATCAAATTGCGCCGCCCGGGAGTTACCGGGGAGTAGCGCGGCGAATGCGAAGCAGAAAAAGAGGGTTGCCAATGACATAGCGCTTCCACATACGACCTGGCTCCTGCAGCAGACGCCAAGTCCATTCCAGGCCTAATTCACGCAGCCAGACAGGCGCGCGCGATACTTTCTCGGCGTAGAAGTCGAACAGGCCGCCTACAGCCATTACCACGGGTACATCCAGTCTATGGCGGTTCTGAGCAACCCAGCGCTCCTGGAGGGGCTGCCCCATACCAACCAGCAGTACATCGGGTTGCGCGGCGTTAATCTGGGCAATCACATCATCGCAATTGTCTTTGTCAAAAAAGCCATTAAGTGTGCCAGCCACGTGCAGGCCAGGCGTGCGCTTCTGGAGGTTCTGAGCTGCGGTCGAGGCAATACCCTCTTCGCCGCCGAGGAAAAACACTGATCCACCTTTCTCTGCCAGTGTGTTGCACAGCAGCGGCAGCATATCGGTGCCATTGATATTGCCCTTGCGACGCACACCCTGGCGACGGCAGGCTACTTCAATGCCTGAACCGTCTGGCAGTAACACGTCGACGTTGTTCAGGGTGTCCCGAAAAGACGCATCTTCGTAGCTCAAGTTCAGCGTGTGAGCGTTGGCAAAAAACACCGTCGTACTGACGCGGCTTTCAACGGCGCGAGCAATACGTGCCAGAGACTCCGTCATAGACCAGTTATCGATACGCACCCCAAGCACTTCAAATTCTGCGGCGTCCCGCATGACCTCGCCAGTGCGGTACATGGCGCTGGCCAACACGCTTCGTACAACAATTTTCAGGCGCGCGCCAAAGCCGCGGTTTTCGAGGTATTCGAGGTCGCATTCCTGCTCTTCGAGGAAGTCGAGGCCGGTATGGCGGCGCAGCTCGAACAGGCTGAAGACGCCTGGCGTGGCGGCGAAATGCATTTCGGCAAAGGGCATGGAAGCGGCGTCCGCGATGTCATCGACCGCAATCAGGCGAGGACCCACCAACGCGATACGGCCTTTTACAACCTCCACCAGAAGTGGCGCCTTGCGCTCGCCACCCTCTTTGTAAACCAGCAGATCCTGCTGTTGAAACAGGCCGCGATGAAAAGTCTTTTCCGTAAAGTAATCCGCCAGCCCAATGGCCTGCCGTAGAAGGCGGGATAACATAACGGGTGACGTCAGTAACAATAACAGTGCGGCCACGATGCGATCGCTTACGGGAACCGTCTTACCTTGCGTTGAATTTTTCATGGAGAACCTCCTTTCAGTTACCGGAGGTTATTGCGATGAATGTGCCAACCCTGAAAAAAACCTTATCTATATGTTTTTATTAGTATTTTTTAAACTCACCCGCTATATTCTGTTTTGCAAATTGCCAACTGATTTGCATTTTGCAAATCAGTCTGACTGAGCGTTTCATAATGCAAAGAAGCCAGGCCGAAGGCATCCGGCGGTCAACGTGATGACATGATGAATGCTCAACCGGCGGCGGAAAACACTTGCGTATGGCAGTAACGCTTGAGCATGTCGGCGAGGCTTTCTCGGGTAAAGGGTTTGGGCAGCATGTCGTCAAAGCCCACTGCTTCCGTCCGGGATCTGGCCTCAGTGGTAACGTCGGCAGACGCCGCAATAATCACCGGTATCAGATTTTCCCGGCGAAGGTGCTCTGCAGCTGTGATGCCATCCATTACAGGCATGTGAATGTCGAGCAGCGCGATATCAAATTGTTCCTCGCGCGCGCACTCAACAGCCCGCAGACCATTCTCAACGACGGTGACATTGGTGTAGCCAAGCTGTTTCAGCATTGCCTTGGCCACGAGCTGATTGGGTATGACATCTTCTGCGAGCAGGATTTTCTGCGTTTTAGCCTGATTCCGTCCAGTGACCTCCGAGCCTCCCTCAAAACGCAGCCGCACACTGTCAAGTAACCGCCGAGGGCTGCGGATAGTGTCGTTTGGCAGGTTATTACGTGCTGTGATAACTCCACCCCGGTGTTGCAGGGCCAGGCCAACGTCCCCCGCATCCTGATGGCTACAAAATGTGTAGCCAGCGACGGCCGCCGCAGCGCTCACTTCATCCAGTTGCGAGGGTGTGAGGTTATAGGCGTGCAGGGTGCTGCCCAAGGATTCACCGGGCATGGCATAGGTCGGCAACTCACAATGGAAAACCGTACCATTACCCGGGCTGCTTTCTGCCCAGATACGGCCCCCCATCTGATCGACTATCTGTTTGGAAATAGCCAGGCCAAGGCCGGTGCCACCAAACTGACGGGTTATCGAAGGGTCTGCCTGGGTGAACGCGTCAAACAGGGTATTCAGCTTTTGACGTTCAATGCCGATACCCGTGTCTTCAACACGGATCTTGAGCAGGGTGCCATCGCCCATTCGCTCTTGATCCAGATAGAGGCTGACGCTGCCTTGCTCTGTGAATTTGATGGCATTGGACAGCAGGTTAAACAAAATCTGACGAATACGATGCGCATCGCCAGTGTGGTTGCGACTGAGACCGGAGCCAACCCGCAAACTCAGGCCCAGATTTTTCTCCTGCGCGCTGTTGGCCATAACATCAATGCATTGTTCTGCCAGCTCCAGCAGATCGAAGGGACGGTTTTCGAGTTCCATTTCACCGGCATCAAGCTTTGCCAGATCCAGAATATCGTTTACCAGAGCGAGCAACGCATTGCCGCCATTAAGCAACGTATCCACATAACTTGATTGATCGTTGTCGAGTTGGGTATTGCGCAGCACATTGCTCATGCCGATGATCGCGTTGAGCGGCGTTCGTATTTCGTGCGACATGTTCGCCACAAACTGGGTCCGCGCGTGCGACAGTTGCTCGGCGCGTTCCTTGGCCTGAAGTATGGCTTTGTTAGCGTGCCAGCGTTCGTCGATATCAATGAGCGCTCCGGTTATCGCCAACTTGCTATCCAGCTGGCTGTTAGAAAGAATCACTTCCACATGGCGCCAGCCACCCTCTCGACTGATGACACGCAACTCCTGGCGCACCTGCTCTGAATGCTTCCGGATGTCAGCACACATACGCTCCAACAGTTCCATATCATCGCAGTGCACAAAATCCGACAGGTTAACCCGCTCGCCGGGGGTCAGCTCGTGGCCTGTCATACCGCTCCACGCCGGATTCACATACTGGATTGTCAGCGCCGTATCACAGTGAAAAATCGCTTCACTGACGGTGTCTAGAATCGTCCGAAAATGCTGCTCGCTGTCACGCAGCAATAACTCGGACTCTTTACGCTCGGTAATGATGCGTTCAACCGCGATAAAATTTACCAGTTCGCCCCGTTCATCGACGACTGGCGTACAATCGACTTCTACCCAGTAGGCATCGCCGTCTTTGTTGTAATTGACAACCTCAACATTAAACCCGGTTCCCGCGCGTAAACCTTCGCGCATGACTGCAACGGTGTCCTGTGAAGTTTCCGGTCCCTGCAAAAGCTCGCTTGGCCTTTTACCCACAGCAATCTCAAAACAATATCCCGTCTCGCGCTCGAAGCTTTCGTTTACCCACTCAATGGTGCCCTGCGCATCAGAGATGACAACCAGGTTATCCGTTCGACTGGCCACCAAGGAAAGCTTTCGCTCGCGTTCTCTGGCAAGCTCCAATTCCGCCTGCGCCCGATGGTATTCCGTAACATCGGTCATCGACCCATACCAACTGCCTGCAGAGTAGGTCGCCTTCAGATTGAAAGCTCGGGTTGCGCCATCGCGCGTGATAAAAGACACTTCAGAGGCGAACGCATCAGACACCTCCGGATCCGGGCACCAGCCATTTGCCGATTGATAGTCCGTCAGATTACTCCCCAGACACTCCTCTACTTTCCAGCCCAGAACCTCTTCCCAGGCGGAATTCAACAGCAGTATTTTGCCGTCGCGATCACATCGGAAGACAATATCAGCAAGCAGTGACGTGAGGGTTGAAAACTCCTGTTCACGGGAGTTAAGCGCCTCAAGCATGCGCGCCTGAATCTGTACCTGCAGTTCCTGCTCGGTGGCCGCCATAACACTCTACTCCGCTATCAGGCTGCGACAAGGGTACTCAAGGAGGCTACTTCGCCATAAAGCGGGAACACATTTTCGCAGTAGTATTGCTGCTCAAAGACCGTGCGGCCTGAGGTGCAATCACTGAGCACCATGACTTTAAAGCCGAGTTCCGCGGCGTGCCGACCGGTTGAGTCAATACAAATAGATGTGACGGTGCCAGCCAGTATGATTTCTTCAATACCGTGTTCGCGGAGCAAGACTTCCAGCTCCGTATTGGAAAACGCGTTCAGACCACGCTTACCCGGAACTTCGCGAATCAGCGAGGTGTAAGGTTCAAATTCGGCTATTGTCTCGGCACCGCGCGAACCTGCCTTGAAGGCACCTACCTCACGAATGGTTTTCAATATGCCAACCGGCTCCGTAAGCTCTTCATAAGACGGCGTGAAATGAATGGGCGTCGAAACCACAAGCCCGAAGTCTCTGCCGCGACCGGACAACAATGCCAGCGTGTTGTCTAAAACACCGGTCACTCGCGACGATTCCTCCACAACCGCGTGCAGAATACCGTCCTCAGCAAAATAGTCGTTTTGAAATCCGATAAGCAAAAGAGCGGTTTTTGATAGATCTTTCATTTATGTCTCCGATAAAAATAAATACTGCAATCAAAGACGATAGAAGCAAACGGCATACCATGTGACACAGGAACGTTACAGCGTTGTTTTTATTGAATTTATCCTAGAGTCAGCGAGAGATGAGATGCCGGCTTTTGCAAACTGCAAATCATTATGCGCTGCATACTGCATTGCATTAATGGATTGACCCGCAAGCAGCCTCGGCGAGCGCCACCCATGATTTTCACGTCGAACCTATCTGAAAATTAAATCACTTTGTTTTCAATCGGTTGGCCAATACGGTTGGCACGCGGACGGTTTTTGGCCCGGTAGTTGCGTAGGACCCTTTCAGACGCAGTAACTTTTACGAGACATTTGACTATGAATACCCAGCCCATCACCAGTGCAGCGCCCCTACCCATCCTCGACATCATCAAGGAAGCTCTCGCGAAACAGCACTACCAAATGGTCTATCAACCGCAATTCGGTTTCGCTGACGGCCGTCTGAAAGGTTTTGAAGCGCTGGTACGCTGTCAGTCGCCACGCTTCGGTATGATTTCCCCCGCCGACTTCATACCGTTTGCCGAAGAGAGTGGCGATATTATTGAACTGGGTCACTGGATTACACGGCAGTCGCTGCTGGATTTGAAAAATCTCAGAGAGCTGTCCGGCTTGCCGCTTTACATGTCTATCAATATTTCGCCCTGTCAGTTTCAGGCCGGCGATGTTTACGAACATGTGATGAAAACGCTGATGGATATGAACCTGCCAGCATCTGCCGTAAAACTGGAACTGACTGAAACAGCTCTTATTCAGAATCCATCGATGATCGGCAGAACATTCAAGGCCTTCCAGCGAGATGGGGTGCAGGTTTGGCTGGACGACTTCGGCACCGGTTTTGCGTCGTTAAACCTACTGAGGGAATTCAAGATCGATGGATTGAAAATTGATAAAAGTTTTGTGGACGGGCTGCACACCAGCGACGACGACTTTACCATTTGCAGCGCCATTATTGCGATGGCACAACGTTTAGGCCTGAATATCGTCGCTGAAGGCGTAGAGACAGAACCCCAGATGCACATCCTGTCTCAGCTGGGTTGCAACAGCGTACAGGGTTATCTGACGGGCAGACCCACCCCGCTGGATGAATGCAGCCACTTCTGGCTGGAAAATCGGTTTATCAACTGAGATTAATCCAACATTGTTGCAATGACTGCCTGTGTTTCTTCGGCGCTGTCGATCAGGGCCTGAATGAGTTCCAAGGCAACATCGGCTTGATTATCGACACACGCTTTTTCAAGCTGCTGCGACAACTCCTGCACTTGAACGGCACCACAATACCCGGCACTGCTTTTACACCGATGCGCGCTGTCGCGCAGCGTAGCCAGCGCGTCGCCAGACAAGGTGCCACTGTCTGCGTAACCTTTAAGTACATCGATAAAACCGAAAAGCTCGGTCTGCAAAGCTTGCAGTATGACCAGAGCCGCTTCGTCCGAAGTGTCTCGTTTTAATTGGTCCAGTACAGAATCATCGATAAGCGGATGCATTACTTCTTCCTGTTTTGGGTGGGAGGGAATGGCGTCTGCAGCTCCCTCCACCCAGCGTGACAATACCGAGAGCAGCTTGTCGCGGCTCACCGGCTTTCCGATAAAATCATTCATCCCCGCGTCGAGACAACGGTCTACATCAGAGCCAAACACATTCGCCGTCAAGGCGATAATCGGCAGTTCATCCGTGCTGTGGCTATGACGAATTTCACGGGTCGCTGTGAGCCCGTCTACCAATGGCATGCGCACGTCCATCAGCACCGCGTCGTAATGCTCAGCCTTCACCGCATCGATTGCCTCTTGCCCATTTTCGGCAATATCAACCACACAACCCGCTTTTTCCAACAACGTTGTGGCAATCAGTTGATTCGCCTTGCTGTCTTCTGCAAGCAATATCCGGTAGTTGAGCCGCGCACCGCCGCCCGGTGCTTTTACTTTAGCATTGCCCGACTTGTTATTGCTATTGGCTAACAGTGCACCAACCATCGCGGTGGCCGTAAACGGTCTGGCTATCACTCCACGAACGCCCGCTTTGCGCGCCTCAATAGCCCACTCAGAGTAGGCGTCGGGTAGCGCCAGAATAAGCTGCTCGGGTTGAAAGCCACGGGCGCTCCAAAGGGCGATAACCTCGCTGGGCATTGTGCCGGGCGACACGTCAATCACCAATGGTACCGCATCACCGGCGGTCAACTGGTCCGCCGCACAGGTCGAACTACCCAGTAGCGCAACCTGCTCCGCCACATCACGGGCAAAGCAGGTGTTGTCGCTCGATACCCCGTCAATTTCCGGTAACGCCTGCTGCGTATCGAAAAAGACCGTGGTGTCATCTGCCAGCCCACACGGCAGCACGACCTGAAAACAACTGCCCTTACCAGGCTCGCTCGACACAGTGATATGACCACCGAGCGCTTCAAGCAAGCGTTTGCAAATTGACAATCCGAGGCCAGCGCCGCCAAAATTGGTGCGGTCACTGCTATCGGCCTGCGTGAACTCTTCGAATATCTTTTCCTGGTCGCCCGCGCCTATCCCGACACCGGTATCCTGAACCACAATGCGCAAGTCCAGATGGTCGGCATTCAGATCCTTGCCCTGCACATAAACGCGAACGCTGACGCCTCCTTCCTGCGTAAACTTAAGCGCGTTATCTACCAAGTTGCTTACAATCTGGCGCAGTGCCACTGGATCTGAGACGACATTCAACGGCACATCGGGTGCGATACAGCAGCCAATATGCAATTCGCGCGACGCACTGCGTACTGCCGCCGATTCAACCACCTGCTCAAGCACACGTATGGGGCTAAACACTCTGGACTGAAGCTGATAAGTTCCAGATTCAATTTTTGAAAAGCTGAGGATGTCTTCAATTACATCCAGCAGGTTATGCCCGGCATCATCGGCTGTTTTCACCAGGATGTTTTGCTCATTGTCGAGAGCGGTATCTGACAGCAGTTCAAGGCAACCCAATATTGCGCTCACCGGCGAGCGAACTTCATGGCTCATATGGGCAAGAAATCGCGATTTAGCCTGACTACCGGCTTCGGCTGCTTCTTTCGCCCGTGTCAGCGCCGCTTCGTTAGCTTTTCGTCCGGAAATATCTCTGAGAAAAGCTGAAAAGAAAGCAATTTCCCCATTGATTTGCGCGGGTGCTAGCGTTATTTCGCAAGGAAAGCGTGAACCGTCCCGACGCGTTGCCTCAAATTCAAACCGTTGGGTGGTTAACGGCGCTTTCCCTACCGTAAAGTAGCCCGCTATATCGGGGTACTGAACATCGTGCTTGCCGAAGGGCAAAATGATCTCAGCCACTTCCGCCCCCTGCACTTCCTGCTGCCGGTAGCCAAGCATCGCTTCGGCAGCGGCATTGAATTCCATAATAGCGCCGCGGGTATCGATGGTGACTAAGGCATCCAGATTTGAGCCGTAGAGCGCATTAAACACAGCTGCCGTGCGGTCTGTTGCTCGACGACTTAAACTACGCTGCGCCATCGAGCAGTAGATTGAGATTCGTGCGCCCTGCTCCAGAGGTTCAACCTGCACATCAACATCGCGACCACTCAGCAGCGTTGGGTGGCTTGTGGTGAACAGGCAGTGTTCGCCGTCAGTTAGGGATATGCCCGACAGCAGCCCGGTAAGCCAGCCTTCCGTTACATCTGCTCGATTCGCCTCTGGCAAGCTCTCGTGCCAAGATGAAATCTTTCGTACACGTAGATGCTGATCGACCTGACATTGGAGGATCAGTGAGCGTCTGGACAGAGCCATCAGCCCCGCCTCCTGTGTCCGATATTGACTTGCATAGTGAATTGCATTTTGCAAAAAACAGCCTAAACTTGAGGGCATGAGCTAAATGTAGCTGCAAACGCACAGGCTTGTGAACACAATTGTCTGATTTAGAAGGTTTTTCTCTACATCATTGCAAACTGGTTCGTAAATTGCTTGCCAATTAGGGCATTGGGAACAAATCCTACTGCCCCTAGTGCATCCCTTTTCCACTCAGGACACAACGGGAATGACGAGAACAAACCTGCTGCTCGCAGACGACAGCCTACCCAGCCTACTGGTCGCTAAAGCCATGCTGGAAAAACTGGGCTATCACGTTACCACTGCCGAAAACGGCGATGAAGCTCTGACACTGGCCTGCGAATCAACATTCGACATTATCATGCTGGATGAACATTTACCGGGCAAACGCGGTAGCGACATTGCAGCCTATCTTCGCCAGCATGACACGCCCAACACCGTTACAACACTGATTTCCATTACCGGCGAACACGACCCCCAGGAAAGAGCGAGAATACTGGCAGCCGGTATCGACGCATTAATTGACAAGCCAGTCTCGTTGGCGAAGCTGCAGGCGACATTGCAGTCTAGTCCGGCCGCGTTGGACGATCAGACAGTAGAGTCACTTGTCAGTGACCTCGGAAAAGACACAGCAAAGCGCTTACTGAATATTTTCATACAGGAGCTAGCAGACCTGTCCCGGCGCCTGCGGGAAGCCGACGACCTTGTCGCTGAAATCCATGCCGTCAGTCATATGCTGAAAAATTCTGCGATGCTCTATGGTGCCACTGAGCTGGCGGCCCTGGCCCGCGACCTGAACGAAAGCTCAGCGGTGACAGACAGCAACGCGCCTGACGAGGCGGCCCGCCTGATAACACTGTGCCAAACCACCACTGAAAGCGTTGAAAATACACTCCAGCAGGAATTCATGAATGACTAACTCAGATAATCAGCCACTGGTTTATGTTGTTGAAGACAGCGCGTCGAGTGGTGCGCTCTACTGTGGTTACCTCGAACAGGCGGGTTTCACTACCGAACACTTTCTGGATGGACACTCAGCGCTGGTAGCCATTAAAAACCGGATGCCTGACATCATTGTTCAGGACGTGTGTCTGCCAGACATTACCGGGCTGGAGGTGCTGGAGTTTGTCAACCGGCAACCCGCTCCTGCCAACGTGGTTATCGTAACCGCTAACAGCTCTATCGACACCGCCGTCGATGCCATGCGACTGGGCGGATTTGATTTTATTGAAAAGCCCTTTTCCAAAGAGCGACTGCTGACCGCTGTCGGCAGTGCGCTGGCGCAAAAGAAAGACGAAGTGGCGGCGCCGGCTGCGCCTGTGGCCGCGGCGGCAACCGAAGTCAAAGACAGCGGTGAACATTCGGTATCGCAATACTTTGTCGGACAGTCGCTGGCAATGTCGACCGTGTTTCGACTACTCGACAGTGCCGCCAAGAGTAAAGCAAGCGTGTTTGTCACTGGCGAAAGCGGTACCGGTAAAGAAGTTTGCGCACAATCACTGCACAACACCAGCGCCCGTCGATCGGGGCCTTTTATTGCCATCAATTGCGCGGCAATTCCCGTGGACTTGTTCGAATCCGAAATTTTCGGTCACGAAAAAGGCGCATTCAGTGGTGCGGTCAATCAACGCAAGGGCGCAGCAGAACAAGCTGATGGCGGCACGCTGTTTCTGGACGAGATCTGTGAGATGGATCTGAACCTGCAGGCCAAACTGTTGCGCTTCCTGCAAACCGGCACCTTTACACGAGTGGGCGGCCAGAAAGTATTAACCGCAGATGTGCGTATTGTCTGCGCCACCAACCGCGACCCCGCCAAGGAAGTGGGAGAAGGTCGATTCCGAGAAGACTTGTACTACCGTCTGAATGTTATTCCCGTTTACCTGCCACCCTTGCGGGAGCGCGGTGAAGACATCCTCTTGCTCGCCAATCATTTTCTGGAGGAAAAGTCACGAGCAAACAACAAAGGGTTCACGCGTTTTTCACCCGATGCTGAAAACAATATTGCCAACTACGATTGGCCCGGCAATATTCGGGAAATGCAAAATGTCATTGAGAACGTTGTAGTTATCAACGACGGTGAGGAAATCACCGCAGCGATGCTGCCAGTGTTTGGCGAAGGTAGGCCCCGCGCACCAGCGCCATCTTCGGCGACCGCTCCATCGCCAATAACCGCGCCTTCGGCAACAGTCGCCAGTGCGACGGCACCACCCGTTCCCAACGGAACGCAGGGCATCCGCCCATTGTGGCAGGTGGAAAAAGAAGCCATAGAACAGGCTATTGAACAGTGTGACGGCAATATTCCACTGGCTGCAGCGTGTCTTGGCGTTAGCGCGTCTACAATCTACCGCAAGCTTAAAGGCTGGGAATAGTCAGGACGAGGGCTCGTTCAGCCGCTCGTATAAGCGCGCCAGCAGCGAATCGAAACGCAGATCTTCATGCATTCGGCGTGCACGCTGAATATGTCGCAAGGCGTCGTCATAACGACTCTCACTTTCGGCCTGCTGTGCCAGCAGGTAATAGTAGTACGGGTTTTTCTTACGGTAGTGCAAAATCAGACTATTGAGATCTCCGGCCAAGTCTTGTTCACCACGCCCCGCATACAGGCGCTGAAGATTGCTCATGGCTTGCAACTGGCGGTTATCGTGCTCAATCGCGATCAACCAGGCAGATTCGGCGTAATCGTCCAATCTCAGGCGCCGATAGATAACCCCCAGATTAACCCAAATATGGGCCGCGTCTGGCGAGAGCCGCAACGCGCGACTAAGTTCTGCAAAAGCCAGCGGCAGGTCATCATTTAGCAGCGCTTCTGCGCCCAGGTTGTTGTGCCACTCCGCCAGCGCCTGGTCATCACTCAAGATAAACCGTCGTTCGTAATCCGACGGATTGCGACGCGGCAACCAGTCCACCTCGACCTGCTTGCCCTGCAGGAAAATCACCGCATTAATATGCAAAGCGGCAACAACAGAACTTCCCTCCAGATCCCACTCCGGCGCCGCTTCCACCCGCTGAAATCTTGCGCGCACACCGGCATGGCGCATTAAGCTGACCACCATTGCACTGTAACTCAGGCAATTGGCCTGCTGCTCATGGAAGGCATCGGCAGCGGAGAAATTGGCGTCACGACGATATTTTCGTGCGGGCCACTCCTCCCGTAACGATTTCAGTAGTGTAAAGGGGATTTGTTCCGGATCAGTATATTCGGTGCTGAAATCCACAAAGTGACGCATCACCATATCCGGATTCAACCAATATTTTTCGTCTCGATAGGGGCGAGGATCAAGACCGATAGTACGCCGGGCCAGAAGCTGGTCAGCATCATAGGCGGGTGGCGGCAGTGGCAGCGGCGATACAGCGCAGGCTGCACATAGCAGCAGTGGCAAAATGACCAATAAAGCGCGCATTGGCACGGTACGCGGTTGTAACGTGGGTTCAGTATACTCCCCCAAAAGCGCTTAAGCGACTATGCCGTCTCGGTTCTGCGCGTAATCTACTACATTCGGGTGTTCCCAATACTTGCGGCACGCGTTACGCTATTCCATACCATTAAAAATGTTTTTAATAACAGGACAATACCATGCGGCTAGGCTTCAGCTCCATGAACACCGTTCATGACCCAGATCCGATTACTCTGGCCAGGAAACTGGAAGAACTCGGTTACGATTCACTCTGGTATGGTGAGCACAGCCATATTCCCTGCTCCCGTAAAACCCCCTACCCGGCCGGGGGTGATATGCCCGCGCCCTACCGTCAGATGATGGATCCTTACGTATCGCTGATGGCTGCCGCAGCGGTGACCAAAAAGCTGAAGGTGGGCACCGGGATTGCTCTGCTCATGGAACGCGACGTTTTCTCCCAGGCAAAAACCATTGCTACGCTGGATCACCTGTCAAATGGCCGCGTCATTATTGGAACCGGCGTAGGCTGGAACGAAGAAGAGTTCGTCAATGTGAATCCCCACCCCTGGAATAAGCGCTACACAGTGATGCGCGAAACCGTGGAGGCGATGCGCGCTCTGTGGCGTGAAGATGAGGCCAGCTACCACGGCGAGTATGTAAAGTTTGACCCGGTATGGAGCGCGCCTAAGCCAGTGCAGGCCGACGGCCCCAAAGTGATCTTTGGCGCGATGGGCCCACTAGGCGTCAAACATGCCGCGAAATGGGCAGATGGCTGGTTTCCGGTTGACGTCGCACTACCCAATATTGACACCGCTGTCAGCGAATTCAAACAGATGGTTAAAGATAACGGCCGCGACCCCGACAGCGTGGAAATCACCCTGCAGGTAATGGATTCACCAACCCCGGACAAACTGAAACGCTACCGCGACTTGGGTTTCGACCGCTGCAATATTGGTGTTTCAATGGATATGTGGGACAAACCGGATCTATTCATCCCCATGATAGAAAGGTTTGCTGACGTTATTCCTGAACTCGGAAATTAAACGGCAAACCAACCAGGCGGCGCTTACCCCTCGCCGTCTGGTGGAATATAGATCCAACTATCTTCGGCCACATCTGCCGGCAAATTAACTTGGAACGGCGCCGAAAATGGTGCGAGCGCGTTTTGCGTCTGGTCGTTTGGCGAGGACACTGGTTCTGCCAAGTGCAGCTGCAGTGTGCGCTCCACACTACTCTCAACGACGGTTCCCGAGTCTGTTGGTGGCGCAACACCGTCTTGTACACACTGCAATGCGGTGTTGTTCAGTACGTCATCCACTGCTTGGATGGTCTTTTGTATCTTTGCGTCGACGCTACCTACGGTCCCTATCGCCAGCTCAATACTTGGCACCAGAATAGCGAACGCGACGGTATCCGCCAGATTCGCAGGATCAAGGCTATACCCGCTTGGACAACAGATGGTACCAACTTGCAATGGTACGAGGTCTTTCACGAAACCCCGCGTAGCATCCACGCCGACATTAACCGAGTTCTGAATTTCAGCATCAATTGCGTTAATCACATCCCCTTCATCCGTATACCCACTCGGACAACTGCAAGGGATAATTGCGCCAGTGAGATCCGTTCCAACAATACAGTCAGTATAGGCCTCTACTATATTTGGACCACTGGTGCCGCCGGTTGTACCAGTGGTAGTCGTTCCACCTGAGGATGTAGCGACTGGCTCACAGGGCAACCCGGGAACAACCTTCTGGGAGATGTATCTCGACACAACGGCATCCGGCGTAAACGGACAGGCTGCAGACGTTTCACGATACAAGTAACCCTTGAAACCTCCCGAAGTATCACGCCCGATGCCGTAGTTTGGTCCTCCTTGCAGCGCATTGAGATAGCTGACCGCACCTGCGGCTCCATCACTGGCTACATCATAGCTGTCTGCACGCTCATCACTTGTCGCCTTGATACACGGCGTGCCCGTACAGTTTTCTGTCGAATAATAGACTGGCTCGCGACTGGTAAAGCGATCATCCCGTACACCTAACAACACCCGATAGTTTCTCTGAACACCATCTGTACCGGGCGGTAATGTGCGGTCAATATAAGGAATACGCGGCGCGTCGTGCTCATCGAAATCGATGGCCTTGCCGAGCACCTGGCCGTTCGCATCACTGACATACACTTCACGAGACTGCTTTTGCGCATATTGCTTAACCAGCGCATCACGTATAGCCACAACACCCGCCAGCGTGCCAATCACCAGAATTGTGGTTATGAGGATGAGCTCAACCGTTATGATAAACCCGCGTTGTCGTTTCACGCCCGGCGTGCTGTTATGCGACTGTAGAGAAAACATAGTTTATTCTGGTACTCCAGCGTTCAAATCAATATAGCACTTAATTAAAACAGTTCTTTCATCAACTGAAGAACCTCGTATATCTGCGCGCCGGCCGGATAGAAAACCAAAACCAGAAACATGGGGAAGCACACCATAATCATGGGTAGCATGGCCTCCATCGTCTTGCGGTTGGCTAACTGCGTTCCCGCCTGACGTTGTTTGGCGCGAAGCAAATCCGCCTGCGCCTCTAAGGTTTGCGCCACCGGAGACCCAACGCTGAAACCGACCGACATCACTGCCGAAATTCGCTCCAGCTCCTCAACGCCAGTACGCTCTGCCAGACAGGCAAAGGCTTCATCACGCTCGCGACCCGCAGCAATCTCCTGAGTAAGCAGGCTCACCTCCTTACTCAAGGGGTTGTCGTCTGTCAGGCCATACTTGGCTGAATTGTCAAAGGCTTGTGCCAGCCCCATACCCGAGCGCAAATAGACCACCATCAAACTCACGAAAAAGCTCATGGAACTAGCAATGGCCATCCGGCGACGGCGGCGCCGCATAACCAGAAACAGATCTGGCACCAAAAAAGCCACAATTGCGGCAGCCGCCAGACCGGCACCCGCCATTTCGCCTGTGGTGATTTCTATCAGCGCCATGGGCGCCAACAAAGCCAGAGATACCTTTAAGGGCCAATACACCCATTTCGCCCGATCGCTGGAGAATCCGCTTTGGCGTATCAGCTTTTGAGGGTAAAGCCCCCACTTGCGCGGAGGTTTACTGGCCTCTAGGTCCACCTCAAAATGCTCACTGACATCAGCTTGTGCAGAAACTCTCCGCAGAGCCCAAGCCAGTAATCCGAGGCCTCCCAAGAGCAGAACGAGGATAATGTCGAACCACCAATCACTACTCATATTTCTACCCTCAAGAGACGTCTGAGCCACAAATAGCCAAACACTTGTGAAAGCACCGCTACCAGTAAATACGTCGATCCCTGCTCACTGTTTTTTAAGGGTTCAAACCAATCCGGCTGCTTCCAGAGAAAAAGCGGCACCAAGAGATAAGGCAGCGCACCCGTAAAAATAGCGGCATAGCGTGAACCCGATAACTGCGCGCTGATCTGTATGCGCAACTTAATACGCTCACGCAGCAATTCACTGATGGATTCCAATAGGGGGGCGAAGCCGGTACCCGACTCCCACTTCACCATCAACGCTTGCTTGAATAGACGCACCCCTTCGGAGTTATAACGATACTGCATGCGCTCGACCGCCCGCTCGACGGGAAGTCCGTAACTCAGCCGATCGGCGACCTCGCGCAACTCTCGCGACACCGCACCACGTGTCGTGTTGGCCGCAACCGTCAAAGCCCTTTGTGGAGAAACACCGCCGGCAACAGCAGCTTGAATTAAATCCAGCGCATCGACCAGTTTTTGTTCAAATCGATAACGTAGCCAACGGCTAATGTCATTCAACAGAAAGTAGACCATCACCATTACCGCCAGACTGGAAATAATGGCGAGAGTCTGACTTTCAGGAAAAAACTCCAGAAAGACCAAGCCCACGCATACACTGGCCACAATCACTATGCCAAGTAAGAGTAGCGGCTCAATGCGTAAGTTTAAGGTTTGCAGTGATTGGCGTACGGACGAGACCTTGTAGGAGGCCCCGGCAAGCTGTTCCTTCTCCTCCTCTAGAAATAAATCCGTCTCTGCAGCGGACTCACGTGAAGCGCGTAGAGAAAAAAAGGAATATGCGGCGTAGCCGGCGAACAGCAAGCAGGCAAACAGCAAAATGAGATCAATCATGCTTCGACCTCGCCCGAACCAAGAGCTCCAAGCCCATGCGCGCCGGCATCAAACCCCTTAGTTTTCACCTGCTCCAGGAAACGCGGCTGTATACCATTATAGTGATGCTGCCCTCTGATTTCACCGTTGGGGGTCGTTTCAGAAACATCGAAACGGTAAATATCCTCCACCCGAAGCTCGTCGCCCTCTGCAATTACCTGACTAATGCTACACACCCGACGTTTGCCGTCGCGAAAGCGATTGATGTGAACAATGAGCTGTACCGCAGAAGCAATCATCTCGCGAATGGATTCTCGCGGCACACCTGCATCACTCATCAAGGCAAGTGCTTCCAGGCGCCTCAGCACATCATGGCTGTTGTTCGCGTGCACGGTGGTCATGCTACCGCTGTGGCCAACATTCATTGCCTGCAACATATCCATGACTTCTCCACCACGCACTTCACCCACCACGATGCGATCGGCGCGCATACGCAGTGAGGTTTTTACCAAATCACGGAGTTCTATTTTTCCCAGGCCTTCCATATTCGATTGTCGGGCTTCCAGGGGAATCACATGAGGATGGTCAAGCTTAAGCTCAGCCGTTTCCTCAATAGTAATGATTCGCTGAGTGGCGGGAATACTTTTTGCCAGCGCATTCAACAGCGTGGTTTTACCGCAGCCTGCGCTTCCGGCCACAACAATGTTAATTCCAGCTTCTACCGCAAACTGCAAGAGTTTCAGCATTTCCGAACTGAGAAAACCTGTTTCCACCAATTGCTCGGAGGTAATCCCCTCACTGCGAAAACGGCGAATGGATACTACTGCACCTCGGCTGGACAGCGGTGGGATCACCGCGTGTAGTCGGCTGCCATCAGCAAGCTTTGCATCTACCATCGGATTGGCCGAATCCAGGTTACGCCCCTGCGCTGAAACGATGCGATCCAGGAAGCGGCGCAGATGAGAATCATCATCAAAACGAATATCGGTCTTTTCCAGAGCTTTGCCACGATCAACCCAGACCTCCTCCGGGCCATTGACCAGAATGTCGGTAACATCGGGTTCAAGCATAAGAGATGCCAGCGGCCCCATGCCGCTCAGCTCCTGCAAAATTTCCTGTTCTAACCGAGTCTGTTGCTCTGCACTAATACTTGCGCCACGCTCGTTTTTAAGATCGTCGACGATCCAGTGGACGCGCTCTTTGATCTCCTTCGACTGACCCAATGTCTGGATGCCATCATCCTGAATCGTATCAATAAGTTTGCTGTGAACGAGGCGGCGTAATTTACGGAAGTAGTCGTTTTCTTTGCTTGCTTCCGACATTTTTTTGTCCCCGTCGTTGCCTGACACCCGTCGCATCTTGGCTCTCCTGAATTATTGTGGCGACCTTGTACCGGTCGCTAGATCCGCACTCGTACGGTAGAGCGTGACAGCCCCTGCACCATTTCGATTTCGCGGTGGGTGGCGACGGGCTGCACTGCCAGTGGTTCGCCGCGGGCTAAATCGCGGGCACCATGCAACACCAGC
>NZ_JBFJTH010000068.1:0-19000 GCF_041625495.1 Litorivivens sp. | reverse complement strand
TATAACGGGCAGAGGTCCAATAACGCGGTTCACAAAGCTTGGTGGTAATCTGGTCAAAGTAGCAAGGGCGACCAATATAGACGCTGTTATAGGGCGATTTTGCCATCAACCGCAGGGCGAGAGGGTTCCTTGGTGTGGGGTCTGCAGCAACGGTGTTTCCACCAATCCAGGGGCTGCCGTCACCTTCAATGTATATATGCAGGCTATCGTTCGGCAGCGTATGCTGCGTGAACACCCGGTGATCGAAGCCTTTACCGGCAACAATTTGTGTGGCCATGCCTTGCCTCTGCGCAAAACGCAGTGTCTGATCTGATAGGGTGGCGCATGCGGTTATCAGGCAGACACTTACCAGCAGGGCAAATCGCCGCCTACATTTCGTAACGAACGCCCAGGGTAACGGTATCTCTGTCAAAGTATTCGTGATCAATCAGTCGCTCGTAACTGAGAAAGCCTGACAGACCACGCTTGAACTGTGCGGCCAGATTCAACCGCCCCATGCGATAATTTCTCGCTGGATCGTCCGTGGTTTGTGTCAGGGTGCCAAAAGTGGTTTGGCTGCGGGTGGTTTCTGCGCCAATGTATTCGTGATGGTAAGCGAAATAGAGAGAGGGAACCAATACGCCCCAGTTTCTCAACATGGCGTAATCTACTTGCAAGGCTGCGCGGGCATTCGAGGATTCGAAATACTGGCGCTGGAAATTATTAGCCTGCCCACCACTGTTAATATCGACCTCCCCGTATCCATCAAGGCTTCCCCGCAGATGCAGTAAGCGAACAGAAGGTGTGAAACCCCAGCCCCGATGTGTTGCATTGTAGCCCGTGGCCAGTTCTGCGGAATGAAAGGCACCTTCGGTTTCGCTGTCATAGCGGTTGCCTAACGCATCGATACGGCTGATGTCGATATCCAGTTTCCCGTAGGTCAACAACGCATCAAGATAGAGATTGCCGATATAGTGGGAGGCGTGCAGTCCAGCGACGTAATTATCACTTTCAGAATGGCCGCGATTATTGGCGAAATCTGTATCCGATTTCAGATAGTTCAATGTGGCGCCCATAATAAGATCATTGCTCACCCGAAAGTCGGTGCCGAGAATCACCGCATCGAGATCCTGTTTATAGGCAAGGCCGGCATTGGTCGCGCGTCGTTCATTTTCGCTGTGATCAACTACGACAAACGGTGACAATCGGCCGCTCAAAGTGATGTCACTGTCGGTATCAGCGCTGGCGCCACTACCCAGTGAGCGACCGCTGGTCGCTGCTTTTTGCCGGCTGCCGGGACGGGAGTAACGCCCAAAGCCGCTGCGTTGAATCGAAATTTTGGTGCTTAAACCGCTGACAAAGTCGACGCTCTGGGTGCTCACGCTTGAGCTTGTTTGGCTAGGGCATTCGGCACTGCCTGCTTCTTGGGTTTCGCAGCTGTTGCGGGTTTCCGGTTCATCACTTCGCGGAGCAGGGGAGGGCTCACCGGCGCTTTGGGTACAGCAGGTACCGCTCCGGTTTTCGGTTGTCGCACTGTTAGCATTCATTGCAAACACCGTGCAGAACAGCAGTGCGCCAAGAATGGTGCCACTCTTGACCAGATTCATCGCTTGCCTCACTTTTTCATTTTGTTATGGCTTGCCGGTTTTGATTAATTGGCTCTGGGAATAAAGAAGAAATCGCCGACTTCGTGTCCGGCGCCCTTGATGCTTTTGTAAACCGGTGCCTGATTGAAATTATTGGCCAGCGCACGTTGCGAAACCGGCTCCTTGATCGTCATAAATAGGTCAGGTGCTGATAACACTTGGCTGTTGTTTCTGAGTGCTTCGATCAGCTCGCGTGCAAATACCGAGTGGCCCTGGCCGCCGGCATCGATAACCGGTTTATCACCACCGGAGGAGAGCAGAAGGCGCGAACGTTTGGGGAGTTTGTAGCGAATGTATTCCAGTTTGTTGTTATTGCCACTGTTTCCAAAAAACAGGTGTCCCGGAGAATTGGACAGCAGTCCGCCATAGCAGGAATCGGCAACAACGAGAACCCGTTTGGCTTTGAGTCGCCCTAGATGATTGGTGACAAATTCATTGGGTACCCAGAAGGCGTCGTTAGGGGGTGGATCCGCATTTACTGGCAGCCAGTAGCCGGTGTTACGTTCACCCACATCAATCAGGTTGCCGTGACCCGCGTAGTAAATCAGCAGGTTGTCGTTTTCGCCGAGTTTGTCATGCAGGTCATTGATGGCTTTCATAATGCTGAATCTATCTGCATCGAGCAGCATCTCAACCTGAAAGCCATACATGTCTTGTAGTATGCGGCCTAGCTCCTTGGCGTCATTCCAAGGCGTGTCGAGGCTAATCAGTGACTGGTATTGCTTGTTGCCTATGATCAGTGCGTAGTAGCGACCAAAATTCATATCGCCGATCATCAGTGGCGTGACCTCGTCACTGGTGGAGCGCTGAGTTTGTACCAAAGCGCCTGGTGTTGCAGCCGATGCCGTGCGCAGTTTCGGCCCATCGTTGGGCAGCGCTGCAAGTTGCATCGAAACTGTTTGTTTTGACGATTGAAGGCTGGCTACGAGTTGTTGCAGTGATTCTAGTTCAACGCGCAGATCGCGTTGCTGTGGCGTTTCTGTGGCAGCGCTACTTTGCTGAGCGGACCTCAATTTTTGTTGCAGGCTGTCTATTTGCTTTTGCAGCAACCGGACCTGTGTTTCTTTGGATTGCAGCTCCTGATTCAGACTGGCTCGCAATGCCTCTTGTTCTTTGCGTGCAGTCTCCTGAAAAATCACGCTGTCTTCGGGCAGGCCCCAGGCCTGGCGATAAAGGTTGAGCGCCTTGAGTTTGTTAGCTTCGACACCAAGCCCCTGTTCGTAGAGCGTGCCAAGATTGAACAGTGCGCGTTCATTTCCTTGGGCCGCCGCCTTTTCATACCAGATGGCCGCCGCTTCATAATTGGGAGCAGCGCCCAGGCCTTTTTCAAAAATTTCGCCAACATTGACCTGGGCTTCTGGATCGCCCGCCTTGGCTGCTGCCATCCATACATTCAGCGCCGACTTATAATCTGCACGATCGTAGGCGACGTATTCGCCACCGCGGATGTTGCAATCGGACGCTGTTGTTTTGATCGGGCGACGTGCCGTGAGATAGGTCTGGTTGCCGAGGCTGCGCACCTGGCCAGGCAGCAGACAATCAACTATATGCATGCCTGAAATCAGGTCTTCCTGCGAAGGGGGATTGGCAGAGGAGTTCTGGGGGCCGGTAGAGCTGCAGGCCAAGAGGAACAATGAGGCTATCCCTGCCAAGCTTGTACGGCTGAGAGGTATGAGAACGTTCATGGCCGGACACCTTTTGAGTGGTGCGAATTATTAACGAGATTTTAGCACCGCCAATCGGTAGTTTGGTGCATTCTACCCCGACATTCAAGCATGGCTGCAAGCGCGGGCTACACTGATGTGCCCTGCGCAGTGCGGAAGCAAAATAAAAAAATCGATGAATATTAATAATATCAATGTGTTTCGCGGGGAAGCCACTACCCGGTTGGGCAATTTGCTTTCATCCGGTCTCACCTTACTGGTACTACTAAGGCATAGCGGGTGCCCGGTTTGCCGGGAGCATTTGGTGGTTACCGAGGGAATTCTAGGTGATATTCGTGCCGCAGGCTGTGAGGTCGTAGGTGTCTGTCAGAATGACGGCCGCGACGCGCTGTTGATGGAGCAGGAGCTTGATCTGCATTTTCCCGTTTATGGTGAACCCTCGCTGAATCTCTACCGTCTACTTGAAATGCCTCGTGGCAACTGGTGGCAGGTCACCTTGGGGCCGATACTGCGCCAGCCGGTGCGGGCGCTACAGCGAATGCGTGACGTGCGCAAGCCCGGTAAGGATGTCCGGCAGCTTGGTGGTGTGGTGCTGCTGTCGAGTACCGGTGAGGTGCTGTTTCGCTACAGTCAGCGCGATTCTGGTGACCTGCCTGGTGATGACGAAGTGCTAGCGGCGATAGCGCAACACGCATCGGCCGAGTAATACCTTACGACCGGTGGTTTACATTTTTAACGTAGATGGAGGTAACAGAATCTGATGGAACGATTTTCGGGGAAGCGAGTGCTGGTCACCGGCGCTGCATCGGGTATCGGGCGAGCCTGTGCTGAGCATTTCGCACAAGAGGGCGCGTCATTGTATCTGTGTGATATGAATGCAGCGGGACTCAAAGCCGTAGCAGATTCGCTGGACGCCCGTGTTTTTTGCTCAGTGCTAGATGTAAGCGACGCTACTGCCTGCACTGCAGCGGTTGCTGATGCGGTTGATCAGTTGGGAGGTCTGGATGTGCTGTGCAATATCGCGGGGATTGCCCTGACTCACCACTTCCACGAAATCACCGATGATCAGTGGCACAAAATTCTGAACATCAATGTATCCAGTGTTGTGTATCTATCGCGTGCAGCATTGCCCCATCTGGTGAAGTCGAAAGGTAATATTGTCAACATGTCGTCCATCGCAGGCTTGATGGGGCAGGCCTACACCTCAGCCTACTGCGCCACCAAAGGTGCAGTCATCATGCTCACAAAATCCATTGCGCTGGAATACGTCAAGCAAGGTGTACGCTGCAATGCCGTGTGTCCAGGTGGGGTGCAGACTGATCTGGCGAAGAATTTTTCGGCACCCGAGGATATCGATTTCAGCCTGATGTCGCGCTATATGCCACTGGGGGAAATGGCCGAAGCCGGTGATGTGGCCAAAACCGTACTGTTTCTGGCGTCTGACGATGCCAGTCAGATCAACGGCGTGGCTATGCCGCTAGATGGTGGTGTTTCCGCAGGCTAGTTGTGGCTGGCGGGGGTGTTGGCCGCCAGAATAGATTACAATAGCGTGCTTTCCAGTTGCGGCGGTCTTGGTATATTCTGCCGCGGCTTGGTTTTTTAACGTTTTGATATCTAAGGAATCGCAATGAGCTTTTTTATCTCCCAGGCCCACGCCCAAAGTGCCGGACAACAACCCCCACCGGGCGGCGAACTGTTTCAACTGGGTTTTCTGGTGCTGCTGTTTGTTCTGTTTTATTTTTTGGCCATCCGCCCCCAGCGCAAACGCCAGAAAGAGCATGCAGAGATGGTGGCAAACCTGGGCAAAGGTGATGAAGTGGTAACCAGCGGCGGTATTCTCGGCAAGGTCGTGCGTCTGGATGAAAATTATGTAGTACTGCAGGTTTCTGACAATATGGAACTCAAGTTTCAGCGTGTCATGATCAGTGCTGTGCTGCCCAAAGGCACCATCAAAGCGATTTAAGGTGTCTGAGCGTGAGTGAGCAACGCGTTTCAAACCCGCCCGGTTTGCCGACGATGCCACCCCGACTGGCGTTGGCGCAGCTGCCAACGCCACTGCAGCCGCTGGATCGCCTCTCCGAGTCTCTCAACCTGGGGCCGAGGCTGTGGGTCAAACGAGACGATCTGACCGGCAGCATGTTAACTGGCAACAAGGTTCGCAAGCTCGAATTTACGCTGGCCCAGGCGCTGGAAGAGGGCGCTGATACCATTATTACCTGCGGCGGTGTGCAGTCTAACCACTGTCGCGCTACCGCCTTGCTCTGCGCCCAACTGGGACTTCGCTGTCACTTGATATTGCGCGGCGAACCGGCGGCGTGTCCCGACGGCAATCTGATGTTGGATGTGTTGGCAGGCGCCCACATCGATTTTTATCCCGCCAGAGAATACCAGTCCCGTTTGTCGGCGCTGTTGGAGCAGGCTCGCAGCGACTATGCGCGCGCTGGCCGCCACGCCTTTATTATTCCCACCGGAGCGTCTGATGGAATCGGGGTTTGGGGTTACCTAAATGCTGCCCGCGAACTGGCACAGGATTTTATCGCCCTAAACATGACCCCTGAACATATTATCTGCGCCACCGGATCGGGGGGCACGCAGGCCGGACTGACGCTGGGCAACCAGTTGTATGGCCTCGGCTCGACCGTATGGGGTGTTAATGTCTGCGATGACGAAGCGTGGTTTTTGAATAAAGTCCGCGCCGACGTGACCGACTGGAATAGCCGCTATCAGGCTGGCTATGACCTGCAGTCGCTGGATACCCGGGTCATTGACGGGTATGTTGGGCCGGGTTACGCGATCGCTGAGGCGCCCGTGTTTCATGCCATCGCGCTGCTGGCGCGCACGGAGGGCCTGATTCTTGACCCGGTATACACCGGAAAGGCTTTTCACGGCATGATCGAAGAAATTCGCGCCGGTCGACTAGTAGGCGAGAATATTGTTTTTGTTCACACCGGCGGCAGTTTTGGTCTTTTCCCGCAGCGTGAGCAGCTCGCCGGGATTTTAAGTCACGCAGAATAACCAATAGAGGCAGTGCAGTATAACAATGATTGATCAGATGATCGGCGCAATCACAGCGCTCAACGGCTGGGTTTGGGGTGCGCCGATGCTGGTGCTGATTCTGGGCACTGGGTTGTACCTCATGCTTGGTCTCAAGTTCATGCCCCTGCGCAATATTGGCGCTGCCTTTCGCATGCTGTTTGCCGGTCGGCACTCCGACAGCGAGGGGGATATCACACCGTTTCAGGCATTGATGACGTCTCTTTCTGCCACCATTGGTACCGGCAATATAGCCGGCGTGGCTACCGCCATTGCGATTGGCGGCCCGGGCGCACTTTTCTGGATGTGGTGTACCGCACTGGTGGGTATGGCGACCAAGTATGCAGAAGCTGTGTGCGCCGTACAGTTTCGTGAGCGTGATGCCAATGGTGATTACTGCGGCGGGCCGATGTACTACATCAAAAACGGTCTTTCCCGTCGGTGGCATTGGTTGGCTATCGCGTTTGCCGTGTTTGGCTCGATCGCCGGTTTTGGCATCGGTAATGGAGTGCAGGCCAATTCGGTTGCTCACGCCATGGAAAGCAGTTTTGGGGTTGATCCACGGGTAACCGGCGGTCTGCTGTTGGTGGCCGTTGCTGCTGTGGTCCTGGGCGGCGTGCGTCGTATTGCTGAAGTGGCCGGTGTGCTGGTGCCGCTGATGGCGACCCTTTACCTGGCCGCTGGACTGGTGATCATTCTATTGTCGATAACCGAATTGCCCGGCGTGATTGCGCTGGTGGTGGATTCCGCTTTTACCGGCACGGCTGCAACGGGTGGTTTTGCGGGCGCCAGCATCTGGATTGCGATTCAGTTTGGCGTAGCGCGCGGTATTTTCAGTAATGAAGCAGGGCTTGGCAGTGCGCCCATAGCTCACGCTGCCGCCAAGACCAACAGTCCGGTAAAGCAGGGCATGGTGGCAATGCTGGGAACCTTTATTGATACCTTGGTAGTATGCAGCATTACCGGTTTTGTGATTTTGCTGAGTGGAGACTGGAGTACGGGCCTGAACGGCGCCGCGCTGTCCGCACAGGCCTTTAGTAGTGCGTTGCCCGGTGGAGAATATGTGGTGACCATTGGTCTGGTGCTGTTTGCGTTCACCACCATTCTGGGTTGGAACTACTACTGCGAACGCTGCCTGGTGTATTTGTTTGGTGTCAAAGTGGAATTGCCATTCCGGATTCTCTGGGTGCTCGCCATTCCGGTGGGCGCGGCCGCAAACCTGCAAACCATCTGGCTGGTGGCGGACACCCTGAACGCCATGATGGCCCTGCCAAACCTGATAGCCCTGCTATTGTTAAGCCCGGTAATTTTCAGGCTGACCAGAGAGTACTTTGCCAGTGCAGCGGCAACAACACGCTAGGCTCGAGCAGGTTTGAACGGCGGCGGGTCAACTATAGATTCGCGGCACGCGTTGGGTTACCCCGGTAAATAAGTGGTAGCTGATTGTGCCGGCGCGCGCGGCGATCGTGGCGGCGGGTAATTCGTCGCCCCACATCGTGGCCACATCACCCACGTTGATTGGCGATGCAGCCTGGCTGATATCAACGCTGCAAATATCCATCGACACACGACCAACCAACGGAAACAGCTGTCCTTGTATGGACACGGGGCAACCGTTGCCCACTTGCCGAGGGTAGCCATCGCCATAGCCAATGCCAATAGCTGCAATGCGGCAAGGTGAGGTGGCTGTCCAGGTAGCGCCATAGCCAACCGAATCGCCCGCTCTGATGTCCTTGATGGCAATTACACGCGCCCGCAGCGACATGACGGCCTTAAGATCTGTCTCTATCGCCGTGGTGGGGTTATCCCCATACAGCATAATGCCGGGCCTGACCCAGTCGGCGTGACTTTCCGGCCAGGCAATAATGCCGGCGGAATTGGCCAGGCTGCGTTCCATATCGGGAGCCAATGAGGTGAGTGTGGCAAAACGCTTGATCTGCTGCTGAGTTATGGGCGAAGACGATTCATCCGCACTGCTGAAATGGGTCAATGCTTTCAGCCTGAATCTGCTGTCTTTTTGCAAACTCGACAGGGCCTGAGTAAATTCATCGGCGCTGAGGCCAAGGCGGTTCATGCCAGTATCGGCTTTGAGCCAGACTTCCAGTGGGTGATCGAGCTGGCTGGTGAGCAGTAGAGGCAGTTGATTGCCTTCGTGCAGTGTAATGGCAACGTTATTGTTGGCGCACCATTGCAAGGTCTCATGGTTGAGCAAAGTGCCCATTAGCAACAGCGGGCTGTTAATGCCGCGGTCCCGCAGTGCCACCGCTTCTTGGAATCGGGCTACGCCAAGCTTGTCTGCTTTGCCGGCGAGGGCTTTGGCGATGGCAGTCAGCCCATGGCCATAGGCATCAGCTTTGATCATGGCAACAACGCGAGAGTGGGGCGCGAGTGAACGCACGGTCGCGAGATTGTGGGTCAGGGCGGTCAGGTTTATATCGGCCCAGGCCGTATGGTTCATTGTTGAGTCTGCTGTGGTCTCGGATGGCCCCGCGAAAGTAGCGCGCCGCACGCATTACTGCAACAGGTGAATTCACGGCGCATTAAAAAATCGCTATGCTGCGTTCAATGCTGAGATATGTTTGGGGTAACCATGCCAAAGGGTTTTGAAGAGAAACTGGTGATATCACTTTCTTCGCGCGCCCTGTTTGATCTTGACGAAAGCCATCGGGTCTATGAAGAGCAGGGGCTGGACGCCTATCAGGCGTATCAGATCGAACACGAAGATAAGGTTCTGGAAGCCGGGGAAGCATACCCGTTGGTGCAGAAACTGCTAAATATTAATGAGCGACTTGGCGAGGAACGCGTTGAAGTCATCCTGTTGTCGCGCAATTCGGCCGACACTGGTCTGCGGGTATTCAATTCCATTGAGCATTATGGGCTCAAGATTTCGCGGGCCGCGTTTTGCGGCGGGGAAAGCCCCTACCGCTATATCAGTGCCTTCGGCTGTCACCTGTTTCTATCTACCCACGCCGACGATGTTCGCAACGCCCTGAATAACGGGGTGGCGGCAGCGACACTGTTGCCGCGAGGCAAGCGCCAGATCGATGAGACCGACCAGCTGCGCTTTGCGTTTGACGGCGATGCAGTGCTGTTTTCTGACGAGGCCGAACGCATTTTCAAGGAGCGAGGCCTGGAGGCCTTTGCTGCCAGCGAGCGGGCTGCGGCCAGAACGCCGCTGTCAGGTGGGCCGTTCAAGCCATTTTTGGCGGCTCTGAATCGCCTGCAATCGAGTTTCCCGCCGGACCAGTCACCGATACGCACCGCGCTGGTTACCGCGCGCTCTGCGCCAGCCCATCAACGCGTGATTTTGACACTGCGAGATTGGAAGATCAGAATCGACGAGTCACTGTTTCTGGGTGGTCTGGACAAGGGCGACTTTCTGCAGGCCTATGGCGCTGATGTATTTTTCGACGATCAGGCAACCCATTGCCAATCAGCCAGTCAACACGTGGCGACCGGGCATGTTCCGCACGGTGTGGCCAACGATTAAGACTTCAAACAATGGGTGAAATTGCAGTTATAAGCGACACCATGCTTATGACTGTACTACACTTTCGCTGAGTGCCATCAAAAACAAGTATCAGGCCATGAAGCTTCAGCAATTACGTTATATCTGGGAAGTTGCCCACCACGATCTGAATGTGTCTGCCACGGCACAGAGTCTGTTTACCTCCCAGCCGGGTATCAGTAAGCAGATTCGCCTGCTGGAAGACGAACTTGGCGTGGAGATCTTTGCCCGTAGCGGCAAGCATCTGACACACATTACGCCGGCAGGGGAGGCTATCCTGAAGGCTGCGGGCGAGGTGCTGCGTAAGGTAGAGGGGATCAAACAGGTTGCCCAGGAGTTCAGCGATGAGAGAAAGGGTGCGCTGTCCATTGCCACCACTCATACCCAGGCCCGGTATGCGCTGCCTCCAGTCATTCGGAAGTTTATGAGCAGCTACCCCGACGTGTCGCTGCATATGCACCAGGGTATGCCATTGCAGATATCAGAGCTGGCAGCTGATGGGACAGTGGATTTTGCGATAGCCACCGAAGCGCTGGAGCTGTTTGGCGACCTGATCATGATGCCTTGCTATCGCTGGAATCGGACGGTGCTGGTTCCCAAAAACCACCCGCTGACCCAGGTAGCGACCTTAAAGCTTAGCGATGTAGCCGAATATCCTATCGTGACCTATGTCTTCGGTTTTACCGGACGCTCTAAGCTGGACGAGGCGTTTATCGAAGAAGGGCTGTCCCCGAAAGTGGTCTTTACCGCAGCTGATGCGGACGTCATCAAAACCTACGTGCGGCTGGGGCTGGGTATCGGTATCGTGGCAAAAATGGCCTACGACCCCGAACTCGACAAGGATCTGGTGCCGCTTGATGTGAGCCACTTGTTTGATGCCTCGGTGACCAAGATTGGATTCCGACGAGGAACCTTTTTGCGCGGTTTCATGTACGAGTTTATTGAGTTGTTTGCCCCGCACCTCACACGTGAGCTGGTTGACGAGGCCTATCGCCGGCACAGTAAAAGCGAGATAGAGGAGCTGTTTTCGCACATTGAGCTGCCAGTGTACTAGGGTCTGCTCACGTTGCTTTCACGCGGCGAACTGGTTAGAGTGCTGCCCTTTTCAGCAAGGGAATTAGTCACGTGGAAATAGCCTGTCTTGATCTCGAAGGGGTTCTGGTACCGGAAATCTGGATCGATTTTGCCGAACGCACTGGTATTGATGCATTGAAGGCGACCACCCGCGATATCCCTGACTACGACGTGCTGATGAAACAGCGTTTACGTTTGCTTGATGAGCACAAGCTGGGGCTCAACGAGATTCAGGAAGTGATCGCCACCATGAAGCCGCTTGAAGGCGCCGCCGAGTTTACTGATTGGCTGCGCGAACGCTTTCAGGTGGTAATACTTTCTGACACGTTTTATCAGTTTGCCAAGCCGCTGATGGCGCAATTGGGTTACCCGACTCTGCTGTGTCATAACCTTGAAGTGGATGCGCAGAGCGGCCGGATTACTGACTACAAATTGCGTCAGGCCAACCCCAAGCGGCAGGCCATTGTCGGCTTTAAAAGCATGTATTACCGCACGATAGCCGCCGGTGATTCCTATAATGACACGACCATGCTGGCTGAAGCCGATGCCGGTATTCTGTTCCACGCGCCAGACAATGTGATCGCAGAGTTTCCACAGTATCCGGCGGTGCATACCTACGAAGATCTTAAGAAAGAATTCCTCAAAGCCTCAAATCGCGAGCTTGAGATGTAAGTAAGCCTGGCGCCGGACGCAGCGCGTCCGGCACTAACCGATCAGGGTCTGTCTGTCAGGCTTTCTAGCAACACTCCCACCTTGTTCCAGGTTTCCTCGAACTCAGCCTCAACTTCGGAATCTGCCACGATCCCGCCGCCCGACCAGCAATAAATTTTGTCGTCTTCGCACAGCAGGGTACGAATGGCGATATTGCTGTCCATATTGCCGTTCAGATCAATATAGGCAATAGAACCACAGTAGATTGAGCGGTCGTGGGGTTCGAGTTCGTGAATAATTTCCATGGCCCGCCGTTTTGGCGCGCCGGTAATAGAGCCTCCGGGGAAACATGCCGCCAACAGGTCCAGGGTGCTGTATCGCGATGCGAGCCGCCCGCTGATGGTGCTCACCAGATGGTGTACTGTCTGAAAGCTCTGCAACTCGAACAGCTTTTCTACGCGAATACTGCCGGGTTCACAGCAGCGGCCGATGTCATTGCGCAGCAGGTCAACAATCATCAGATTTTCGGCCCGGTCCTTTTCGCTTTGTGCGAGCGTTTCTGCCAGTTCGCGATCGCGCTCTGGGATAGGCGAGCGCGGTGCTGTGCCTTTAATGGGGGCCGTGCTGACCTCGCGCTCTTTAACCTCAATAAAACGTTCCGGCGAAAGACAGAGAACCTGGCTTTCAGGGAGCTCCAGGTAGGCCGACCAGGGTGCCGCCGCGATCATTCTAAGCTTGCGATAGGCCTGCCATGGGTCGCCCTGGTAATCGGCGCTAAAGCGGCGGGCGAGGTTGATCTGGTAGCTGTCGCCACTGTCGATATACCTCTTAACTTTATTGAATAATGCTTTGTATCTTTCTGAATTTACATGTGTTTCAAACTCTCCTTTAATGGAGAATCTAGGGTGTGCTGGTGGCTCATCAAGCGATGCCAGACGATCCTCGATCGACGTGAGCAGATTGCCCGGGGTAGCGGGGTGGCTCACCAGCCAGCGTTGTTTGTTGTGGTGATCAACGATAATTGCCCAACTGTAGAGGCCGGCATAGATATCGGGCATCCGGTAAGGGTTCTCGGCGCTGCCTACACCGGCAATATAGCGTCCACCATCGTAGCTCAGACTGGTAATGATGCCGGCGGTAAAGGGCAGGTCTGGGTGGTCACAGCTGGCCGCGGGGAGGGTGCTGTGAAGCGCAGCCAGTTCTCGGAATGACTTTTGAAAGTCTCTTTTACTGTCTGATTTATTTATGAAAAGGGTGTCTAATGGCGCTGCGCTAATGATGTCAAAGCGGCCCCGTTCCGAGTATGGCCAAGCGCTGTCGAGAAAGACCGGGCAGGGTAGATCACGCACCCGTTCAAACAGCAGGCTGCTGTCGGACTGATAGGTCAGTTCACGAACAGATAGTCGAAGCATAGGAGAGTTTGAACAGGTTTGTTGAATGCGTGTGGCTATTGTATCGAGCGCAACTTCTTGAAATCCAGCGACATTAACACTTAAGGCAATATTTAGTGTCCGCTTTGTACATTGACAGCGTCCCCCTATGCAATTAATGTTGTCGCCCGCCTGAAGCCGAAGAACACGGGCATAAGCCCTTGAATGCAAAAGTGTTCTTTGTCAACTTTCGATTCAAAAGAGTGGGCCGCTGAGTATAGATAGCAGCGGCAGGTGAGCGACTTCTGCCTACCTGAAACCAGCCCGCCACCATCGTCAGTTGCTTATACAAGCCTCAACTTTAGTTGCTGAGACAGGAAGCATGACAAAAAAATCGCAGATCGCCCCGACACTGACAAACCCTTTTGAACAGGCCCAGGATGTGGAGTTTACCGTTCCCGGTCAGCTCGACTACGACCCGGGCCTGTATGAAACCACCCTGAAAATGGGTCACGAATTGCTCAAGCTCCCCTATAAAGCGGCGGGTGTTAAGAGTATTCAGAAGCAGCACCAGAAAAAGCGCATGACCATCTGGGAGCGCATTCAGGTGCTCAAGGATGCAGGTACCGAACCGAAGATTCTTTACCAGAACTGGGGTAAGAACCTGGACGGTGCTTCATTGGTAACCGGCATAATTAAGGTTAACGGCCGCGATGTGGCGATTTACGGTCACGATTTCACCGTGCGTGCGGGTTCAATGGACGCCACTAACGGTAGCAAGCTGGCTCGCCTGTTTGAGCTGGCCGGCAAGCTCGGCGTACCGCTGGTCGGTATGAATGACTCTGCAGGTGCGTTTATCCCCGCCGGTGTTGGCGGCCTGGATGGCTATGCTGAAGCCTTTACCGCGCTTCGCCGAATCAATGGTGTGGTGCCGTCCATAATGTGCATGTTCGGCTACAATGCCGGCGGTGGTGCTTACCTGCCGCGCCAAGGCTCATTTGTTGTACAGCCTAACGACACGTTCTTTGGTCTTACCGGCCCCGGCGTTGTGAAATCGGTGCTCGGTGAAGATGTTACTGCAGACGATCTGGGTGGGCCAAAGGTTCACTCTCAATCCGGCGTAACTGACTTTGTAGTGCCCGATGAAGTGGCGGCCCTGAACAAGGTCAAGCAGCTGCTGAACTACCTGCCAAACAACAATAGTTCACAGGCACCGTTCCAACCCACCTCGGACCCGATTGACCGCAAAACCTGGGATATCGACCTGCTGCTGAAGAAGTCATTCAACAGCCCGACCGGTTTCAACACGCCGTTTGATATCAGCATTATCATCCAGCAACTGTGTGACCACGGCGATTACTTTGAAGTGCAGCCCGAGCGTGCCCGCAACACCATTACCGCCTTTGGCCGTATTGGCGGCAACGTGGTGGGTTTTGTCGCTAACAACTCGGCTGTGGCCTCTGGCCAGATCGATATCGGAGCGGCTTACAAGAACGCCCGTTTTATCCGCTTCTGTAACGTCTACAATATTCCGGTGATGTTTATGGAAGACACCACCGGCTTCCTGCCCGGTCGTGAGCAGGAAGAGGGCGGTATTGTTCAGGCCGGTCGCGCCATGCTCGACTCCATCGTCGATCTGCGTACACCGCGTTTCCTGATCATCATCCGCAACGCCTTTGGCGGTGCCTACGCCTCTTTCAACAACTACCCGACTGGCGCCGACTTTGTCTGCGCGCTGCCGACCACTCGCCTTGCGGTGATGGGCCCGGCCGGTGTTGAGTATGTGTACAAGGATGAGCTGCGGGCTATTCGCAACACACTGAAAGATCGTGTAGCCAAGGCCATGAAACAAGGGCTTTCAGAGAAAGACGCGAAAGCTGAAGTGGCTGCCTGGCAAAAAGCGCAGGAAGCCGAGCTGGCCCTGCGTTATGAGCGCGAGCTGATGAACCCCAATGAGGCTCTTAGCCTCGGATCCATCTCACAAATTGTCATGCCGTCGGATCTGCGACAGGTCATCGCTGAGCAATTGCAATTGCACTTGGCGAACTACAAGCCCGAACCCATGGGCGGACCGCAACGCGAATTCCACTAACGTCGCAGAACTGGCTAACCGGATTACAAGGGGAACACACTCGTGCAAAGCAACAACTACTATCTGAACAACCCGCTGATCCATAAGGATCGCAAACTGTCCAATGCATCCTCTGAGTGGGTGCGCAGCTTTTCCTGTGAAGATCTGAAACCGCTGATTATCTGTCGTGGCCCGATTCGCAAAGAAGCGATGGACGTGTTCGATGAAATGGGTATTAACGGTTATGGCATTCTGCTGTCCGAGAAAGACTCTATCACCTACACCAACGCGCTGGCGCCGGAATTGCGTAGCTTGACGGACCCTGATCGCGTTCACCGCGTACCCGATTACACGGGTGCCAATAAAGAGGAGCGCACCAAACGCATTCAGCAGATCGTTCGCATCGCCAAAGACAATGGCTATAACTCGATATTTGCGGGTTACGGCTTTATGTCAGAAGACGCGGAAATGGTTGAGGCTATGGAAAAGGCCGGCCTGAACTTCATCGGCCCCTGTTCCTACACCCAGAAAGCGGCGGGCATGAAAGACCAGGCCAAGCGCACTGCACTGGAAACCGGTGTGTCAGTTACACCCGGTGTAAACAATGCCACCAGTCTGGCACTGTTTGCGAAATACGGGAAAAACGGTCTCGAGAAATGCGCTAAAGACCACAAGCTGAAAGTTGATTTTGGCAAGTGCAAGGATGACGAAGAGAAAGCGTTGGCGCTGCTGGCTGCTTCCTACGATGCGGGCATCGATATCATCGACGCCAAGGATATCGGTGAAGCACTGAAGCAGGAAGCCAAACGCATGCTGACGGAGAAGCCTAATAACCGCTTCCGTCTGAAGGCCATTGCCGGTGGTGGCGGCAAGGGGCAACGTATCCTGCAGTCTGCCAACTCTTACAAAGGTAATAGCCTTGAAGAGCGTGTCGAGCAAGCCGCGGCTAAAGTACCTTCACTGGTACTGGAGTGCTTGATCGAGCTCAAAACCAACGGTGTGGGCGATAACAAAAACGTCCTTATCGAAATGAATATAGAAACAACCCGACACCAGGAGATCCAGGTGGTGGGCAATGGCGAGTGGTGCATGACCATGGGTGGTCGCGACTGCTCATTGCAAATGCATGAACAAAAGCTGCTCGAAGTCTCGGTTACTGTTGAGGAGCTGGAAGCCGCCATAGAGGAAGCCAAGGCGGCTGGGCGAAAAGCCGAACTAGCCCAGCTAAAGAAAGACCTAGAAATCCTGCAGCGTATGGAGGAAGAAGGGGCTGTCTTTGGCGAAGCGGTGAAGCTGGATTCGGTGGGAACCTTCGAGTGTATCGTCGACGGTGAATCGCATTATTTCATGGAGATGAACACCCGAATTCAGGTAGAGCACCGCGTTACCGAGCTTTGCTACAAGCTCAAGTTCACCAATCCCGATGATCCGAACGATTTCTTTATCGCCGAGAGCCTGGTCGAGGTGATGGCGCTGCTGGCCCGTCACGGCAAGCGACTGCCTAAGCCCGAGCGTATCGTGCGTGAACCTGCATCGGTTGAAGCGCGTATGAACGCCACCAACCAGGCCCTGCAGCCTCATGCGGGTGGCATTATCGAGTACTGGTCCGACGCGCTTGAAGGCGAGATCCGTGACGATCAGGGTATTTCCTTGCACAACCCGGATACGGATGTGTTCATGAAATACCACCTGGCCGGTGCCTACGACTCCAACATCGCCCTGCTGCTGACGACAGGCCAGAACCGTCTGGATAGCTACACCAAGCTGGCGGAAATCTTGCGTCGCACTGAGCTGCGGGGCAAGGATCTGGCGACCAACCTGCAGTTTCATTATGGCCTCGTGTACTGGTTTCTTGGCAATGGCATCAACGCCAGACCCAGTACTCGCTTTATCGTGCCGTACCTGACCGCTGTGGGTGAGCTGAAAGAAGCAGCGTCACAAGTTGATCTCGATTTTGCCTACGGCCAGATCAAGAAAAAGTATCTTGCGGAAGCCGACGCCAAGACCGCGAAAGACTGGGCCGCAGCACTGGATATGAAGCAGCTGCTGATTACCCGTCCGCTGGAGAGACTGTTCGCCGAGCCGCATTTTATGGCGGGCTGGCTGAGTGTTCACAAAGATGTGGTTAAGATCAGCAAGAAGACCGTCACTTGGTCGGTCAATCCCATCGAGCTATTGGGCGAGCTCTACCACTTCCTGAACATGAATTACGAAGCCGGCAAGCCTGCGCGTCATATGATCTGGGATCATGACAACGATGTACTGCAGGCGGCGCTGAGCTTTTATCAGACGCTGAAAGAGAAATTGGGTACTGAAGACTTTGCTGAGCTTGATAAAGCGCTGTCAGCTGACAAAGCGCCTAAAGGCATCACCAAAAAGCAGTGGACCCAGGCACAGCAGGCGCACGCGGGTTATCAGGCGGGTACCGAACTGCTGGCCGTATTGGCCTATATCGCAGGCAAAACCCGATTCTATGATCTGAAAGTGAATGCGGACCTGAGCATTACTATTCCGGATCGGCTGACCGAGAAAGAACTGCAGGATCGCATGGCGAAGGTGCTCGTGCCGCCGCCAGCGGCGAAATCAGACGAAATACTCGCGGCCAGCGGTGGTATGTTCTATCCCCGTGAAGCGCCCGGCATGGATGTGTTTGTTAACGAGGGCGATCACTTCGAAGCCGGCGATGTGCTTTACATTGTTGAAGTTATGAAGATGTTCAATAAGGTCGTAGCACCGTTCTCCGGCACCGTAGACAAATGTCTGATCGATGGCGACGGTGTGATCATCAAGAAAGGCCAGCCAGTCTTCAAAGTCACACCGGATGAGAAAATCGTGATTGAAACGCCCGAAGAAATTGCGGAACGCCGCAAGGCCAAAACGGCTGATTTTCTGAAAGCGATCGTGTGATTCGAGCCGGCCAGGTGCCTGTTTTCAGGTATCTGGCCGGAACATCTCGCACTGTTTCGGCGCAAATGCGCTCAACCCCATCGATTTACGCTGACAGGTAATTCCTTATGATCACTGCACTTGACCATATCGCCATCGCCGTTCCCGAGCTGGAAAAGGCAATTGCGCGTTTCAAGGAAGATTTCCAACTGAATTTTGAAGGGACGGAAGACGTGCTGGATGCCAAAACGTCCACCGCATTTTTTCCGGTACCGGCTACCAGTATAGAGCTGGTTCACCCCTTGAATGGTGAAGGCCCCATTGCCAAATATCTGGAAAAGAAGCCCGGCGGCTTGCATCACATCTGCTTTCGCAGCGATAACATTGAAGAAGATGTTGCGCGCTTGAAAGCCAAGGGCTACCAATTCCTGTCCGATGCCCCCAGCCCGGGTGCTCACAATTCCAAAGTCATTTTTATACATCCGAAAAGCTGCGACGGCGTGCTGGTAGAGATAAACCAGCCCGGTGACGATCACTAACGCACGCTCACACTGACAGATACGACCGCAGGTAAACAGACATGGCAGACAAAGACTACGTAGCACCCGAGGCGACCCGTGACGCCTGGGAAGAGATGGCCAACAAACAGATGAGCAAGGGCGGTAAAAGCCTGGATGATCTGGTATGGCACACGCCGGAAGGCATTGATGTCAACCCGCTGTACAGCAGGAAAGACGTCGAGGCGCTGCCCTACACCGATACCATGCCAGGTATGGAGCCCTTTATTCGCGGGCCGCAGCCTACTATGTATGCCGGTCGTCCGTGGACCATCCGTCAGTACGCGGGTTTCTCTACAGCAGAAGAATCGAATGCGTTTTACCGCAAGGCTCTGGCGGCAGGTGGTCAGGGCGTGTCGGTTGCCTTTGACCTGGCTACCCACCGTGGCTATGACTCGGATCACCCCCGGGTAACGGGTGATGTGGGTAAGGCGGGTGTTGCGATTGACTCAGTCGAAGACATGAAAGTGTTGTTCGACGGCATTCCGCTCGACAAGGTCTCGGTGTCCATGACCATGAACGGCGCGGTATTGCCGGTGTTGGCTGGCTATATAGTTTCGG